>NZ_CANQLZ010000006.1 GCF_947624825.1 uncultured Acinetobacter sp.
AGTTTTGTGTGGTAACTCAACTGATGGCTCTAGTCCTCTTATTTTTCAAGTCAATTTCTTATCCGCGATTCGGGTTACTTAAAACGTATGCTGATTTCATACAAGATAAACGACACAATAGATTGATACTTTAACCACTAAATTTAAAGAGGGGCATCATGGCTGAACTTTCTTCTCCAATCACATTGGGTGATTTACAGCTAAAAAACCGTGTGATTATGGCACCACTCACGCGTACACGCGTGGCTGATGATTTAATCCCGACTCAAATGATGGCAGATTATTACGCCCAACGCGCAAGTGCAGGTTTGATTATCTCAGAAGCAATTATTGTATCGTAGCAAGCGATTGGCTATGCCAATACACCCGCGATGTTTAACCCAGCGCAAATTGCCAGTTGGAAAGATGTCACAGATGCGGTACATGCCAAAGGTGGCTTAATCATGGCGCAGCTTTGGCATGTGGGACGTATTTCACATCCTTATTTCCAAAATGGGCAAAAGCCGGTTTCGGCCAGTGATGTTCAACCTGCAGGTCAACTGAGCTTGTTACGCCCAAAACAAGATTATGTGGCGCCACGTCCTTTAAGCTTGGATGAAATTCAAACCACCATTGCCGATTTTAAACAAATGGCGATCAATGCCAAAGCAGCAGGTTTTGATGGCGTGGAATTACATGCAGCCAATGGTTATTTAGTCGATCAATTTTTACAAAGCAGCACCAATTTACGTGATGACCAATATGGTGGTTTAGTCGAAAATCGCGTGCGTTTTTTACTTGATTTAGTAGATGCTTTAATTGAAGTTTGGGGTGCGGGTCGAGTAGGTGTGCATCTTGCACCACGTTGTGACGAAAATGACATGGGCGATGCGAATCCACGTGAAACCTTTGGTTATGCCATGCAAGAACTTGGTAAACGTAAAATCGCCTTTTTCTTTACGCGTGAATATTTGGCTGAAGATAGTATTTCTGAGCATATTAAACAGTGTTCCAACGGCGTGCCTTATGTCGCCAATATGAGCTTAAGCCGTCAAGATGCAATTGATTTATTAGCTTCAGGTAAAGCGGATGCAGTTGCCTTTGGTAAAGCTTATATTGCCAATCCGGATTTATATGAACGCTTAGTACAAGATGCTCCACTCAATGAAGTACAACTTGATAAAATGATTGGCACAGATACAGCTGAAGGTTATATTGACTATCCGACTTTAGCGATGACTGAAGCTTAATCTTTTATAGTGTAGCGTCGGGCAACCGCTCGGCGCTTTTACTTGGCATTGACTGTGCCTTTGTATTCATTGGCTCGCTTCTCTGCTATATTCTGCCGTTTCATTGGTTGTGATTTGAGGCGACTTCTTGGCTACTCCGTTTTGGTATAACGCAGCACTAACACTTATTAAGCCAATTTATCGTGCGCGCATTAAACAGCGTGCTACTCAGCCTGAAGCCTTACAACAAGAACTCATCGAGCGTTTTGGTCCATTCCAGGCGCCTAAAAATTTAAAAACACTGTGGTTTCATGTGGTGTCGGTTGGTGAAACCAATGCAGCACAACCGATCATTGAACATTATTTAAAACAAGGTCATGCGGTTTTGGTCACCAATACCACCAAAACAGGTCAGGCGCGTGCCAAAGCATTATTTTTAAAACCTGAATATGAACATCTGTTTCAAGCGGTGTATTTACCTGCTGATCAACGTGATTTAGTGCGTGATTTTTATCAAAAATATCAACCTAAAATCTTAGCGTTAATGGAAACAGAATTGTGGCCAAATTTAATTGATATTGCACAAGAATTTAAGGTGCCTTGTATTGTATTAAATGCACGTTTATCGGAAAAATCAGCGCAAGGCTATAACAAAGTTAAAGGTCTTACACGCGGCATGTTGCAAGGGCTTGATGCACTACTGGCTCAAGATCAAGCCACGCAGCAGCGCTTTATTGCACTTGGAATGCCGGCACAAAAAACCCAAGTTTTAGGTAGCGTAAAATTTGATATTACTGCGCCACACAGCTTTATAAACCAAGCTGAACATCTCAAAATTAAATGGCAATTGCAGACGCGTAAAATTATTACGCTTGCCAGTACCCATGCCCCTGAAGAAGTAAAACTGCTTGAACAGCTTAAACCTGCTTTAATGGCCGATCCTCATTTAGTGTGTATTGTGGTGCCGCGTCACCCTGAGCGTTTTGACGAGGTTTTTGCAGCCTGTCAGAGTTTAAATTTAAACACTCAGCGCCGTAGTTTAGGGCAGAAGATTGAAACCAATACGCAAGTATATTTAGCCGATTCTATGGGTGAGATGTGGCTATGGTACGCTTTAAGTCAGGCTTGTTATGTAGGTGGCTCACTTAATCAACTTGGCGGTGGACATAATATTTTGGAGCCGATTGCATTGGGTGTGGCAACGGTATTAGGTCAACAGTATTTTAATTTCCAAAGTATTGTCGATGAGTTTGTGGCGGTAGATGGGGTAATGGTCGCGAGCGATTTTAAACATGCCGGCACGATATTGCTCAGCTTAATGGACAAGCCAGAGCAGCGCCAACTGCTTAATTTAAATGCCCAACAGGTCATGCAACACAACCAAGGTGCATTGGCACGGCATATCCAATGCCTCGATACTTATCTTTAAGAGGCGCTTATGAATATTGTCTTACTTGACCCTCGCCAAACTCAAAATGAAGTGTGGAGCATCACATCTAAACGTCAGCTTGAGCATCTACATACGCATATCAATCTACAAGTTGGAGATACGCTTAAAGTTGGCATTGCTGAAGGGCCGCGTTATTTAACGAAAGTGTTGCAAGTTGGCCCTAGTGCTATTCAGATTCAGCCAATCCAACAAGAAAACGTGCCTCAAAAACTACCCGTTACCTTAATTGTGGCATTGCCACGTCCCAAAGTATTACGACGTTTAATCATGGACGCAGTAACTTTAGGGGTTGAGAAAATTATTTTAATTCATAGTTATCGGGTGGATAAAAGCTATTGGCAAACCCCATTTTTACAACAAGTGAATCATTATATTGAGCTTGGACTTGAGCAAGCAGGTGATACCATTGCCCCACAAATTGAGCTGTATAAACGCTTTAAACCGTTTGTAGAAGATGTGTTACCAACGTTAATCACTGAGGCTAAACCGGCTTTTGTGGCACATCCTTATGTCGAGCAGGCCATGCCGCATGCGATTAATCAGCCGTGTAGCATTGTGATTGGGCCAGAAGGTGGTTTTATTCCTTATGAAATTGATTTACTCATAAAAAACGGCTGCCAAGCGGCAAACTTAGGCAACCGTATTATTCGCACCGAAACAGTGATTCCTTATTTAATTGGACGCTTATTTAGCACTTGAATCTACAACAGGGTCGCCACGATAGACTTTCACTTCTTGCACAGGGTAAGGAATGGAAATGCCATGTTCAGCAAAGGCTTTAATCACGCGTTGTTGGACATCACTAATTGAACCTGACATGGTGGTTTCTGAGGTGTTGACCCACCATGTAACATTTAAATTGACCGAGAAATCTGCCAGTGCGTTTACATTAACGCTAAAGCCCGGTTGGCTTAAAATGGTTTGGTCTTTATCTAAAATGGTCATAATGATGTCTTTTGCTTTTTGCACATCATCTTCATAACCAATACCTACCACAAATTGACAACGACGGCGTGGATAGGCTGTGTTGACTGTGACTGGACTGGTGTAAACGGTCGCATTTGGAATCACAATACGACGTCCATCGGGGGAGCGTAAAAAGGTTGCGCGAATTTGAATATCTTCAACCGTACCTTCCATGCCTGAAACAATAATGTCATCGCCAATTTTAAATGGTTCACCCAATAAAATTAAAATTCCTGAAAGCAAGTTTTGGAAAATATCTTTAAAGGCAAAACCAATCGCAACCGAACCAATCCCAAGCGCACTCATCAGCTGACCCGGCGTAAAGCCCGGAATGGCAATCACCATGGAAATTAAAAAACCGAAAAAGATAATTGCGGAACTACCAACCCGATTGAGCACCAAAACTAAATTTTGTTTGGTATAAGAACGCTCAGAAAGTGCCTTGCGTACAAATAATTTAAATACTTTGGACAGTAGATAAAAAATTGCAAACACCACAATTGCAATGCAAATGTAGGGCAGACGTTGCCAAAATAGATCAATAAAATGATCAATGGTGGAGTATGCTTCAATTGAGGTTTTCGCATATAAACTCACTGTCTCAGCAGTTTTATTGCTTGCCTCTAGGATTAAATTAGCCGCACCTTCGGACAAATCTTTTGAGGCATTTTCTTGTTCAGCCACAGCTTTTCCAATTGGTAAAATTTTGTTTTATTGTGCCTGAAAATTGCCAAGAAATTAACTTGAGTTACTATTTTACTTAAAATGTTGTTGAAATCTAAAGCAAAGACTTAGAAAAATTCAGCGGTTTTTTCTATGATCTGTTGTGGCTGTGAAAAATTAGCGTCTAGACTAAAATGACTTACAACACTGGCAAAGCTCATAAACACAAGCAGCATAAAAGCAATGCACAACCATGCCACTAATTTTTCCCAAAAAGGTGTTACGCGTACTGCACCAAAACGATTAGCCTGAGCTGTACCAGACGCCAAAAGCAAATACACAAACAACAATATATTAATGAGTGGCAACAAACTCAATAACGACCACCAACCCGTTAAGTTAAGGTCGTGTAAACGCCGAATCGTGATTACAAAAGCAAAATAGGTATATAAGGCAAAAAAAAGTAAACTAATAACTTGATTTAAGGTGGGTAAAAGGTAGGCAGCCGAATCAAGGCTCAACGTGGCAAAGTTAATCACACCTAAACTAAGCAGTAGCATCAGTCCAAACATACATGCCACGCACCATAACACCGCCTGCCATGCCATATAGCTTAAACGCCCAAAGCGTCCTTGATGTGGACGACGCTGAGCACGAAATTCAACAGGAGACATACATCACCATTTTTAATCAAAGGACGCAGGATGCGTTACTGTGTATGTTAGCCAAAACCATAACAAGATGAGAAGCATAAAAAATTGAAGTGCAATACAAGGTTGCCATTTGATCAAGGATGTTCGCTATGCAAGAGATTTATCCTATTCCCGAACACTTAAAAAAAACCGCACGTACCAATGAAGCACAATATTTGGCACGTTATCAACAATCTATTGATGATCCTGATACGTTTTGGCGTGAACAGGCATTAAAGCTCGATTGGATTACGCCATTTACTCAAGTCAAAAATACCAGTTTTGCCCAAGACAATTTTAAAATTGAATGGTTTCAAGATGGTGAGTTGAATGTGTCTTATAACTGCTTAGATCGGCATTTAAAAGAGCATCCACATAAGCCTGCCATTATTTGGGAAGGTGATCATCCTTCACGGCATAAAGTGATTTCTTTTGTGTCTTTGCATGATGAGGTGTGCCGTTTTGCCAATGTGTTAAAGAAAAATGGGATTCAAAAGGGCGACCGTGTCATGTTGTATATGCCCATGATTCCCGAAGCTGCTATTGCAATGTTGGCATGTAGTCGTATTGGTGCAGTGCATTGTGTGGTGTTTGGTGGCTTTTCACCCGACGCCTTAGCCAGCCGAATTGATGATTGCCAAGCCAAAATGGTGATTACTGCCGATTCTGGCATGCGTGGTGGTCAAGCCATTTTACTAAAAGCCAATGTCGATCTAGCACTTGAGCAAACCACAAGTCATTGTATTGAACAAGTGATTGTGGTGCATCGGACGGGTAATCCTATTTCTATGAAAATAGGGCGGGATTTATGGTATCACCTTGAAATTATGCAAGTAAATGATGATTGTCCACCCGAAGTTATGAATGCTGAGGATCCATTATTTATTTTATATACTTCAGGCTCGACTGGAAAACCAAAAGGCGTGTTGCACACGACAGGTGGTTATTTAACGTATGTCAACTGCACTTTTCGTGAAGTGTTTGATATTAAACAAGATGATGTATTTTGGTGTACTGCCGATGTAGGGTGGATTACCGGTCACTCTTACGTGCTATATGGTCCGTTGTCTAATGGTATTTCGAGTGTGATGTATGAAGGTGTCCCCAATTATCCATCGTGGGCGCGTACCGGACATATTGTGGATAAACATGATATTACTGTGCTGTATACCGCCCCCACCGCAATCCGATCTATGATGCGAGAAGGCGATGCCTTTGTACGTGAAAGTGATCGTAGCTCGTTACGTTTGTTGGGGTCGGTGGGCGAGCCGATTAATCCTGAAGCATGGAATTGGTATTACAACGTGGTAGGCGAGGCGCGTTGTCCAATTGTAGATACATGGTGGCAGACCGAAACAGGCGGTTTTATGATTAGTCCATTGCCCGGTGCAACGGCATTGAAACCCGGTTCTGCTACGCGTCCATTTTTTGGTGTGCAAGCGGCCATTGTAGATGCCGATGGACACGAACTTGAGGGTGAAGCCGAAGGCAATTTAGTGATTAAAGATTCATGGCCGGGGCAAATGCGTGGCATTTGGGGCGACCCACAGCGTTTTATAGATGCCTATTTTAGCACTTATCCTGATTGCTACTTTACCGGTGATGGTGCGCGCCGTGACCAAGATGGCTATTACTGGATTACCGGACGTGTAGACGATGTGCTTAATATTTCAGGGCATCGTTTAGGAACAGCCGAAGTAGAAAGTGCGTTGGTGGCACACCCAAGTGTTGCAGAAGCAGCGGTTGTGGGTATGCCACATCAGATTAAAGGGCAAGCTATTTGTGCTTTTGTGACTTTACAAGCTGATATACAACCGAGTGCAGTATTACATGACGAGTTAATTCAATGGGTGCGCAAAATTTTAGGACCTGTGGCCACACCTGATGCATTGTATTGGGCACCGGCTTTACCTAAAACCCGCTCGGGCAAAATCATGCGGCGTATTTTAAGAAAAATTGCTGCCAATGAACTCGATAGCTTAGGTGATACCTCAACCTTAGCCGAACCTAAAGTAGTCGAAGAGCTCATCAAAACAGTTTATCCAAACTAAAAAAACAAAACGCATGCCGTGCTCGGTCGCGGCATTTTATTTTTTGCCATAAGCACAGCAGGCATTTAGCTAAGGCGCAAGTCACAGTTCTGCTAAGCTAAAATATTGGAAGCATCAACTATTATTATGAATATTGCACATCAAAATAGCCTCGATCCGCTCAGCATTGCTCAAAGTCTTGCAGAGCAATTTGCCCAAACCGCAGCACAGCGTGACAAAAAAGGCGGCAACCCGAAAACCGAACGCGATTTAATTCGCCAAAGTGGCTTACTTAGTCTGTCTATCCCCAAAGAATTTGGTGGACAAGGTGCCAATTGGACAACTATTTTTGCCACCATTCAAACTATTGCCCGCGCCGATAGCTCATTGGCGCATGTTTATGCTTTTCATCACTTATTGATTGCCACAGTTAAATTGTTTGCGCAACCACCACAATATGCGCCTTGGTTTGAAAAAACAGTCCAAGAAAATTTGTTTTGGGGCAATACATTAAATCCACTTGACCGACGTGCTACAGCCACAAAAATTAATGAACATGAATATATTTTTCATGGCGATAAAAGCTTTTGCTCAGGCTCAATAGATTCAGATATGTTGCTGTGTTCTGCCTACAATCCTGAAGGGAAGTTATTGATTGCGGTGATTCCAACGCAACGCGAAGGAGTAAATTTTTTAGGCGATTGGAATAATATGGGGCAACGCCAAACTGACAGTGGCACCAGTCATTTTGAACAGGTTAAAATCCATCAACATGAATTGCTACTCAATCCCGGACCTTTAAGCACACCATACTCAAGCTTACGTCCTTTGATTGCACAATTGATTTTTGTGCATATGTTTTTAGGTGTGGCAGAAGGTGCATTTAACACCGCTAAGCAGGCGGTACAGGGACAAAAAGCATGGTCTACGTCACTGACTGAACAGGCAGTCGATGACCCTTATATTCAGCGGCATTTTGCTGAGTTTTACCTACAACTTGAAAGTGTACGTTTGTTAGCAGCTAAAGCAGTAGCAAGCTTACAAAGCGCATGGAATGAAGGTCAAAATTTAAGTCCAGAGCAGCGTGGAGAGGTGGCAGTTGCCATTGCCACAGCTAAGATTGCCGCCACCAATAGCAGCTTAGCCATTACGCAAAATATCTTCCAAGTGATGGGCGCGCGCGCCACCACTGCTCAACTGAATTTAGATCGTTTTTGGCGCAATGTACGTACCCAAACTTTGCATGACCCTGTAGATTATAAGTATCAAGAAATTGGTGAATGGGTATTGAGCAATAAATTCCCCAAACCGAGTTTTTACTCTTAAATCTCTAAGCCAGCAGTTGCGGGCTTTTTAACTGGCGCGTGCCAAAATTCCAGCTTCACCCACAAAATAATTATCACTATGTGCCAATTTTAATTGGTACACAGGCAGTACCAATGTTTTTTGCTCAAGACGGTGCCAATTAACACTGTTAGGATACAACGGTGCAGCCACATGAGAAAATTTAAACTGACTATTTGGATTGGGGTAATGCACTAAGCCTTTGTTTTAGATAGAAATAAATTCATCATCTTTACCATTGGGATATAGGTCGCGGCTAAAAGTGGCTGCATTTAAACCAATGGTTTGTTGGGTGCGTGTGCTTGCTGCAAAAATGGGTTTGCCTTGCCATAAGCTTAACGGCTGCTTGGCTAAACTAAAGGCTTGTAGCTGTTTTTGCTCAGAATTTAACACGCAGGTCCAAGCATTGTGCGCAAAAATGTGTTGTTCGGGTGCTGTAAATAAATAATGTACGGTGCATGATTGCGGATCCTCTTCGTTTAATAAAGTGCAACGATAAATGGCTTGGGCTGTTTTATGAATCTGAACAATAGGCTGAGCCACTGTATTGCCATCCGCAGCGCAAGTTAAAATTAGTTCTCCAACATGCAAATCCTGAATGGGTTTTAACCCACAGGCAGTATGTACTATGGTACCGCTCACAAATCCGATTTTTGCCTTATTCATGTTGTTATTCTCATTGTTTAGATCACTAGATTGTATAGTTTTTTCTGCATTAAAAAATGCACAATTCATGCCAAAAATTAATCATAATCTTGAATATTATAATGAAAAAAATCCCTTAAGCCGAGCCTTAAGGGACAGTACGCTGATGATTTATTATTATTAGAATGCTTTAAGCAGATTTAAGTTGCTGTTGTTGCTCTAGTTCTCGCACTAAGGGTAAAACTTTAGCACCAAAATATTTGACTTCTTCAATGGCATGTAAAAAGCCTGAAAGCACTAAATCTACCCCAACTTGTTTAAGCTCAAGAATACGCTCAGCAATTTGCTGGGGTGTGCCAATTAAATTGGTCTTAAAGCCATCGTTATATTGGACTAAATCTTCAAAAGTTGATTTGGCCCAGTTGCCTTCACCTTCATCGGTTGCAGCGCCTGCTTCACGAGTAGCATCAGCAAAAGAATTCACCGCAGCTACATGTGCTTTATCAATAATTTCTTGTAAAACAGCTTGAGCTTCTTGTTCAGTATCACGGGCAATAATAAAGGCATTCACGCCAATTTTAACCTGATGACCATTGGCTTGTGCTTTTTCACGAATATCATCAATTTGTTTTTTAAGTTCTTGAGGGCTATTGCCATTGGTAAAATACCAATCCGACACGCGTGCTGCCATATCGCGCGCTGCGCGTGAACTACCGCCTTGGAAAATTTCAATATGCGGTTTTTGCACTGGTTTTGGACTCAAGGTATAGTCTTTAAATTGATAAAATTTGCCATCAAAATTAAATTGATCTTGAGTCCAGACGCCTTTTAAAGCACGGATAAATTCTTCTGAACGTTGGTAGCGTACATCGTGCTCAGGCCATGGTTCGCCAATGGCATCAAATTCACCACGGAACCAACCACTTACAACATTAATCGCAATACGCCCTTGGGTAAGATGATCAATCGTTGCAAGTTGCTTAGCCACTACCGCAGGTTTCCAAGGCCCCGGTAAAATCGCCGCAATCACTTTTAGACGTTCGGTTTTGGCTAAAATACCATGACTAAAACTGACAGATTCATGTTGATATTCTGCATTGTAACCGGCGGTAAAACGAATTTAAGTGAGGGCATAGTCAAAGCCATTGTTTTCGGCTGCTTGTGCTAAACGTACATTATATTCATAACTCCAATCGGTACGTTGCTCAATGGTGCTGACCACTAAACCACCACTGACATTGGGAACCCAATAGGCAAAAGTGATTGGTTTTGACATTGCATGCTGCTCCCTAATTTTGTTTTAAGCCACTTCCGTGATGGTCTTTTTGCCATGTAAGCGTGCTTCGGCGGCATCTAGGCTTGGCACTGCGGCAGAAGGCAATACTTCTGCTTGTTCAATTTGTGTGTTAATGCCTAAGTTTTGGCTGGCTTGAATGGTTTTTTCTTTGACCACTTCAGCACGCTGACCTTTTGCTGGTGCCCACTGTAAAATGGGTAAAGCACGTGCTACCGCTAGGGTAATACGAGCACGTAGATGTGGGCTTTGCACTGTATAAGCTGCGCTAAAGTCTTGATCTGTTGCGTACACTCCGATCGGTAAAGTTTGTGCTTGGAAAAAGCTAAATAATGGGCGCAATTGATGTTCAAGTACCAAAGCATGACGCTCTGAACCCCCTGATGCTGCCAACAATACCGGTACATCCACTAATGCCGTTTGCTCTACAAAATCAAAGAAATGTTTAAATAAACCTGTAAATGAAGCACGGTACACCGGTGTACCTACAATTAATGCATCAGCCGCTTCTACAGCCGCTAAATCATCTTGTACACGTTGTGGCAATTGATTGCGATAAATTGCACCACCCAACAAATGCCCAATTTCGCTAAATTTAATAAAATGCACCTGAATTGGCGTGGCTTCACCTAACTCATTTAAAATTTCTTGCACCAATGCTTCGGTTTTAGATGGGGTATTTAAGCCGCCAGATACAGCCACAATGTTCAATGGTTTTTGTAGTGAAATGCTCATAGTGAATTACTCGTAAGTTGTGCTCGCTCGGAATATTCACTATTAATCAACACATCACATATTGTGTAAAATACGCAAAAAAAGATAAGTTATCTATTTTTAAGATATGCCTTTTTTTTGCTTATTTTATTGATAAAAATAAATTTAAGTAATTGAATAATAAATTTATATTTCATAAAGATAAACTTTTCTGCTTTGGGAATAAAATTTATATGAAAATCTGCTTAGATTATTCTAAAACGCTGAAAAAAACGGCTTTTAAGAATTCCATGCCACGCTTTGGCAAAAAATAATCGATTCTTGCGTATCGCTAAAGGGCGATGTGTGGTTAGAATAGGGCCTAATGTGCACCAGATCCTTCGCGTCACTACTTATGAATATTTTAATCGTTGATGATCATCCCTTATTTCGCCACGCTTTAATTCAAGCTGTGCGTTATAGCTTACCGCAAGCCCAAATTCATGAGACTGCCGCTGTAAATGAATTTTACGAACGCTTAGAAAATGGTCCTGAGCCTGATCTTGTTTTATTGGATTTAAACTTACCCGGTGCTTCAGGCTTTTCCGCATTGGTACACGTGCGTGCGCAGTATCCTGCTTTGCCGATTATTGTGGTGTCGGCACATGAAGAAGTGTCTATTATTCAACGCTCAATTGCACATGGTGCAATGGGCTATATTCCAAAATCAGCGCATCCAAGCCATATTGGTGAAGCGATCCGTCAAGTCTTAGAAGGCGAAATTTGGTTACCACCTAACCTACCTGCCAATATGAACTTTGACCCGCGTGCAGCCGATGAAACAGCACTCGCTGAGCGTATTCAATCTTTAACACCACAACAATTTCGCGTGTTAATGATGGTGGCGGAAGGTTTACTCAACAAGCAAATTGCGTATGAGTTAGATGTGTCTGAAGCCACCATTAAAGCGCATGTGACGGCAATTTTCCGTAAATTGGGCGTACAAAACCGTACTCAAGCTGTATTAGCCATTAATGCTTTAAATATTGAAGAACGTAAGATTTAAAATAGCTTGAAAAAAAAGACCGCTTTAAGCGGTCTTTTTTGTTTTTAATCACTTGAGATTTTTAAGCCCGATAACCAAGCCCGTAGTCCGGCAGGTTTTAAAGGTTTACGCAGCAACATGATGTTGAGCTCTTTTAAACGCTGCGGTAGATCAGGATCTGAGTCTGCGGTAATTAAAGCCACAGGTACTTTGTCTTGACGATGCGCCAAAATAAAATCTAAACCAATTTTGTCATGGTTTAAATGCTGATCGACCAACCACACTTGAATATTCTGTTCTTGAATAATCTGCATGGCGTGTTCAGGTTCTGTGGCTTTAAAGACTTGATAACCCCATTTGGTCAATAAAGTTGCCATGCCTTCTAAAATGGTTTCATCATTGTCTAAGCACAAAATTCTATAGGCTTTGGTTTTGAGTGGTACAGCTTGTACAGGTTGTGCCACTACTTTGGGTGCAGGCACAATTGGCACTTCAATCATAAAGCAGGAACCTTGACCATACTCAGAATATACATGCACCGGATAATCGAGCATGCTGGTCATGCGTTGTACAATGGCTAAACCTAAACCTAAGCCTTGTTCACCCCAAGGTGAGGTATGTCCACAACGTTCAAACTCTTGGAATAATTTAATACGTTGTTGTTCTGCAATGCCGGGACCTGTATCCCATACCCCAATACGAATATGCTGCGGACGCTCTGCTGAACGTAGCACACCAACAATTACGCGACCTTTGGCGGTATAACGCAGGGCATTACTAACAAAGTTTTGAATAATACGACGAATCCATTGTGGATCGGTATCAATCCAAAATTGCACATCATGCACTTTAAATTGAATGCCACGCTGTGCAGCAATGGATTTAAATTGTAAGTCTAAATCGCTGAGTAAATCATGTAATGGATACGGCTGACGATTTGGTTGAATGGTACCGCCTTCTAAGCGCGCAATGTCCAATAATGCCGACAACATACTCTCTGCCCCATGTAAGGAGCGATCAAGCTGCTGGAGGATTTTACGATCTTCATCAGATTGAATGCTTTGCTCAAGTGCAGTACTAAACAAACGTGCAGCATGCATGGGTTGTAAAAGGTCATGACTTGCCGCGGCAATAAAGCGACTTTTAGACATGTTGGCTTTATCGGCTTGTTCACGCGCGAGTTGTTGTTCGGCAAGTGCATCGGCAAGTTGTTGAGTACGATCTTGCACACGCCCTTCAAGCAAGGCTTCATTTTCACGGAAGGTGGTAATGTCGGCAAAGGTGGTCACAAAGCCACCACCTTCAATTGGATTACCACGCATTTGAATCACGCGACCATCTTTACGTACTCGTTCAAATTCATGTGCGCTGCCTACTTCCATCCAATGAATACGTTTACGTACATGCTCTTCAATTGAACCGGGACCACATTCACCACGTTCGGCGTTATAACGAATCAAATCGGCAATTGGGCAACCCACATACACAATATCTTTTGGATAGTCGAAGAGTTTTAAATATTGGTTATTCCAAGCCACTAAGCACATGTTGGCATCCACCACACTCACCCCTTGGGTCATATGGTCAATCATGGTCATAATCAGGTTTTGGTTAAAGCGTTGCCACTGTGAGGCTTGGTCTAAAATATTGGCCACTTGACCTAAAGCCAAACCATTATTCACCATGGCCGTGGTGAGTAAGGTACGTGCAGAAGCAGCCCCAATGGTGCCTGCCAAATATTGTTCGGTAAAACGCCACCACATACCGTTGGCACTGCTATTTTCATTGAGTGTGACGTTGTTTTGAGCGCAAAATTGGCTAAAGGCCTGAATGGTCGGAGCATCACCGGTAATACGTTTGGCAAGCGCAATTAAGTCACCTACTTTTAAACGTGCTACGTCGTGATGTAAGTAGGTCATATCTGTTGGGGTATTTTGCGCAAGTAGGGGTTTAGTTTCATAATAAAAGAAACTTTCTGCTTGGATTTGCTCTGCAATGCTTGGGCGGAAAATGCGCGACACCCATACATAAAGCACAATATTTAAGCCCAATGACCACAGCACACCATGGGTTAATGGGGCAAATGACTCAAAGCCAAGCAAAGCTTCGGGACGTAACCACGATAAACCCAATGGACCTTGATGTAAAAAGGCATGGCTCATGGCAAAGTAATCGTGTGGCAAGCTGCGTAATACGGTTGGCAAGAACAGGGTATATGCCCACATTACAAAGCCCATAATTAAACCAGCATAGACACCTTGTTTACTGCCACCACGCCAATATAGCCCCCCAATTAAAGCTGGTGAGAACTGTGCAACAGCACTAAAAGCCAATAAACCAAAGACCGATAATTGGTCAATATCATTAAAGAAATGGAAGAATAAAAAGCCAAGTAGCATCACTGCTAAAATACATACACGG
This sequence comes from uncultured Acinetobacter sp., assembly GCF_947624825.1. Classification (GTDB taxonomy): domain Bacteria; phylum Pseudomonadota; class Gammaproteobacteria; order Pseudomonadales; family Moraxellaceae; genus Acinetobacter. The sequence goes on from NZ_CANQLZ010000006.1 coordinate 14,452, forward strand.
CGGGTAAACTTCAGCACTAAGGGTAAGCGTTTATCATGTCGTGACAATAAGCCAAAACGCCACAGAGCGGGCATGATGAGGTCGTTACTCAGCATGATTGACAGTGCAACAGATGATACCAATAACATACCTGTGGAGGCAGAAAAACCACCTAAGAAAGCCAAAATACTCAGCCAATCTTGGTTATAGCTTAAAGGCAGCGATAAAACTGCAATATCAGGAATTGCCAAATATTCAGGTGCGGCATGTAAGGCCCAACTGGCAATTGGAATAATAGCAATAGTGGTTAAAATTAAATAAGCAGCAAACCAACGCCGTGCGCCACGAATATGTTTTTCATCACGCAGCTCAACCACAGCCACGTGGAACTGACGTGGCAGACAAATAATCGCTAAAGCGGCTAATAGGGTTTGTACCCAAAAGGTGTCTGGTACACCAAACAATTGTACTTCTTGGAATGTGTTTAAAGTATCACGTGATATTTGTTGTAAATTCCCCGGTTCGGCAAAAATAAAAAATAATGCGACTGCAATCAAAGCGAAGAGTTTCACAAAGGACTCAAATGCCACCGCCAACATTAAACCGCCATGTTGTTCGGTGTTGGCAATTTGTCGTGTGCCAAAAATCATCGCCAAAATTGCCAAGACTGCGGTGAGAAACAAAACGCCGTTACTAGTCGATGCCATGCTGGTTGGCGTATCCATGACGACCGTGGCACTTAAAGCAATTGCGCGTAGCTGCAATGCTAAGTATGGAATAATGGCAATCACGGCAAGAATGGTGACTAAAGAGGCAAGAGAGCCACTTTTACCGTAACGTGCAGCGACAAAATCGGCAATTGAGGAAATGGCATGATGTTGGCGCACCCGTCCAAGGCGGCGCCAAATATCGTAACCGACTGCAATAAATAACAATGGACCTAAATAAATGGGCAGAAAAATAATGCCTTCACGAACAGCCGCTCCGGTGGCTCCATAAAATGTCCATGACGAGCAATACACACCTAAAGTTAAGCTAAACAAAAGCATGCGACCGCGAGTACTTAAACGACTGGCATGTTTTTCACCAAAAAATGCACAGATAAAAAGGAGTGCGATATAGAGGGCTAACACCCCCATAATGAGCCAACTGTTCATATTGCCTAGAGCGTACCGATTGTGCGGCTATGATAGCTTATTCATAAACTCGTCAGTCAAAATTGATCAAAATTTAACGACCAAAGTCTAAATTACAAGCAGCTTGCACATTGTTACTTTGGCATCAGGAATAATTCTAATTAAAAAATCGCGCCGAACGGTTTTCGCGCAGGGAGTACAAAAATGGATCAGGCTCATGTAGATCGTATTCTACAAAATCCAAAATTCAAAGAAATGGTGGCACGAAAAAGTCGCTTGAGCTGGACGCTCACGGCAATCATGCTGTTTGCTTATGTTGGTTTTATGCTATTGGTTGGCTACAACAAAGAGTTCTTATTGCAATCGTTAAGTGGTGGTGTCACCACCATTGGGATTCCATTAGGTCTTGGCATCATTGTGTTGTCTTTTGTGCTGTGTGGTGTGTATTCGTACATTGCCAACAACAAACTCGACAGTTTAAACAATGAAGCGCTTCGTGAAGTTGAAGCGATTGCCAAAGAAAAAGGACCAAATGCATGATCAAATCTAAATTTTTTGCCGCAGTAACTATGTTGCTAGCTTCAGGATTAGCATTTGCAGGTCCTGACTTAGGTGCAGCAGAACAACAACCGACCAACTGGCCTGCAATTATCATGTTTATGATCTTTGTAGGAGGTACCTTATTTATTACCAAGTGGGCTGCTAAACAAACCACGAGTACCAATGATTTCTATACCGCAGGTGGCGGGATTTCAGGTTTCCAAAACGGTTTAGCAATTGCCGGTGACTATATGTCAGCTGCATCGTTCTTGGGTATTTCTGCAATGGTGTTTATGTCAGGCTTTGATGGCTTGCTGTATTCACTGGGCTTTATGGTGGGTTGGCCTATCGTTTTATTCTTGGTGGCTGAACGTCTACGTAATTTAGGTAAATTTAACTTATCTGACGTGGTATCTTTCCGCTTACAAGAAAAACCAGTGCGTACTTTGGCTGCGGTCAGTTCGTTGGTTGTTGTGGCATTCTACCTTATTGCACAGATGGTCGGTGCAGGTCAGCTCATCAAATTGCTATTTGGTTTGAACTACAACCTTGCAGTGGTGATTGTTGGCTTATTAATGATGGCGTATGTGATGTTTGGCGGTATGTTAGCCACCACATGGGTACAAATCATTAAAGCCGTGATGCTATTGTCTGGTGCAACTTTCATGGCATTTATGGTGATGAAAGGTGTAGGCTTTAGCTTTACCAACATGTTTGAACAATCTATTCAAGTGTTCTCTAAAGTACATGATTTAAACTTAACAGATGCTGCAAAAATCATGGGTCCAGGTAGCTTAGCTTCGAATCCAATTGATGCGATTTCTTTAGGTTTAGCGTTGATGTTTGGTACAGCAGGTTTACCACACATTTTGATGCGTTTCTTTACGGTAAAAGATGCTAAAGAAGCACGTAAATCAGTTGTGGTTGCAACAGGTTTTATTGGTTACTTCTACCTATTAACTTTCATTATTGGTTTTGGTGCGATCCTTTACGTATCAAACAATCCACAGTTCCTTGACGTTGCTAAAATGGCAGTGACAGGTAAATTAGAACTTGTGGGCGGTAACAACATGGCTGCGGTGCATTTATCTGATGCAGTGGGCGGTGACTTGTTCATGGGCTTTATCTCTGCGGTTGCATTTGCCACAATCTTAGCCGTGGTTGCAGGTTTAACCCTATCAGGTGCTTCAGCGATTTCACACGACTTATATGCCAACGTATTTAAGAAAGGTCAAACTACACCTGAATCTGAATTACGTATGTCAAAAATTGCAACTTTAGGTTTAGCGATCTTTGCCATGGTTTTAGGTATCATCTTCGAAAAACAAAACGTAGCCTTCATGGTGGGTCTGGCATTCTCTGTTGCTGCTTGTGCCAACTTCCCAGTGCTTGTATTGTCAATGTTCTGGAAAGGATTAACCACACGCGGTGCAGTCATGGGTGGCGTGGTTGGTCTAGTACTTGCGGTAACCTTGATTATCTTATCTAAAGCAGTATGGGTAGATACATTAGGTATTTCTGATACACCAATTAACCCATACAATGGTCCTGCATTGTTTGCAATGCCTTTGGCATTCTTCTGCTGCTGGTTGTTCTCTGTAACGGATAACTCGGCGCAAGCTCAAGAAGAACGCCGTGCTTTCGATGCGCAGTTTGTACGTTCACAAACGGGTATTGGTATCTCGGGTGCTTCAGATCACTAAGTGATAGTCCCTTTTAAAAAGCCCCATTTGGGGCTTTTTTTATGTGATTTAGGGTTTAAATTTATGCTTTAAATAACGATAAAACACAGCATCTTTTTCAAACCAATTGGCTTTAGCACTGAGCAATAAACGCGCCACTAAATAAGCACCTGTTACTTGTCCTACAACAGGTAGACTCAGTAACACGCCAATCAAAGCAATCTTACTGACTTTAAGCCCTGAGATTTTTGCTGCCATCCATTGAAATTGTTGCCAACTAATCTCTTGGCGTTGGTAGCGTTTAAATAAATCATAAATGGCTAAAGACACACTCAGCACAGAAATGGCCGGAAAATATTCCCAAAAATGCTCATCATTTGGATCTTTGGCAGTCACCCATAAATCAATGGCATCTTCCACACTTTGTAGCATCACTTTGTGATTGGCTGCATTTTCATCTTGCAAAGAATGTAATATTTCAATCCCTGCAATGGCATGTTCTTCAGGGTTTTTAACTGACCATGTAGCTTGTGCTTGCCCAAAGGCTGATAAAATCAAACAAACAGCATCTAAGTCTTGGCTATGTAAACAAACTTCAAGTGTATTGCTATGCGTTTTGGGATAAGCCACATACATCAGGTCTTGTTGATGTTGGAGTTTTAAGCACTCAAGCAAAGACAGTTGTGTCTTGATATTTTTAACCAAAGCGACAATTTGATCTGCATCAATGGTTTGTAAATAGTGTTTAAGCAAAGCTGCATCGTAATTTTTCAGCTCGTCTACAGCAAAACGCAGTGCCAAAATTACCACATGTGTTTGTGATGAAAGTACATGAGCTTGCACAATATCTAGCAAACTTTGGGTAATTTCAAGCGTATTTAGCTGACGGTTTAAATAATGATAAGCTTGAGACATTTAATCCTCCTGCTTTTTTTGCGCTTTGGCGCGTTGTTGTCCTTGTTGAAAAGCCTGCTGCCAAATTGCTTTAATCTGTGCCTCGCTGATTTTTTCATTTTTAGCTTTATGTGCAAAATATACATCGGCCACTTTCATAATTGCATAGGTGAGGGCATACACTAGTGGAATTGACAGCAAACCACCAAAACCAAAACTCACGGTTTTCCAAACCCCAAGCGCCAATTGCTGGGCCAACATGCCTAAACCTGCCAAAGCAACAATTTCTTTGACCCAATCAAGCGCCTCATTTTCACTAATGGGAACACCATGAATAGCCGCAATACGACTGGCAAAATAACCTTGTAACGGGGTGAGCAACAAAATATCGGCAAATGGTAGCGGTTGAATGGACACTCCTGCACATGTTGCGCAAGCAATGTGGGTAATATTGGAGATTTTTTTATCGTGAGATAAATCTTCTCGTAATTCAATGGCGGTAATTTCTTGACGAATTTTAGCTGTGATTTTCATACAATATTTTGCTCAGTAAAGCACTTTTCTCATGCTAAGTTAACTGCGTATAAAAACACAACAGTAAACACGCTATGCAGGCATTTGTTAATTTTTGGTGCACCTTTAAACAGCTTCCTTCAGCTTGGCTGTTACTTTTACAAAGCTTGATGTTGGTTTTGGCCATGTTTAGTTCGTATAGCCAGTCGTACCGAGTGGTGACTTGGGTGCTTGGGGTATTGGCGTTGTTGGTGATTGCAAAAGTGATCCGCCAAACGCCAGTATTTACCTTTTTAGGTTTAAGTTTTGTGAGTTTGGCGGTGTTGTTTTCCAGCTTAATTTTAGTGGGAATAGATCAGCGTTGGGTGCAAATATTGGCGCATGTATTTGAAGCTTTTGCTTATTTTAGTGCAGCTTATGGTTTATTGCGTTATATGTTTGAAGATCGTTATTTAACTTTAGATGAGTTATTTGCCGCAGGTGCTGTATTTACCTTATTGGCATGGGGTTTTGCATTTTTATACAGTACTTGCCAGTTACTCATTCCGCATAGTTTTAGCCTCAATAGCATGGCACAGCAACAACAATGGTTAGATTTATTATTCTTAAGCTTTAGTTTGCAATCAGCCACAGGCTTATCCGACTTAATGCCCTTAAGTCCTTTAGCGCGTGTATTGGCGATTGTGCAAATGTTTTGCGGGGTAATGTATTTGGCCGTAATCGTGTCGCGTTTAATTGCGCTGCAATATATTGGCGAAAGAAAAATTTAGCATGAGATATAAAAAAAGGACGCTGAGCGTCCTTTTTTTATATCGTATCTAATTTAAATTAGAAACGGAATTTAGCATTTAAGCCAACAGTTTCTGTATCCAATACAGAGTTGTCTTCAGCATTTGCTTTAACAAATGAAGCACCAACAGCAACAGCTGGTGTAATGAAGTAGTTTACGTTTGCAGCTAAAGCTGAATCTGGAGAAGCTGCAAAGCTAGATTCGTAGTAAGAAACGCCTAAGCCTAATTTAGGTGTTACATAAAGCGTAGAACCTAAGTTAAATGCAGTGTCATCGCCATAAACTAAGCCAGATTCAAACGCAACTGACATGTTAGTACCGTCAATATCACCTACGTATTTAGTACGTGCAGTGATTGCGTCTTGGTCTTCACCTAGAGTTAAAGATTCGCCATAGCCTGCAACAACACCGTTGTTTGCAACTTTGAATGCGTCAAATGCTTGTTGGTTCGCAGCGCTTGTGTAACCTACAGCAACCAAGAAGTTAGGTAGTGCTAAAGCACCAAGTTCTAATGCATAACGGTCGCCATTGTCTTCAAGACCAAGCTCTTTAGTGATTTGGTTTTTAGCATCAGCAATGGTTGCGCTGTAAGATGCGCTTGCATATACAGGTACAACTGAAGTTGGGATATAAACTTCACCTTTAGCACCCATGTTATGCGCTACAACGTCAAGACCGTCGTTACCTAATTCTGCATAGTTATAAGCAACAGCAACATTAGATGCATGGTTTAAAAACGCAGCTTCAGCTAAAGGACCTTTAGCAGCATCAACATTTTTAAAGTAGTAAGTCGCTTGAACACCACCAATAAAGTCTTTGTTATTTACTGTGGTGTCTAGGTATTCAGCTTGACCTTGTACTTCAAATTGGTAAGCTTGAGCACCGGTTACGGCTAATAATAAAGCAGTGGCTAAACCGAGTTTTTTCATAATAGATACCAGTTGTAATTAAAAATGGACTGAATTTGCTTAGCCAATTCTATTGTAACATTTCATTAAGTCAATGAAGTGGAAAGATATTATTGTTTTGATTTGTTGATATGATTTATGGTATGAGTTTAAAATTTACACATTTAAGTTTTAATTTTAAAGTCAGGAAAAAACTTTTTATAACAAAAGAATAAGTAAAACTACCGCTAAAAAAATTAAAAATACATGAACAATATCGTAAATAAGAGCAGTAATAAAAGCGATCTGATTGTTAAAATTGATCGTTAAAAACATTTATAGTGTTATCTTCTTGTAACTAAAAAGTGCATCTTTTTATAGTTCAAAATAATTTAAATACTAAGTAAGTCACTTTTTATAAAAAATACCGCGATAAATAAAGTAAATTTTTTGAAATTGCCATGATTGACACATTATTTCAAAATAAGGTGATTAAAAAAGAAACATGTGTTTGTAGTGTGCTTTACTTCACTGAATTTTTCTTCCATAATTTCGATTATAAAGTCGACCAGTTTAGTCAACTTAAATGAATTCTATTCATAACATTGTATTCAGGCTTTAATGAATATAATGCTTAAAAAATGATTTTAATTTTGTTTTTATCCGCCCAGCTTTCCCCAAGGTTGGGCTTTTTTTTATGTATTTTACAAGCGAATTGGTCGCTTATACTTGCTTGACACCGTATATTAACCCGAATCATGGATAAGAAATTCAGTTGAAAAAAAAGATGACTGAGTTGATAAGTGAGTTACGACACAAACCATTCAACCAGCCATCCTATGTTCGAGTTTACAACTTTATTCTGCACGATTGATGATTTTTTTCAAAAAAATGAAGTGGTCTATTGGCAGTATCTAAAACAAGAAAATCCTAAAGTCAGACAGCGATCAGGTGTTCTATGCTTATCTGAAATTATCTTTATCGCAGTTTGGTATAAAAACTCTCAACTTCATCATTTCAAAGCCTTTTATGGCATGATAAAACGCTTTTACTCCAAGCTTTTTAAAGCATTACCATCCTATCAACGGATCGTTTATTTGATCAATCAACATCAACTCGCACTTCAAGCATTACATATTTCTTTAACATCCAAGACTCAAACAGAATGTGCTTGGGTTGACTCTACAACTTTACCCGTATGTAAAAATCAGCGTATTCAGCGCCATAAATCTTTAAAACAAATTGCTACACGAGGTAAAAGCTCAATGGGTTGGTTCTATGGATGCAAATTGCATATATTGGTGGATGCTCAGGGTCAATTGATTCAGACCCAACTGTCGAATGGCCATACTTCAGATATCAAGATTCTGCCAAAGTTAGCGCAAGGCTATATGGGTAAGATCTTCGGCGATCGTGGCTACATCAGTGAAAGTTTAAAAGATACATTAACAAAGCAAGGTATTGAGTTAATTACCTATCATCGCAAAAATATGCGTCCAATGGAGCTATCATCAGAGGATGAAGCAATGCTAAGACAACGCAATAAAATAGAGACGGTCTTTAGCTTATTGAAGCAGCAATACAATTTAGTAAGCAGCCGTCATCGTTCCATTTCAGGTTATTTCGCTGGGATTTATGCATCCTTATGTGCTTATCAAATCTGCCATCAGAATAAGCCTCAATTTACAACAATGTAAAACTAGGCTTATCCATGATTCGGGTTATATTAAATAGGTTTTTGCACAACTTTGGTGCAAAATGATGATTTTTGAGCTAGATTTTAAGCATAAAAAAACCCACTTTTCAAAGAAAAGTGGGTTTTTTAGCCAAAATCTGCGGGAAAGTTAAAAAATCTGCTGAGGAATATTTCAACTCGCCCTAATGAAGTGCATTATGCACCGCTTTGTGGCAGCTGTAAATATTTTGTTATGGTAAATCAGCAAAAAAAATAGCGTTTTTTAGCTGATCTAAAAGCATTAAAATTTGGCAGATGTAGATAAATGCAGCTAAGTTGTATGCAAATGAGCAATTCTATTCCCTATCTTTAAATAAGCGCTAGCAGGCAAAATGTTTTCGTTTTAAAGTAGCAGCTTAATTTAGCTATGTTTTTCCTGATTTGTTGGTTTTAGGACGTAGAGATTCATGTATAGATTACGTTCTGAACGTATGCGCACACATTTGCATATCTCAACTTTTGTAATGGTCATTTGTTTATTGGTCCTGACCGCGTCATTGATTTTTAAAAGCTATCAAAGCTACCAACGAGCAAATCATACCTTACTTGAGATTGAAGCTTTAATTGCAATGTCAGACTTATCTCAGGCGATGCTGAGTGAGCGTTTACCGATTAATTTTGTGCATCATGCCAGTGCTGAAAATCAAGTCATTTATCAAGCTCAATTACAGCAACATCGTGATCGGGTCGATCAAAAAATTCAACAAACAGTACACATTTTACAAGCGTCAGGTTTTTCTGAAATTGCCAATCAGTTAAGCAATGAAGTCACACCACATTTGGTGAATGCACGCCGTGATTTTGATCATTATGTCAATCTACCATCAAAACAACGTACCCAACAACGCTTGATGCAAGACCTGCAAAGCTTATTTGATGTGTGGGAAAAGACCCATGCTTTATTAAAAAAGAAATTGCTTGAGTCTAGAGCTTATGGGATGGAAAACACTTATCACTATGCCATGATTCTGTTGATCTATGACTTACAAGATCAAACAAGCCGGATTACATCTTCTTTAAAAGAACCGATTATATTTTCTGAAAAAATTAATGAGCAGCAACGTATTGCGACTTTAAAACAGTTATATCAAGTTGAATACTTATGGAAATTAATTGGCAATATTAAAGACACCAGTGAAAAACACGCAGCATTTCAAAAGTATTATCAGGCAATTGAAAGCCAATTGCTACAGACCAACAAAGCGCTGATAGACACCTTATTAAACGAAAGTAATCAACAAAAACCTTATAGTTATACGACTCAACAAATCACCACAATTGCGGTGCAGAATTCTGCAACTGTATTGGATTTACAGCATTATGTGCTAAAAACACGTTTGGCTGTAGTTGAAGAGCGTAAGCATGTGGCACAGCGTGACTTTATTGTATCGTGCTTGGTGTTATTTTTATGTTTGGGCGCTGTTGTTTTTACCTTTTTATATGTACGTCATCAGGTTTTTTTACCTTTAGTGTTAGCACGTAATACTTTACTTGACTTGGTGGACCCTGCAAATAAGCATGACTTAAATGATTCTGTGACTTTGTTAGATGCGATTGAACGTATGAAACAAACCTTACAGCAACGTGATGCCTTAGCCTTTCAACTTAAAAATATGGCCAACACTGACCCCTTAACAGGTGCTTCAAATCGGGTGGCCTTAGATGAGTATTTAAAGTTAAAAAATCAGCAAAGTAATGCCTTTAGTGACACGGCGCTTATTATTGTTGATATTGATAATTTTAAGCAAGTGAATGATTACTATGGGCACTTGGTAGGAGATGATGTGATTCGCCATATTGCGCAACAATTGCAAGCAAATGTTAGAAACACCGATTTGGTGGTGCGTTATGGTGGTGATGAGTTTTTGGTGATTTTAGAAAATTGTGCCTTTGGCGATGCTTTATATATTGGCGATAAAATACGTTGTGCCATTAGTCATCATCCAGTCCAAGTAGAAGGGCATGAGGATTTACGCGTTTCGGTGAGTGCAGGGGTTGCTGTTGGTGGAGATTCATGGAAGCAGTTGCTTGCCAAAGCAGATCAAAGTTTATTAAGAGTCAAAGCCAGTGGTAAAAATGCAGTGGAGGGTTAATTTTTTAACCAAATCTGAAGAATTATTTTAGTGGTTTTAAAAACAGATTTTGCTCAGGTGAAAAGTTGTTTAGTCTTTGCTTAAATAAAAAAAACGGTGAATGAATCACCGTTTTATCACGTATTGAACTAAAACCAAAGGTTATTTAAGCATCGGTTTTAAGAAACGACCTGTATGTGAAATGTCAATATTTACAATCTCTTCAGGCGTTCCTTCAGCAATAATCATCCCACCACCTGAACCGCCTTCAGGACCTAAATCTACAATCCAATCGGCGGTTTTAATCACATCCAAATTATGCTCAATCACCACAATGGTATTACCCTTGTTGCGAAGCTGATGCAAAATATCCAACAACTTGGCAATATCATGGAAGTGTAAACCTGTGGTTGGCTCATCTAACACATACAGCGTTTTGCCTGTATCACGCTTAGCCAATTCACGAGCAAGTTTGACTCGTTGTGCTTCACCGCCCGACAAAGTCGTTGCCGACTGACCTAAACGAATATAGCCCAAACCCACTTGGTTTAAAGTTTCTAAACGACGATGAATCACAGGAATCGCATCAAAGAAATGCATCGCATCTTCAACCGTCATCTCTAATACATCGGCAATATTTTTACTCTTATAGCCAACTTCTAAAGTTTCGCGGTTATAACGCTTGCCATGACAGGCATCACACGGCACATACATATCGGGTAAGAAATGCATGGCAACTTTAATCATACCATCGCCTTCACAGGCTTCGCAGCGCCCACCTTTGACGTTAAATGAAAAACGGCCAGCAGTATAACCACGTGCTTTGGCTTCTTGAGTTTGTGCAAATAACTCACGAATTGGAGTAAATAAACCAGTATAAGTTGCAGGGTTAGAGCGTGGGGTACGACCAATTGGGCTTTGATCAATATCAACCACTTTATCTAAGAACTGTAAGCCGTCAATTGAATCAAATTTCTCAGCTGTTAAAGTGGTTGCACCATTGAGTTGTGTGGCAGCAAGCGGCAATAAGGTACGGTTAATTAAGGTGGATTTACCTGAACCTGAAACGCCTGTTACGCAGGTCATTACGCCTAAAGGTAAGGTTAGATCTACGTTTTTAAGGTTATGACCTGCCGCGCCCATCAGCTTAATTTGCTCATCGGGTTTTGGCGGTTGAATACGTGTTTTGGGCACTTCGATTTTGAGTTTGCCTGATAAATACTGACCCGTTAATGAATCAGGGTTGGCTAAAATCTCATCATAAGTACCTTCAGCAATCACATAACCACCATGCACACCTGCACCCGGGCCAATATCAATAATATGATCGGCTGCGCGAATGGCATCTTCATCATGCTCAACTACTAATACAGTGTTGCCTAAATCGCGTAAACGCACCAAAGTTTCTAGCAAACGGTCGTTATCACGCTGATGTAAACCAATGGAAGGTTCATCAAGCACATACATCACGCCCATTAAGCCTGCACCAATTTGTGATGCCAAACGAATACGCTGTGCTTCACCACCCGATAAAGTTTCGGCTGAACGTGACAGGCTTAAATAATTTAAACCCACAGATACTAAAAAGTGCAAACGATCACGAATTTCTTTAAAGATTTTATCGGCAATTTCGCCTTTGGCGCCGCTGAGTTGTAAATCTTGGTAATACTGCTCGGCATCGCCAATTGACATTTTGGTGATTTCGGCAATGGTCTTGTCTAAAATTTTCACATGACGTGAAATTTCATTGAGGCGCGAACCATCGCAGGCGTCACAGGCGGTATTGGATAAATATTGTGATAAATCATCACGCACATAGTTACTTTCAGTCTCACGGTAACGACGTTCTAAATGCGGCAAAATTCCTTCAAACGGCATGACGCGGTTATGACGACGACCACGTTCATCGATATAACTTAAGTCAATTTTGTCACGCCCTGTGCCGTATAGGAATTTCTTTTGCGTGTCTTTATCGAGTTGATTCCATGCTGCGTCCATGGAAAAACCGTAGTGCTCCGCCACTTTTTGCAACATGCTGTAATAATATGGACGCTGACGATCCCAACCACGAATTGCGCCTTGGCTAATGGACAGCTCAGGATTATGAATCAGTTTTTCGGCACTAAAATGGTTACGTGTGCCTAAACCATCACAGACAGGGCAAGCGCCAAACGGGTTGTTAAACGAAAATAAACGTGGCTCGAGTTCTGCCACAGCACGTTCACATTCAGGGCAAGAGTGTTTGGCTGAAAAGACTCGATCATCATGCTCGCCATTCATCCACGATAAAATCGCAATATCACCACCTAAACGTAGCGCTGTTTCAAAGCTTTCAGCAATACGGTTGCCTAAGTCATCACGCACTTTAAAGCGATCGACCACCACTTCAATGGTGTGTTTTTTCTTTTTGTCCAATTCAGGCATCGGGTCAAGGTCCACAATCTCACCATCGACGCGGGCACGCACAAAACCTTGGCTTTGCAATTGTTCAAATAAATTACTGTATTCACCTTTACGCTCACGCACCACCGGTGCAAGTAGCATTAGCGCTGTACCTTCTTCTAAGCCTTTAACTGCATCGACCATTTCGGACACGGTTTGCGCCACCATAGGTAGGTCATGCTCAGGACAATATGGCGTACCAACACGGGCATACAATAAGCGTAAATAGTCGTAAATTTCGGTAATGGTACCTACGGTTGAACGTGGGTTATGACTTGTTGATTTTTGCTCAATGGCAATCGCTGGGCTTAAACCTTCAATCGAGTCGACTTCGGGCTTTTCCATTTGTGATAAAAATTGACGCGCATAAGCCGACAGCGATTCTACATAACGACGCTGACCTTCGGCATATAAGGTATCAAAAGCAAGTGATGACTTACCTGAACCCGAAAGCCCCGTAATCACCACAAACTGATCGCGTGGAATATCAAGGTTCACATTTTTTAAATTATGGGTACGTGCGCCTCGAATACGGATATGACTTTGGCTCATGCAATGATCCTAAACATTTATCTTGAGAGGCGTATATAATAGCGCATGAAAAATGTTCAAGTGGGCTTTGACTACATTTGTACGTCAAATTATGTCGGAGTGCTGTGTTTCTGGGCAAATCTACAGCTGCACAAGATCAGGCGACTAAACATCAACTTGCTTAATCGCCAAGTGCAATTATAAAGGCCAAGTCTGCTCGCGATAAGCACTGTCCCAAAATAGCCATTCGAGTTCTGCCCCACGGCGATAGGCTTGATGCATTTTAGCTAAGGTATCTTCATCACAACGTGCTGCAACACGGTCAATGGTGGCCACTACTTCACGAACAGCAGTGTGAAACTCTTCGCCTGCATAGGTATTAATCCACGCTTGATAAGGATTATTGGCAACCGATTGCTTGACAATATCACGGCCAACCTCAGCATAAATCCAAAAACATGGCAGCAAAGATGCCAATACCACAGGGTAACTTTCTGACCATGCGGTAGCGGTTAAAAAGTTGGTGTAATGGTGACAGGCTAAGGTGAGCGGAGTATTTTCAAATTCTGCTTGGCTGACATTAAACTGCGTTAAAAAGCTGTCATGCATTTCACGTTCAAATACAATCGCCAATTTGGCAGCTTCTGCAAATTGAATCACATCTTTGGCATCAAAAGCTTTGGCGGCACATACAGCTAAGGCGCGTCCGTAAGCCACCAAATAATGCGCATCTTGAATCATATAATGCTGAAAAGCACTTTGCGATAACGTGCCTTGGCTTAATTGTTGGTTAAACGGATGCGCGAGAATTTTTTGATAAATGTCGGCATGTTGTTGCCAAAGCTGTGCAGAAAAAAGCATGTCTTAAATCCAAAAGGTGAAATTGTATATGACTATAGCAAGTTATCCAGTCTCGCCCTAGGGTAAAAAATGCCGTCAGTCAGACAATAAATTCAACGACCCTTGCATCTTTACGAGTACAATAATCGCAACGTATAAACGCTTGTTTGGTAAGATTGCTCAAGCGTTTTCTTATTGCTTGATATTTAAGGTCGAAAAATTATGTGGAAACATTTTGGTTTTTCAATCGTATTTACGATCGTGTGTTTGGGGTTGTCGGCTTATTGGGGTTATACCCATGGGCCTGAGGCAGGCTTAAAAACCATGTTAACGGTGCTTACCATTACAGCCATTTTGGCGGTCATGGAAATATCGTTGTCGTTTGATAATGCGGTTGTAAATGCATCGGTACTGCGCCATTGGGACCATTTTTGGAAAATGCTGTTTTTAACGGTCGGCATTTTGGTCGCCGTGTTTGGTATGCGTTTAATTTTCCCAATTGTGATTGTGGCGGTGACAGCCGACATGGGCATGATGGAAGTGGTGAATTTAGCGTTAAATGATCCCAAAGAATACTCAGCCCGTTTAATGAATCATCATCCTGAAATTGCCGCTTTTGGTGGTGCGTTCTTACTTATGGTGTTCTTAAACTTCTTCTTAGATGATGGTAAAGACACCCATTGGTTTAAATGGATTGAACGCCGTTTAGCCAATTTAGCCTCTGTGCCTGCGTTGTCGGTGTTTATTGCTTTAGTGGCACTTTTAATTATGGCTGCCAATGTAGATGAAGCCAAACGTTTAGTGGTGACCATGGCGGGTATTTGGGGTATCGTGATTTATATCGGTGTTCAAGTTCTTAGTCATTTATTAGGTGGTGAGCCTGAATTAGACGATGAAGGTAACGCGGTAGACAAAGCTGGTAATCCTGTACCAGGTGGTGTGGTAAAAGCCGGTATTGGTGGCTTTTTGTACCTCGAAGTGCTTGATGCATCGTTTAGTTTTGACGGTGTAATTGGTGCATTTGCGATTACCTCAGACGTGGTGATCATTATGCTTGGTCTTGCCATTGGTGCAATGTTCGTGCGTTCTATTACCATTTACTTAGTAGAAAAAGGCACTTTAGATGCTTACGTTTACTTAGAACATGGTGCGCATTATGCCATTGGTGCATTGGCCTTTATTATGATTGCCAGTGGTACAGGTTTACACGTTCCTGAAGTGGTGACTGGTTTAATTGGTGTGGCATTTATTGTTTGGGCGATTATTGCGTCGATTCAGTATCGTAAACGTCAAGTAAAGTTGGATTCGTAAAACCGATATCAACTATGGCGCATTTCAATGCGCCTTTTTTATGCCTGAAATAGCAGCTTGAGGCTGAATGATGTAGCATATTAGCGACCTTGCTATTAAATCCCAAACCCTATGATGAATGCCTTAGAACGACGCTCAACTTTTGCCTTAAGCAGTATTTTTGCTTTACGCATGTTGGGTTTATTCATGATTATTCCGGTGTTTTCGGTCGCGGGGCAGCAATATGCACATGCCACCCCAATGCTGATTGGTCTAGCTGTGGGGGTCTATGGTTTGACCCAAGCCCTTTTACAGATTCCATTTAGCTTGATTGCCGACCGTTATAGCCGTAAACCTTTAATCGTGATTGGTTTATTAATGTTTGCTTTAGGTGGGGCTGTCGCTGCCATGTCTGAGAGCATTTATGGGGTGATCATTGGGCGCGCTATTGCCGGTGGTGGAGCAGTGTCTGCGGTGGTGATGGCATTATTGGCCGATGTGACCCGAGAAGAACAACGCTCTAAAGCCATGGCCATGATGGGCATGAGTATTGGTTTATCGTTTGTGGTGGCTTTTAGCTTGGGGCCTTGGCTGACCAGTTTGGTGGGCATCTCGGGCTTGTTTTGGGTGACCACTCTTATGGGTTTAATGGCAATTGGAATGTTGGCTTTAGTACCCCAAGTGATTCGTCACCATAAAAATTTCCAACAAGGTTACGTCACACAACTAAAGCAAGTGCTTAAAATGGGCGATCTCAATCGTCTGCATGTGTCGGTATTTAGCTTACATTTATTGCTCACCGCAATGTTTATTTATATGCCATCGCAATTGATTGAGATGGCAGATTTACCCCTTGCAAATCATGGTTTAGTGTACTTGCCACTGTTGGTGCTGAGTTTGTTTTTTGCCTTCCCAAGCATTATTTTGGCCGAGAAATACCGCAAAATGCGCGGCATTTTCTTAACCGCGATTGGCGGTATTATCTTAGGTTTAATCATTTTGATTTTTGGCTTTGAATCAAAATATATCTTATTGTTAGGTTTAGCACTGTTCTTTATTGCCTTTAACGTGATGGAAGCATTACTACCTTCATGGATGTCAAAGTCTGCACCTATTCAATCTAAAGCCACAGCCATGGGCGTCAATGCTTCTAGCCAATTTTTAGGTGCATTTGTGGGTGGTTTATTGGGTGGGCAATTATTGTTGCTAAATAACACGGCCTTAGGTTGGAGCATTTTAACGGTAATTGCCATTTTATGGTTATTGGTTAGCTTTGGATTAAAGCAGCCACGTTATTTATCTTCTATGGTGTTTCGTTTACCTGAAAATCAAAAAGACCAAGAATGGAGCCAAACTTTATTGGCAATTCGTGGCATTGAAGAAGTGGTGATTATGGCCGAGCAAAACGTGGCTTATGTTAAAGTTGAAAAGCAGTTACTGGATGATGCAGGGCGACAACAATTAACGCAGTTGTTAGGGAAAGATATAGCCATTTAGGCTTAACTCTTATAAAGTAAAACAAGTAAAAACAGTTGTTAGGTATAGAACTCATGCGTGGTGTAAATAAAGTTATTTTAGTGGGTACGTTGGGTAAAGATCCGGAAACCAAAAGCTTTCCAAATGGTGGTTCAATTACTCAATTTTCAATTGCAACCAGTGAAGCTTGGGTAGATAAAGCCAGCGGTGAACGTAAAGAACAAACCGAATGGCACCGTATTGTGCTGAATAACCGTTTAGGTGAAATTGCACAGCAATATTTACGCAAAGGCTCAAAAGTTTATATTGAAGGTTCATTACGTACTCGTAAGTGGACTGATCAAAACGGTCAAGAGCGTTACAGCACCGAAATCCGTGGTGATCAAATGCAAATGCTTGATTCACGCGGTCAAAGTGATGGCGCGTCACAAGAAGGTGGTTTTGGTCAACCGCGTTTTAACAACAATAACCAAGGTGGTTATGGCAATGCCAATCAAGGCGGCTATAACAATAACCAAGGTGGTTATGCCAATAATGCCAACCAAGGTGGTTTTGCGCCAAATCAAAATGGTTATGGCAATAACAACCCAAGTGGTTTTGCACCGCAAGCTGCACCTAAAGCGCCTGCTGCACAACCACCTGCGGATATGGACGATGACTTACCGTTTTAGACTATACAATAATTAAATATTGTATTTAATATAAAGTAAGAACCTGATTTAGATTGGGTTCTTATTTTTTTTACTCTAAAAAACTTGTATTTCTTGTAAAATAACTTTATACAATATAAAACATTGTATTTATTATTCTTAAGTATGCCTGACTTACACCGTAAAAATTTCATAGCTCAAGATGGTGAGCGATTTACTTTGTTAGTTAATGAAGATGGTATTCCTGATTTCTGGACTACACTCTATATGACTACTAAAGTGAGATCTCAGACTCAGGCTACTCAAAGAGCACATTTAAATAACTTGGCTCATATCAATATTTGGGAACAAATTGTAGGTGAACGTTTATCAGACAAGATAATTCGCATAATTAATGATCATACTAAAATATTGAATGATGATTTATTTACGACAAATGAAATTCATCAGATTGGCCATCATTGTAAATTAACTTCTAAAGCTGCTAGAAGAAATTTAAAAGCCTCATCGAAAAAAACAAGAAATGATAATTTAATTAAATTCATATCTCCGATAAGTAAAATCCCTGATCCAATAGTAGGGGTAGAGCAACAAATAGGTAGAATTCATGAGTTTGCAGAGTATTTTGAATTCTTAGCAATCAATATCTTAAGATCAAAGCCTTCTTTTTCAGCTTACTTAGATCAGATATCTCGAATTAAAAGCAATATCTTGAATCAAAAGAGTAAAGGACGTAGTTCCAGAAACAAAGTAATTGATCCTGATAGGAAGGCACCTCCTCCCGAAGTTTTTGATGAGGTCATGAGGATTGTTGATTTAGAGAATCCAATGAATCCATTTACTTCTACTGTTAGAACCAGAAATTATTTATTGTTTCGAATGCTGTATGAAACAGGTATGAGAACTGGTGAAATATTACAATTAAAGATTACAGATATTGATTTTTCGGACTCAGCAATTCAAGTAAGAAGAAGGCATAACGATCCCGAAGATACAAAACGTAGATTCGAACCGAATGCAAAAACTGAAGAAAGAGATATTCCTATCTCACGTAAACTATCTAATGAACTTAGAAATTATATTTTATATGAGCGTAGAGAAATACCTAATACAAAATCACATAGTTTTTTGTTTGTTTCAAATAAAGGAAAAAGTAAAGGGGATCCATTGTCACTAATTCAATTTTCTAAAATGGTAGAGAAAGTCGCTGTTAGTGAAAAACTAGCAGATTTTATTAAGAAAAATGGTTTTTCTACATCTAGAACTCTAACCAAACACAGCTTTAGACATAATTTTAATAATAGATTTTCTAAAATTATTGATACAAACAATGCTTTAGCAGTAGAGGAAGGCAGGCTAAACGATGTTATTTCGGAAAAAAAGGAAATAGAGCAAAGGATGTATCTAAATGGGCATCGTAGCGCTACTTCTGCCATAGTTTATAACTTGAGACACACTAAGGAGCAGGCAGAAAAGTTCCTAAAAAATGAACAAAACAGAATTGATGAACATCTGAATATTGGAGAATTTCAGTGAAACATGATTATTCAGATGTTGCTGAATTCTATCTCGACACACGAGTAAGTAAGGCTGGTTATGAATTTAATTTTATTGCTCAACATTGGTCTTTAGATAATTCACTAATACTAAATTGGAATATTGTAAATAAAAAAATCCATCCTGAAGTACTTAAGGGGTTTCGCTTAACAATTGCAAGATTAGCTGAGGAAGTATCAGCTCATTACACGCATAATTGTTGGAGTTATTTTAGAAGATATCTCCTAGATACAGATATTTATGATGGTGGACTTATTACACCTGAATTGATTTTGAATATTAAAGCTAGTTTAAGTAAAGAAGATGAATATAAATTAGGAACTATTCGTGCTTTATTACGTAGTTGGATCTCTTGGGGATTTAATGGCTTAACTATTGGTGTTGAAGAAGTTTTAGATAAGATTGTATTAGCGGGAAATACTAAAGGAAAGGCTGTTACTCACCATTGTCCTTATACAGGTCCATATACATTAACTGAACAACAATCATTGTTAGTATGGGCTGGGAATGCATTTAAAAGCGAACTAATTAGTTTAGAAGAGTTTGCATGGTTTTATACAATTTATTCTACGGCTCGCCGATCAAATCAGATTCGAGCATTAAGGGCAGTCGATTTAACAGTTAAAAAGGTTGTTGATGGTCTAAAATACGAGCTTGAAATTCCCAGAGCTAAGCAAAGAGGTGGTACGTTTAGAGGAGAATCACGATCAATATATATCAGTGAAGATATGTATTTGGTTCTGAAAAATTTAATTGAGCAAAACAAGCAAGTAGCTAGAAAATACATCCCAAAATTAACAGAAGAAGACTTAAAAGAACTTCCGATTTTTTTCAATGTTAATAGGTTTAAGGTAGTCAATTCGGTAGAATTATTCCGCGAAAAATTGAAGACAACACCTGATTATTTTCATGCTTCAATCCAAGATGTTGATATTTTAACTACAAGTCTATCTCGAAAGTGTGACGCTATTTCTGAAAGAACATCAGATTATATTCACTTTACTCCAGTACGATGCAGACGAACACGTGCAACAAACCTGGTTCGACATGGAATCACGGGAGTTCAATTGGCATATTTAATGGATCATTCAGATACTCAACAATTGAAAGTTTACACAGCTCATACCCATGAATTGGCCTTACGCATCTTTGAGCACATGAATGATCCTATGACTTTCCTGGCGACTAAATTTGAAGGTCGGCTAATCGAGGATGAGAGAGAAGCTAGACGAGGACAAGATATTACTAGCAGAATTTATAAGGGGGACAATAAACAGATTGGTAATTGTGGAGGCTCTCCATCATGTCAAGCTGGTATGAAAGCATGTCTGCTATGTGATCAATTTCAACCTTTACTTTATGCACCTTGGGATGAATTGTTTTTAAATTTATTAGAAGAGGTTGAGCAGCGACATAAAGAGGGTGCTAGCGAATTAGTTATAAAATCTTATGACTTACAATTATCTCGTGTAAAAGCCATTTTAGATGCATGTGATAAGCGCATTAAAATGGAGGAAATAAGAGCATGAGTGAAGTTATTCCATTTGTACCCAAACATGAATTAGATTGTCAAAAGAACTTAAATGATTTCATTTGTCGGGCCAAGAATCAGTTAACTATTTATGAAGATCAAGGTGGTTTCAGTAGCTCAAATTGGAAGCATTATTTAGCTAATGGTCGTGCTCAATCTATGGAATTTACTGGTTTAGCGGAAAAAGGTAGAAAGACTGGTTCTCCGATGGAGCCCCCTTTTGTTGATTTTGCTAAAGCTTATGTAAGAGATAGCCAAACATGGAATGCAACAAATCCCGGTAACATGATGATGGTATTAAAGACTTGTCATGATGCACTACTCTTTGTTTACTCTAAGGCAGATGTTTTACTACTTGATGGGATTGTATTAAGAAAGATTACTGAGATGATTTATGAACGGAGTTCTGAATCTTCAAGATACCGTTATGGACAAATGTTGGAAAAATTTTTAGAAGATTTGCGACTTCTTAAAATTAATATAACTATTCCTGTATGGACAAATCCGTGGAAACGACCTGGAAATAAAGCACAAGGAACATCAGAAGAAGATAGAAAATGGCAACAAGAAAGGCTATTAGCAAGTTTTGAAATTACAGCATTAGCTGATGCATTCAGATTAGCAACAACAGCTTATCAAAAATTTTATTCGGCTCAAGCTGTCTTACTGATGTGTGCTCCTAGTCGTGGTGGGGAGTTAAGTTTTTTAACTGTAGATTGTCTGTTTGAAGAAACTCATAGTGAAAAAGTAAGAAATGAGGAAACTCAGCAGCTTGAGGATAAAGAAACAACAATTCTTTATATTCGATGGAAGGCTGAAAAAGGTGGGGGTCTTATTTCCAAGCCTGTTCATCCGTTAATAGCACCTACAGTTAAGGAAGCTGTTAAGCGGCTAATTATGATTGGAGAGCCTGCAAGAAAAGCTGCAAAATGGGCTATTGAAAAATCCAGTCAATTTTATCGGCATGATAGCTGCATAACATCTAAGGAACACGATGAAGATGCACCACTTACAGTTGGTGAATTTGCTGCTGCCTTCAATTTAGTAGATCGTTCTACAAGTTTAGAAAGTACATCCACAAATACTGAGGTTATTAAGAAACTATATAGACAAAAATGGGTTACAAATCTAATTGGTGCAAAGAGTTATATTACTTACAGCGACTTAGCTAAATTCACTTTTGAAAAATATAAGAAAAAATTCCCAAGTTGGCCTCAAATAGCTGAAATTGATAAGCCAGTTTGTGATCTATTGTGTCTGGTTCGAGAGAATGAATTTCATAATGAATTTGCACCCAAAGAGTATAGTTTTGAATGTCCAAATCTAAACTTACTAAATGACGCATTAGGTGCAATACATCAGAGATTACCTGGTACACACTCTCTATTCAGTGAATTAGGTATTAAAAATGAAGATGGAGGCGAAATAGTTATTTCCTCCCATCAAATTAGAGTTTGGCTATCCACGATGGCAGAGCGTGGTGAGATGGACTCTCTGGATCTAGCTATGTTTGCTGGACGTTCAAGAATTGAAGATAATCGTGCTTATGATTTGCGACCAATGAGTGAGTTTAAAGCTGAATCTAGAAAACTTTTAGAACTTGGATTGGAAAGTTTAGATGGCACAACCGCTTTAGAAGCTATCAAAGCTAATGTACCTGTGACATTTGAAATGCTGGGGCGTAAAGATCGAATAGGTACAGTACAAGTCTCAGGTTATGGATACTGTGAGCATGACTGGACAATGACACCCTGTACTAAAGCAGGTGAATGTATCAGTTGTAAAGAACATGCATGTGTAAAAGGATTGCCGAAAAATGTTGAACATCTCAAGCAGCTAGAAGATGTTGTGCAAGATGAACTTAATCGAGCCGCTGCTGCTACGCAAGAAGGCTTTCATGGTGCAAGTGCTTGGTTAGTTTACCATGGCAAAAAACTCGCCATTATTAAGACATTATTAAAATATCTAGAAGATGATCAATTACCTGATGGCTTAATACTTCGTATCCCAGAAGAGTTAGATGTGAGCCTGACAAAAATTGCATTAGGTGAACAAAATTTAATGAATACGGTAGACGAAAAGAATCCTATGTCTGAACAATTAGCGAATGAGTCAAAGAATTCATTCTTAGCATTATTGCAAGGTGGCTTATGAAACATAAGTTCATTGATGTCAAAGAAATGAAAGTTATCGAAAGTATCCTCAATAAATGGTCGGGTAAGTTAACTTGGGATCTTTTCGCAGTGTCAGTAGCTAGAGCATTAGATAAACCTTCTATTTCTAAATTTACCTTAATGAGCTATGAGCCTGTAAAACAGGCTTTTAATCTTCGAAAAAAGACGCTTAGAGAGGCAAAATCGACTGTTATAGCCTCAATAGGTGATGTGACGATTGATATGCTTATCAAAGAGAATGAAGAGTTAAGAAGCCAAATTTCACATTTGAAAAAGTTACTTGAAGCAAAAGAAAGTTTATGGGCAGACCAGTACAGACGATGGCAATATAATTTATCTCAAATGCCGAATGTAGATTTGGCTACATTGGATAGATCATTAACCAAGAAATAATTTATATATTCACCTTCTTGCGTAATAGATCGAGAGTTATATGTTTTGCGAGACTTTATAATGATATCTATTTTTTAAAATAAATATGATTAAAAAACAATTATTTAATTGTTTTTTGTATTTTTAAAGTGTTGTAAGTTATTTATTTTATTTATTTTTTTGAAATTCTATTTTAGAATTAGATTAAGAAATAAACGAAGAGGGTCTTACAATGCAACCACAATCACAATCAGTAGCACAAAATGTTAAACAAGTTTCTTTAAATAGTGTTGTTTTACAAAGACTTATTAAAGAAGTTAAGATGGAAAAAGAGAAAATGTCATGCGTTGGTGGTAATTATGATCGAGTTCATAATCGTCATAATCGCTAATAATGTTAAATCGTCTCGATACGTTGTTAATCAAGATTGCAAGTCGATGTAATCTTGATTGCAGTTACTGTTATGTATATCAAGGGCAAGATCAAAACTGGGTAAATCAGCCAAAAAGAATGAGTCAAGGAACTATTGGCTCGATTTGCAACAGTTTGAATCAGGTAATTTCTTTCCAAGAAAGTGGTTTTGCCGTTGTCTTGCATGGTGGAGAGCCATTGCTGTTGGGGGCTACTAGATTAGAAGAAATGCTTTCAAATTTGCGTACGGTTTTACCAAACCATCATAAGTATCCAATTGCTATTCAAACAAATGGGATGTTAATAAATGATGAAATACTAGAAATTTGTAGCCGATATAAAACTAGTATCTCTGTGAGTTTGGATGGTGTGAAAAAGGCAAATGATATAGCTAGATTTACCCATGATGGTAAAAGCTCATTTCAAAAAGTTGTTAATGGTATAGACAAATTGGTTTCACATCCTGATAGAGATTTTCTATTTTCGGGTACTTTATCAGTAATTCAGCCAACAACTTCACCAATTGAAAATTATAAATATTTAAAAAGTATTGGTAGTAAAAGTATTGATGTACTTTTGCAGGATGGGAATCATACTTATCTTCCCAAAGGAAAAGAAAGTTTTGAAAGTATTGAATATGGTGAATGGTTAGGAGAGTTATTAGAATATTATTTAAGAGATCCTGAACCTGTACCAATTCGCTTTTTTGATGATTTAATAAAAATAATTCTAGGAGGAAATCCTGATAAAGAAGGTAAGGGCGAAAACAATTTTGGTATCTTAGTAATTGAAACTAATGGTGAAATACGTAAAAACGATACATTAAGAGCTACTTTTGATGGTGCAGATTATTTTGAAAAACATCCTAATATTAATGAGCCAAATACCTTAATAGATACCCTTAAATCTAAAGAATATGTAGAGGCATCTAAAATTCAAAAACCTACATGCCAAAATTGTATCAATTGCGAAATTAATTTTATTTGTGGTGGTGGTATGCCTTTATCAAGATGGAGTAAAGAGAAGGAATTTGATAATCCCTCTATTTATTGTAATGATCACAAATATTATATATATAAATTACTGAATTTAATGGGTATTAAATGATCTCTATTCCTAGTTATATTTCTTTGGAATTAGCCCCATATAAACATTTTTTTTCAGAGTATTATATTGATGATAGTCTGAAGAAAAATATCCAGTATTGGTTGCTAAATGAAGCACCATGGAATTTGGTAAAAGCTAGTTTCTATACACAATATGAATTTAGTCTAAAAGATATAGAGCTTCCTGAATTTTTAAAATTTATAATATCAAAAGATTATCTTACAGAATTAAAGGGAATTGTAGAGAAAACATATAAAGTAAATCTACATAATCAGGTTGATGTGGTAGCACACAAATTAACTAAAGGACATGTCATTAAAATACATAATGATTTTTTAGTTGATGATCAATTAAAAGAAAGTCATAGGCTTCTTATGCATTTCAACTCTAATTGGAATGTGGAGAATGGAGGCTTATGTATGGTCTTTTCTAGTAATGATGCTTCATCAATACATAATATAATAATTCCAGAAGGTAATTTGTTACAAAGCTTTGAAATATCAGAAAATTCTCATCATGCAGTGAGTGAGATATATTCCGGTAATAGACTAACAATTATTTTTACTTTTTATTCAGGTTAAAGGTTGTGATTAATTATTTATATCCTGATAAAGATGAAATCTTAAACATAGTTTTAAGTGATATTTATTATAAAAATTATAATACTCTTGATTATATAAATGGCTCATCTAGTGAAAAAAAATCTACTTCAAGAATATTACAAAAACTTCCCCAAAATCTTTCAGAAACTTGGCTAGATATCGGTATTGAGTTAGATCAAGAATATAATGAGCAAGATGCTTTATTACAAATAAATGAGGTTTTTGAATATATTTGGAAAAATGATAGTTTTTCTGTTGGCATCTACGTTGATATTTTAGTCAAATCAATTCACCTGTTAAAAACAAAGAATGAAGACAATGATATAAGTTTTAGCGACCCTAATTTACCTTATACGATTTTCATAAATCTGCCTAATATACATTTAAAGAATTGGCTCGAGAGGACTGTAGAGAATGTGATTCATGAAGCTATGCATCTACAGTTATCGTTGCTTGAAAGAAAATATAATTTTTATGCATTAACTGACTCTAAGATTTATTCTCCTTGGAAGGATGAGCCTCGCAATAATAAAGGTATATTACATGCTGTATATGTATTTTCACATTTAAAGAATTTTTGGGAAAAAGTTTACATTGCTAACCAGACTATATTTGCTAAACATCGTATAGACGATATTCAGGAACAGCTTAATTTACTAAATTTTGATCAATTATCAGATTTTTATACTAAAGCTGGAAAGGATATTTTAAAGTTCTGTCTTAAACCTTAAATGTAGCCATAACCTCTAAAGAGAGGTTAGGACGCAATTTAAAGCAGTAGTGTATGCATTGAGATCATTTAATTTCTCAATGCATTTATTTTTTTCAGTATTGATCCTAATTGCTGAATTTGGAAATTTCTTTTCTAATAAAGAGAAGCTTTCTAGTTGCTTTTCTAACATTAAGATTTTCTTTTGAGTTTCTTCTTTAGAGTGGCTCATTTCTACAAAATCTAAAGATGTATCTGTAATTTCTCTCAATTGATCGAGTTTACTTGTTTCCGAAAATGTTGAAAAACGAGGGTTAACCAAATTGGTTTCTTTTGTTAAGAAACCATCTTCTACTAGCTTTCTCAGTAATCGATACATTCGTTGTCGATTAAAGCGATTACGTTCTTTTTTACTAAGTTTTAAGTGTTTCCAAAACTCATTTGCTGTCCACTGTTCAATCTTTTTACTCTTAAAAAGTGGTGGAAAAAGTTCAAACATCGGCATATTGCTTATAAGCATGACAATCACAGCATAAAAAAAATAAAAGAGGATTATAGTCCGTGGATATATAGTCCTCAAATAGTGATAGTTCTGTTTTTTGACCACTTGAATTGAAATGTCAGAACTTAGTATCGCTTTTGGACAATTAGTTCGGAAATATAGAAAAGAGAAAAAGATATCCCAGGAGAAGCTCGCTCTGTTATGTAATATTGATCGAAGTTATATGGGGCGTATTGAGCGCGGAGAAGTAAATATTACTTTAGAGAAAGCATATGATATCGCAAAAATATTAGAAGTCGATTTCAGTCTTCTCTTGCCTTAATTTTTGATTTTATTTGTTATAATACGGAAAAAATGGGGGGTGATATGGGACAGTCTATTTTAGATCAGTTGAAAAGTTATGGAATTCCAATTCAATCACCTAATGAGCAGATTATTCATTCAGAATATTTGCCGACTGGACAATTATTAGAAATTTCTAATGGATATAGTTTTGAAAAATCCCTTTATTGTGATCAAGAATGGAAGCTATACCATACACAAGTTCTGGCTTATTTGAAAAGTTTACCGAAAGAAGAAACGCTTGATTTAGCAAAAAAAATCGATTCACAGGATTGGCATTGGAAATGGTTAGATAAGACCTATCATTTGAAAACTGACGATTGTAATGAATGGTTTTATCTTACTATTGATTCGCAAGTACAGGCAGCATGCTTAATTTATTTTCCTAAAGATAGTTGTCTGAATCCCTTGGAGCAAATTTTCTATGTTGAATATTTAGCAGTTGCTCCATGGAATCGTTATACCCCTATTGAATCGCACCGATATAAGGGATTGGGAAGCTCACTATTATTAAAAGCAATTAATTATCTTGCAAAAAAATATAATAATTCTGGACGTTTTTCATTACATTCACTTATACAAGCTGAAGGGTATTATATTAATAAACTGAAGATGCAACATGTTCAAAGTAATGATAAGCCTTCATTAAAGTATTTTGAATTACCAGATCATGAAGTTTCAAATATTATTGGAGCAGTAGCATGAGTTTGGAAATAGAATCAATTGGATGTCATTCAGCTAATAGTGTTGAAATCTTTAATGAGTTTGAAAATTTTCATGCATATTATTCGCAAATGCCTGATAATATTAAGAAAAAAATTGGTATAAATAATGAAAACTATCACAAGTTTTTTAATATCTACCGTAATAGCTCCACCAAAAGTTTATTTAAGAAAACGGATTCAGCAGATCAATATCTAATTGATTTTTGGGTTTCAACTGTAAGTGGTAAAGCTAGATTTTTAGATGGTTTTTTGGATAAGCCCTACGTTGGCATAAATAGGAATTTTCTACGGATACTATTTAATAAATTCATCGAAGAAACTAATTTGATAGTTATACAAAATTATCTTCTAGAGCAAGGTATATACCTAATTTTTGAAACTGCTAAGGAAGGTACAAAAGTAGATGGTGTCTCTTTAAAAGTTAATGAAAAGCCAGTTGTTGCTATGTCTCTAAGACTAAAAAATTTAGATAGTTTTTGGTTTACTTTACTCCATGAATTATCCCATATCGTATTACACTTTGATGAACTGAATGAGCCTATTGTGGACTATTTTGAAGAAAGTTCCGATTTAGATATAAATAAATTAGAGAAGCAAGCAAATAAACTTGCGAGGGAAATAATGATCCCTAATTCAATTTGGAGAACTATTAAAACTACAAGAAACTTAGAAGACTTGGCTAGCTATTCTAAGCTATTTAAAGTTCATCCAAGTATTATTGCGGGGAGGCTATCGTTTGAAAATAATGATTGGGCTAGTTATTCAAAATTAAGAGCGGAATATAAAATTAACTATGAACTCTAAATATATTCCATTTTTAAAATTTAAAATGAATGAAGTTTATGCTTTAAATTACTTAGATGATGAACTTAAGGTAGATTTAAGTGTATTCTTTGATTTGCCTAATGAACTTCCTTCAAAGTCTCACAATGATGGTATTAACTCTTTTTCTCCAGAGGAATTACTCGAATTTAAAACTGATGCATTGAAAAAGAAAATTGAAGCTCAAAAAAAATATCTGAATACTAAGCTTAATTTTTTAGATGAAATATTTATTGATAATTATGATATTGATCCTTTAGTAAAAATTGACGGAAAAACATATAATTATCAATCGATAATAAATGAATTTGCTCCTCTTGGAATGATACCTGTATGTGGTGTTGATGATCGAGTACAGGAGCATTTAGATTGCGTTATAGCTAGCGCAAAAGCAGGATTGTTTCTAAAGGATAAAGTTGCTATTCGATTAACTGAATCTGCCTTTGAAGATTATGAATTCATTGAATATGATTTTGAGGATTGCGTAGCAAATTTAGAATCTACCTTTGAAAAAATTATTCTTATTTTTGACTTAAGGGTTGTAGAAGATGTCGAGAGATCTAGTAAGCAGGTTATAGATTTTCTAGATAATCTAGATTTGGGCAAATTCGAAAGAATAATAGTATCGGGATCAACTATTCCTAAAGTCATAACTCAACTCATAGAAACAAAAAAGAATAAAGTTGTCGAAAGAAAAGAAGTTTCAGTATTCAAAAAATTAAAAGAACAAAACATACAATTTGATTTTGGTGATTACACGTGTGTTAGTCCTGAAACTAGTTTTTTAGACATATATATTGAGACTATTCAGTCATATATGACAGGTAAAATTTTTTACCCTTATGATCATTATTTTTATGTTACAAGAAGTGGAAAAACTAGAGGCTTAAGAGATCCTTTTAAGCCATTACTTGATGAAATTGTTCATAAACACTTTTACAGAAAAAAGGATTATTCATTTGGTGATAAATATATTCATGAAAAACAGCCAACAGGCCTATCAGTAACTGTATTAACCCCCAATTAAAACGGACACTCAAAATTAAGACCTAGGCATAGAACTAGAGTTAAGGAGTGTCTTATGGAACGTATTGAAGTTATTACATCTGTTCAGCGTCGTAGACGTTATACAGGTCAAGAGAAAGCACAGTTTGTTGCTATGACCATGCAACCAGGATCATCCGTTTCCTCCGTTGCTAGACAGTATGGAATTACGCCAAGTTTGCTGTTTAAATGGAAGAAACTTATGCAAGATGGTGGAGTAACTGCCGTGGAAGCCAATGATCAAGTCGTGAGTGTTTCAGACTACAATTCATTATTAAAAAAAGTAAAACAGCTTGAACAGATGCTCGGTCGAAAGACCGTTGAAGCAGAAATTCTCAAAGATGCATTAGAGATTGCACAAACAAAAAAGTACATATCGCACATGCCCTTACTACCACCCGACGCTACCCAACACAACAAATAGCACGAACACTCGGTGTGTCGAGATCGAACTTGTATCGTCGCTTGAAGCAACCGAATATGAAGTCTCGTTCGAGGTATAACAAGGCGGATGATCACATCCTGCTTCCAATGATTCGAGCTATTTGCGACCAACGACCAAGTAATGGCTATCGGCGTGTTACAGTGCATCTCAATCGCAATTTACAGGCGAGTAATCTAATACTGAAGCAGGTAAATCATAAGCGTATTTACCGCATCATGAAGCAGAATGATTTGCTGCTCACTCGAGCTCAGCTTCTCCCAAATGATCGTACACATGAGGGAAAGGTTATCGTATCTGACTCTAATCTCCGTTGGTGTTCAGATGGCTTCGAGATCAAGTGTTGGAATGGTGAAAAGGTACGAGTGATCTTCAGCTTAGACTGCTGTGATCGTGAAATCATGAGTTATGTAGCAACGACTGCTGGCATCAGTAGTGAAATGGTCTGTGATGTACTCGTACAAAGTATGGAACGACGTTTCGGTGTAGTCTCTCATCTTCCACATAGGATTGAATGGCTTACAGATAATGGTAGCTGCTACATCGCTCATCCAACACGTGTATTTGCTCAGTCGTTAGGGTTTCGTATTTGCACAACACCAATTCGTAGTCCACAGAGTAATGGAATGGCTGAGGCTTTCGTCAAAACATTTAAACGGGATTATGTGTATTTGAATGATGTACCTGATGCAGAAACGGTTATGCGATGTTTACCGACTTGGATTGAAGATTACAATTGCAATCATCCCCATAGTGGGCTAAAAATGAAATCCCCTCGGGAGTTTCGATCGCTAAACTTAGCAAGTTAACTGTCCGTTTTTACGGGGGCTAATACAGTAACTTCTTCTACTATTTTAAAGCCTAACATTAATTTACATGTGACATATATGCTAAGAGACTTTTCTATTTAATAAGCTAAGGCAAATTGATTGGTCTAATTCATAAGAAGTGTAGGAGATATTTAGGAGATCAATTAGATCATTTCTTGTTGAACTTGATTTATAGTTTATATATTTATTTTCTAAAAGTTGCTGCATTTCAGCTTTCCAAAGAATCTTTGAAGCTATGTCCTTGCGATAGAATGGGTTGTGAGAAGATTTTCTCACATACTTGAATTTTATTGTTTCATTTTCATTTATTGCCAAAATAATTCCCCAAAAGTCAGGCAGAAGCTCTAACGCTTTTTTTAGATGTTTTTGAGTCGTAACCAGTGTATTTTTCTTAAATGAAGACTGATAGTGGGTAAATTGTCTGACTATACGTTGTATTTGATCATTATCACCTTTGATTTCATAACAATGAGAATAACTATAAATCGCTATAAGATCCGGACGTGCTAAACCATCTGAAATAGTGATTTCATTTAAAATTTTTTGAGGAGAAATTTTTTTTTGGTTCAGCCAATTGGTCAGGGCTAACCTGATTTCAGCATCATTCATAACGAGCATGATTTTTAGCTATGTAAATAGTGAAATAATTATAACCGATTTTAGTCTTCTCTCTAATTTTTTAAACTAATTGTAAAAGTTGTATTTATCGCTATATTTCAGAAGAAATTCCATAAAATCAAATTTTTAAAAAAAATATTTGATTTATATTTTAATAGGATTTTGATTTTTAAGTTTTTATTTTTATTTTTATTGTTTTTTATATAGTTAACCGTTTTGACACCTACTAGAGATCATATTTTGTAAAGTTTATAAAATTATTCTTCATATATAACCCGAATCGCGGATAAGAAATTGACTTGAAAAATAAGAGGACTAGAGCCATCAGTTGAGTTACCACACAAAACTTAAAGCTCTAGTCCTTATGTTTAATAGTACCGAATTATTCTGCGTAATTGATGATTTCTTTCTTAAATTTGAAGCAACTTATTGGCAATTCCTTAAGCAAAGCCATCGTTTCTCCAGAGCCCGAACAGCTCACTTGAGTATTTCAGAAATCACCTTTATTGCTATTTGGTATGTATAAATGCTCTCATTTCACTAATTGTGGTCAGACAAAATAGTTGTTAACTAATGACTATTAAAAATCAATAACTTAAACTTAGTTAAATTGTCTTTTATTACAAAATAGTTATTAACTAATAAATGTCATGAAATTGATACTAAAAAAATAAAGGACAAAATAGTTATTAACTGAATGCTGAATTTACCAGCCTTTCTCTTTGATACTCAGTGTATTTTAGCATCTAAATTAATTCAGATACTATAATTTGATTTCAGAACTCAAAATATTATTTATTTTGAGCGATTTAACTCATAAACTAATCTGAATAGCTCTGCTTGGTATTTTGCATCATGCAAAGCATTATGATCACCTTGTAAGGTCGGATGTACATATTTATCTATTGAGCTTGATTTTGTATCGTGCCAACTACATTTTGTAGCGCCCATAAAAAGAGCTTTGATATCTATGGCTGAAATGCCGAAAGGATTTCTATTCAAATATTTCAAAAAATAAAAATTTATAAAGGACCAATCGAATGGGGCATTAAGCCCTACGAAAACAGGAGCAGCATTCTCAGGCATATTTTGAATCAGCCAATTCTCAAATTGAGACATAGCCTCTTTTGGTGGGAGTCCTGCTTTACTTGCATGTTCTAAAGTTATGCCTGAGACTTTTAGGGCTTCTTCAATTGCTTTATCACTAATTGGTTGGAGCATTATTGTAAATTCAACCGCAGGATTATATACAAAACATGCTCCTATTGTCAGCATACTGTGTTCACCAACAATAGGACCAGCTGTTTCAATATCAACAGAAATAAAGATTTCTTTCTTGCCCATTATTATGCTCCTTCCAACTAAGATTTCTTTATCCAGCCATTATAGGTGAGGGTTTAAGTTTACTAAGCGCTTGATGAAAATGTGAAATTGTTAATTCTGATTCAGGAAATGCTAACGCAACTGCTGTTGGATATAAACGAGTACGAATATCTGAATATGTCCAACCTGGTTCTTCACCACGAGGGGCTGTCACACTTACTAATTCTGCAATATCATTCTCTGAAAAGTTGATATCTGATAAGTCTTTGGTAAAAAGCTCATGTCGCTCTTCATTTGATGGGCGAACAAATTCTTCTACAATTGAGGCTCTACGCAAGACAGCAGCATCTAGGGCAGCTAATCTATTGGTACATAAGATCGCAAATATCCGTCCACCATGTTTTCTCAAATCATCAATAGCCTGAATTAAAGTATTAACACCGACTTTATCTTCATGATGGCTATTTTCTTGGCTTCGAGATGCTCCAAGTGAATCACCTTCATCAATAATAAGAAATGCTCGACCATTCCCACTGCCAATCGATCTAGTGATCTCATCGAATGCTTGTGAAATTAGAGTACCCATTTCACCAACTTTACCAGTTCCTCTAACTTTATTACTTAATTTAAATAGTAGAGCATCTTCAATTTTAGCATCACGGGCTAATCGATTGACAATTGCCTCAGCATTTGCAGTTTTACCAGTACCAACATCACCATGGAAAATAGCTAATGGATATTGATCAGCAAGAAGATCAATTAATGCAATTTTCTTACCATGCTTCTGTTTGCTCCAGAGCTCTAACTCATCAACTTGCAGTAAGAGCTGTACTTGCTTTTTGATACGAGCATATCTTGATTCAAAACCAAGTAATTTATTAGCTAAATCATCAAATTGTTTAATTGGTAAATCTGCTTTAATTTCAAAAACTGTTGATTTGCTCATGAATAATCGCTCCTATTTGCACCATAACCATTACTGCTGTAGCCACGTTCCCCAACTGCTGAGAGGCTACTATGATTTGTACTTTCTGTTGTTGATACCCAAGTTATTTCAAATGGTAATTTAGAAATTTTATCTGATTCACTACGATATTTATCTGTATGTGACAATATAATTCTAACTCGGCCATCTGGTGTGTGAGGCCACATTACTCCACCTGGTCTTTCTGAACCTGATGCATTTTCAGTTTGAAATGTATATTGAATAGCTCTAATTTCTGAGCCATAGGAATTTATTAAGGTCACATCAACTTTAGATAAATAGTCATTTTTTGCTAACAGCTCAATATCATGAGCATATTCTTTAGCTTCAGACTCAGTTATTGCCTTTGTACTACTTGCGATCATAACTAAATCCGCTTTGATGCTACGTACAACTTTTTCAACATCAGCAAAAGTATAAGTAGTGGTATAGGTGCTGGAATTAGACGAACTCATATTTAATCCTTAATTTTGAATTTATTACCAAAAACTTCTTTCCAAATATCAATATCGTCTTCTACTGAAGCATAATTTGCGGTTTCCCATGCTTTTAAGGCTATATTGACAATTTGCTCTTTTTCGTTTGGAGTTATTCGCGAGGCCACATTATTTTCATGATTCGCAGGATCAATAATTACAACTGGATCAGAAAAATATTTCTCTATCTTTGCTGAGTTCTCAGGAAAATCGATACGTTTATTTAGTTCACTTTGTGCTATAAACCCCAAGAATTCTCTAAAACGTTGCTCAATATTTTGAGTCGGCCCATCACGATCTTGTAAATAAGCTAAAATCAACTCGATATGAAAAGACTTGAGTCCAGGAGGACACGCAAAATTTTTCCACCGCTTTGCCATACGTACTAAAGTTCGATAGTGTTTGTCTGAATTTTTTCTATCTTGGATAAATTGAATATGACAAGGGGCACAAGTCAAATTTCTTTCTTTGGACTTAAGATCATATTGCCAGCCATGATTTGGATCTAATTCATCTTGAATAACAGGAACGATATCAACACTGATACCACTTTTGACAAAGGTTACTGTCGCAGCTCTTCGTTGGATTTCAAAATCTTCAACTGCCTTAGTAGGATAAATTTTTGTTAGTAACGAGTAAATTAGATCATTAAGATTATCTAAAGTTGTATCATCAATATTTTTACCATCTATATAGAACACAACGTCAACATCGATATCATCCTCTGCTGTTTTTTTTAGAATTGTGAACTTAGCAAACGAGCCAGCTTTGACTACCTTTTTTACTTTTAAGTCAGAGTTTACTGTTATATGTTTACGCAGTTCAGCAATCAAATTATCAACTTGTGCATGATATTCTTTACGTTTTTCAGAAGATAAACGCAAAATATTGCCATCATAGTATTGGAGATCTGAATTTTTAAGTGACATTCGGATAGGTTTCCCAAAGTTAGTTATTAAGAGTTAATCCATAAGCAATATAATCTGCTGTTACTGCTGCCGCAGCTTTTGCTGCTAAATCATGAAAGCGATTGTCTTTTGTGGAGTCCCCAAAGTCGCTAATTCCCCTAATCATCAACACAGGCTTTTTGTGGTTAGCACAAGCTGCAAATACTCCTGCACCTTCCATCTCAGCGACTTCTATTTTTCCATTAAGCTCTTTCAAAGCTCTAAATTTTTCTGGATCGCGAAGAAGCTTCTCACCACTTCCAATTGTGGCTGTCTTAGGCATAACGCTTTTAGCGACTGGTCCAATTTCAATGTTCTCTGGAAAATTGATTTCTAAGGCCTCATAGCTTTGAATTAAACGATTTTCTACAGAACTTTTATTAGATAAATATGTATTAACATCCTGCCTAACTTTTAAATCTAACTCTGTACTTCTAGAGCGGTGTTCCGTAACCCCGCCTTCAATTAGAGCAGCTCCTTCATACGCAACAACCCGTTCAGATAAGACTACTTCACCTAAAGAACATTTTTCTCGCATTCCCGCAGCGATACCTAACATGATTACATTCTTGGGTTGTAATTCGCTTAGTAATGTAGATGTAATTGAAGATGCATCTACATTTCCTGGACCTGCAAAAGATGCAATTGCACAATTTGCACGCACTCCATTATTTCGAATAATTACTGTCTTCCAAACGTGAAGCCCTATACTAGTAATAAAGGGCTGAGTATCTTCACTAATATTTAATGCCTGTCTTGCTGCTGATAGCTCAACTGGTAAAGCTGTTAATACTAATACATCTGGTGGAAGAGCAGCTAATCGAGCTTGCTCTTCTTCATGAAAGATTGTGATAATTCTCTTTGATATTTGTGAGAAATCTAATACAGGTTCTTCTAGAGTAATTGCTGAAATACTTTTTACTACCGACAAACCAGTATTTTGCATGTAAGTTAAAGGAGCTTCACGAAATTTTTGAAGGACACCTAATGCACCCTTTCCATCTTCTTTATTTGCTCCCAGTTGAAGATCAAGGGGTAAAACAGGTAGTGATTTCTTTGCCATTTTGTGGGCTCTATCTAATACACCTTTACCACCACCTAGAGCTATCATTGCTGTAGCATGCTCTATTTGTTCTTCGCCGACATTGCTTCCAGTTAGGATCTCATCATCGATACAGATATGCTCAGCAATACCACGAGCTATCATGCTATTCAAAAGCTGACGCTGTTCAACGTTTGTTTTATTTTGTAACCGATCATTTGATGCAACAATCTTTAGACGTACATCGTTATTATTTTCTTTGGTTAATTCATTAATCTTTCTTGCAATAGTCCAATCAAACAGTAAAGGTTTTTGATTTTCATTAACTGGTTCAGCTGAAAAATAGCCAACAAAACTTCCACCTGAATTAATTATTTCTGTAACAAGAGTTTCAACAAATGCATGTGCCTTATCAATTTGGTCATCATTTGTAGCATGAGAAATACTCCCTGCCAGTAGAATGCAGCTATCAGAAAGCATATGAGAGTCGTTCATTTTAAGCCCAGTTATTTCTATTGATGCAATGAGTACTATTTTTGAGTAATCATTATTATTAAGTTTAGTAGTTTGATATAAGAGTTTATTACATACTTATATAACTAATTTTTTAGTTGGGATGACTGTTTCTAATTGCAAGGGTAGTGGTAAAATTTTATTCGATTTTTCTGAGTGGTTGATTAATTATGGCAAGTAATATTAGTTCTGAGCAGGCGGTAGAGCATGCTTGGAAATATTTTGAATTACATTCTAATCAGAGAATAACCTTATTTAATTATTTTCTTTTTATTATGGCAGGTTTGGGTACAGCTGTTGGAGTAATTCTTCAATCCTCAAACAAATTTTCATATGTGGGTATTTTCATTAGTATATTTATCATTGTTGTATCTGTGGTTTTTTGGAAGCTCGATCAAAGAACCTCTTTTCTTATTAAGCAATCTGAGCAAGTTTTTAAAAAACTAGAAAGAAATTCTTCAATTGATATTGGGATATTCTGTAATGAGGATGCTAATTTAGAAAGAGCCAATAAGAATAAAGCTTTTGTTAATCAAATTATTACGTATGGTTTATTGTTTAGATCAACTTTCTTTATCACTGGATTGGTTGGTGTCATAGGGGTTTTAATTTTTTACATGAAGATTATAGGTTATATTGTACTATAATCTTCATTAATTTAATTGTTTAATATTTTTTAAATAATATTTTAATATAAGTTAAGTGTTTTAGGTCAAATCTCTTAATCCATTCATGATTCTCATAGCCCAATTATTAACTGATTCTATTGAGCAGTTTTCTTGTACTGAAAATCGTGGATGGATAATATATGTATGAGAGTTTTCTCCAAATACATCATTAAATAGTTCATTTGGCCAAGACAATGATTTTGCAACTAAGTGTTTTTTAATATCATCCAGATAAAATTTCCAATCATCGGTTGTGAGATGAATAAGTTTAGTTGAGATACTCTTAATACCATCTGATGTATCTAACTCGATAAGTAGAAAATCTTTTCCTTTCTGAACAAGATGTACAAACTTAATTGTTCGTCGTATATTGTCACCAATTTTATGACATTCTGAACGTCCTACTTTTATGAGCTCATGAGTCATGGACTCATATAGTGTGCACTGATGCTCAGACTGGAGTATTTCAATCAACGAATTGAAGTCATTATAACGTTGAGCATATTTCTGATCATAATTTGTGTAATCTTTTTTGCCTCCAACATCGGCAGCAGGTAGATCTCCAGCACTATTTGCCTCGTCTGTACTGACTAAATTCCCAGAGCCAGACTCATCATCATTACTATCATCTTTTGCTCTCTGTCCAGTAATTTTGATTTTACCTTTCTTAGTTATTTCTAATGGCTTAATGAAGCTTACCCAAGATTCATTAGCATTTAAAACTCGAATTCCTTGTTCTATAGAAGCTGTTGCATCATCCTCAATGGTAGAGCCAAGGGAGTCACTATATTCTGGTTTATAACCTTGCCCTGATTGTTGTCCTTCAGTCTTGATTTGAATGAAAGATGGATGTGAAAAAGTAATGTTTGTTGGAATATCAGTATCAATTTCGATGCCAACAATCTCTTCTACAAGAAAAGCATCTCGTGATGTGTTATATCGTCCTCGGAAATGTAATGTCCAACCTTTCATTGATGGTGGGTCAAACTGGAAAATCCATTTTTTCCACCCATTCTGATCTTTTAGTTGAGTGTTAAAGTAACGCGAAATACTTTCAAATGATTGTTTTGCATTTGGATCAAGTAGCAACCAAGCAAGTAGGATTTGGGTTCCTTTCTGATTTACTAATTTTAAAGGCATCGTATTATTTTCTAGAAAAACAATTAAGTTTTCCTCATCATTTTGAATGACTTCAAACTCATGTTGGATCGTGGTGGTAGAGAGACTTGCTCGACAAAAATAAGAATTAATGAGAAAAAGTGTTCGAGCTAATTCAAGCTGAGGAAGATGAATTGTGGCTTGATTCTGTCTTTCAATGACAAAGCTGGTTTGTATTCCTTCAAAATATGCAAGTTTTGGATCAGTCGATAATTCGTTAAAGTCTTTTAAGTATGATGGAGTAAGGACATCTTGATTGGTCAATGTAATGGCTAGGTTTGGTTGAGATAATTGCCGTTCACTACAATTTATCTTTTTACCTCGGATTAGCATGGAGGAATTACTGAAATTTGTAAATTTTTTCTCCTGCTTTGGTGAACATTGAAGGTTGATACTCCATATCTTCGATCTTGAGCCTTTGAAAAGTCCGCCAATATGAGTAATTGTTACATTATGATCAAAATTATTAATTCTTGCTGTCATCAGTTTTAAAAAATCCAGATAATTCTAAAATTCTTGAGGCGTCAGGAGTTATTCTTTCTTTACTGAGTCCTGCTAAACGGAAGACTCGCCATAAGTGTAATTGTTGATTATCTAACGATAATAATTCAACAGCTACACAGACTCTCCGTAGTTGATATTCAGTGATGCTTTCAACATATTTCACTAAAAATTGTTTAACTAATGGGAGCTTGTTAAGATTATGTTCTATTGTTGAATGCTGTGGTAATTGCATAAGATACCAGTTTGCAGAATGTCTCGGAGTACTTAGATCATCTTTAGATTGATGTGCAATTCGTAGTAATAGTTTTACGTATACCCGATCACGTTGAGGCCATTCCACTCGGGTTTCAGGTGCTTGTTGGATTATTTGATGTTCTGAGTTAAAGCTCTGGAGCCACTGATAATCATAGCGATACAACCATGCATAGATAGCGCCTCCATTTCGTATGGAACGACTTGCTTTAATACCATTTTCTAGAACTAACTGTTGCCATTGTTCTCTATGTTGTTCACGTTTAATTATATCTAGGGTATCTTCGTTAGGTTTAGTTTTAACAATAAAAACGGGTTGAATATTTTGGACGTAATGAAAAATATCTTCTAATTTTTCCTTTGGAGTAAAGGTTTGATGAATCAATAGATGTTCAAAGAAGCTAAAACTTTTTCGATGCTTACGGAATATGCTTTTTAACCAGGAATTTTCTTCACCTTGGTGGCAGAGTAAATTCTTAGTTTGAAGATATTCTTTGCCCCAGTGTTGTAAAACTAAGGATAAAATTTCATCATGTTTAATATGCTTTCCTCGTGTGTAACCAAAGTCATGTGCTAATCCATGGTAAAAATGACTCCATTGCTCAAAAGAAATAGATGGATAGGATGATAGCTTAAATAATTTTTGCACTTGGTAAGACATAATGAAGTCTTGAGGGAAGACTGAGCTGAATGATTCTATTGAAAAGTTTGATTCAATTAAGGGTTGGAAATGATGTCTAGAGTCCGATGGTTTTTCTTTATAAATAATTAATGGTCCGTGATCTAAACAGATTGGTAGGTTAGGAATAAACCAATTTCTTTTCCAAAAAGCTTCACCATAAGTCTGTATTTGAATTTCAATACATTTTGGACAAACTTGGAAATTCTGAATTGCCTTGATTCTTGATGCAGAAACTCCAAACATTGTATGTAGAGCACCATTGGTTTTACCTTGCATCAGTTTAATGGCTTTATTACGTATTTTTTGTGGAACAAATGGGGCATACAGTGGAAATAAGGTATTTTGGTTTATCAAATCATTAGTTGAATATTGTTTTGTTTTTCTTAATAAATATGCAATTTTAGAGACATGGCTGGGTAAATCTAGCGTTGCTATAACAGCTCTAGTACCAAAAACCTCATCCAACAGTTGTTTAGGACTGGTAATGCCATGATACACACCTGCCCGTGCTATTGAGCTGTATAGAAGTTCATCGGGGTGTGGTAATGGAAAGTTATGCATATGTATCATGATTGTATCAGCTTATTTTTCAAATAGCGTTTTAACAGAAATAGACTTATTTCTTTAGCTTAGCTTCCTAAGCCCCCAAATTAATTTACATGACATTAAGCATTCACAAAATGGACTTTTTTAAAATCTGTGTAAATACCGTTTAAAAGGCTTTCAAACTCGATTATAAAACGACTCATGGGGTAATCCTTCAGCAGAATTACTACTAAACTATGATCCATCACGATAAAGTTAGAGCGATGCTTCAAGACCATCTCTATAGCAAGGGCCCGTACTGATAAGTAAGATCAAACTGTCTTTTATGTAATTTAAAATATTGATATTTAATGAAAAATAAGGATTATAAAACCCTGCTTTTTACTTAAAGGAGGATTTGGAATTGATAACGCATAGGCTTGTTTTTCAATAAATGTCATATTATAAGCTCATAAGTAAATTATATTTCAGACATTTGTTAGTGAATACTTTCTTTCAGCCAATAATCAAAAATTGGACGAGCAACTTTGGCAGCAGCACTACCACTGCGTCCATTCTCTAAAATAATGGCAAGAACAATTTGAGGGTTATCCGCAGGAGCAAAGCCAATAAATAGAGCATGATCGTAATGCCGTCCACTGAGTAAGGCTTCATTGTAGTGTTTGCCCTGTGCAATACTTTTAACTTGGGCTGTACCTGTTTTTCCTGCAATTTGATATTGTAGTCCCTACTTGATACCTTGACCTGTACCAGACTGAATCACATCAATCATGGCGTGATGCATTTTTACCCAAT
Source organism: uncultured Acinetobacter sp. (assembly GCF_947624825.1). Lineage (GTDB taxonomy): Bacteria > Pseudomonadota > Gammaproteobacteria > Pseudomonadales > Moraxellaceae > Acinetobacter. The sequence continues at coordinate 55,588 of NZ_CANQLZ010000006.1, forward strand.
CGTTAGGGGTGCCATTAAAGAGAATTTTACCATCTGTATCATGGTGGATTGGGTAGGGTGTTGAACCTTTACTTTCTTTAAGTAAATGAGGGGTAATATGCTTACCAGAATTGGCAACGATTGCTGTCGAAAGGGCTAATTGTAATGGTGTAGCGGTAAATGCCCCCTGACCAATACTTACGGAAATTGTTTCACCCATTAACCATTTTGTCCCACGGGTTCGCATTTTCCATTCGGGTGATGGATATAATCCCGAACCTTCATAAGGTAAGTCAATTCCTGTTTTTTCACCAAAGCCAAACTGGGTCATCCATTTGTACATATTGTCGATACCCATTTGATAAGACAATATATAAAAATAGGTATCACTAGACTGTGTGATCGCTTTATGTAAATCGACAATACCATGGCCAGATTTTTTCCAATCACGAAATTTATGACTATCACCAGGGATTTGGAAATAGCCAGGATCAAAAATTTTGGTATTCCAGTCAATATAGCCATAATGAATACCGCCCAATCCAGCCATAGGTTTAATTGTTGATGCTGGTGGATAAGTCCCCTGTAATGCTCGGTTATATAATGGTTGATCAAGATTCTCATTAAGATTGTTATAATTTTTATGGCTAATACCCATCACAAATAAATTCGGATTAAAACTTGGACTAGATACCATTGCCAGTACTTCACCATTACGAGGATCTAAGGCGATAATCGCTCCACGTTTCTGTGCAAGTTGTTCCGATGCAAACTTTTGTAAATGAAAGTCAAGTGAAAGATAGAGATCATTGCCACGAATTGCAGGTTGATGTTCTAAATGTTTTAAAACTGTCCCATGTACATTGACTTCAACAGATTCATGACCTTTTTGCCCATGTAAAAGTTGTTCATAAAATTTTTCTATACCGATTTTACTAATCAGGTTTGTACCTGCATATTTATCTTTATCAATAACTTTTAGCTCTTTATCATTGATTCGTCCCACATAGCCAATTAAATGAGCAAATAAATCATCATAAGGATAAATTCGTGTCATTTGGGTTGCAATTTCAACATCAGGAAATTGATATTTAACTTCACTAAATCGTGCAATATCTTCATCAGTAAGATGGAATTTAATGGTGACTTGATCAGTTTTTCGTGCATCTTTAAAACGTTTTTGAACTTGTCCAATATCTTCTGCTGATAAATTTAATATTGGTTGTAAATTGTTGATTAAATTGTTAATTTTTGGATATTGAGCTTTATTTACAGTAATTGAAAAAATAGGATAATTATGGGCGAGTAATATTCCATTACGATCGTAAATATTTCCTCTCGCAGGTGGGATTGACTGTAAACGAATTCTGTTAGATTCTGAGATAGTTTGAAAATGTTGATGCTGATAGAGCTGCAAATAACCATATCTAATGATCAAGACAGCAAGACAAATTCCCACTAGAGCCATTGCAAAATAGATTCTCAGGTTAAAAATCTTCTTTTCCTGCCGTAAATTTTTAACCTGATTATGTGTTTGATGCCACATAAGCAATTAAGTCACAAAATGTGCTTGAGTAGTAAAAAATCATGCAGATCTGTAGTTAGAAAAACCCCCAAATCCTGCCCATTTTGCGCACGTATTCGAACAGATGATTGTTGCTTTTCTTGCTCCCCAACAATGATCAGATAAGGTATTTTTTGTAGCGTATTTTCACGGATTTTATAGTTCAATTTCGATTGACTTAAATCTAATGTTGCCCTAAAGCCACTCTGTTTAAGTGATTCTTGGACTTGTTTGGCGTAATCATGTTGTGCATCTGTAATCGGTAAAATTGCGATCTGGACAGGTGCAAGCCAAAATGGGAAGTGCCCCATATAATGCTCGATCAAAATACCAATAAAACGCTCAAGAGATCCAAATAAAGCACGGTGCAACATCACAGGCCGTTGTTTTTCATTATTTTCATCAATGTAATGAATATCAAAACGTTCTGGTAAATTTAAATCAACCTGAATTGTTCCGCATTGCCATTCACGACCAATGGCATCTTTTAAGGTAAATTCAAGTTTAGGGCCATAAAATGCACCTTCACCGATATTTAATGTATAAGGAATATTAAGCTGTTCGAGAGATTGTTTTAGTGTATTTTCTAAGAAATCCCAAATTTCTTCCGTGCCGACACGATGATCAGGCCTTGTCGATAATTTAAGCGAAACTTCATTAAAGCCAAATTGCTCATAAATTTTATAAATGAGGGCAATTGTATTTTTACATTCAGATAAAAGCTGGCTGTTAGTACAAAAAATATGGGCATCATCTTGGGTAAAATGACGAACACGCATTAATCCATGTAAAGATCCAGATGGCTCATAGCGATGAACTTTACCAAATTCCGCCATACGTAATGGTAAGTCACGATAACTTCTTAATTCATGTGCATATAGACAAACTGCGCCAGGACAACTCATAGGCTTAAGTGCATAACTTCGCTGATCTTCAGTGACGGTGGTAAACATATGCTCCTGATAGTTTTGCCAGTGTCCCGAAATTTCCCAAAGTTCACGATCCATGACATCGGGAGTATTAACTTCAATATAACCCGCATCATCTTGTTGCTGGCGTAAATAATCTGATAATAACTGAAATAATTTCCATCCTTTCGCGTGCCAGAACACGGCACCTGGTGCTTTATCATCAAAATGTAGTAAATCAAGTTGTTGTGCTAATTTACGATGATCTCGTTTTGCTGCTTCTTCAACTTGCTTTAAATGTTTTTTTAATTGTTTTTGGTCAGCCCAACATGTGACATAAATCCGCTGTAACATCGGTTGTGTAGCGTCGCCTTGCCAATATGCACCAGAAACATGAGTCACTTTAAAATATTCTAAAAATTCAGTATTTGGAACAAGTGGATATAAGTAAACGTCTGAGAAATCATTATTTTGATGGAAAAATAAGTCGCTTGAGTTACTTGTATTTTTTAAGTATTGATACTTAAAATCCAAATCTTGCTGTTTAAAAAAATTAGCTGCTTGATCGGCTGTAATCTTTTCAGTGCGAATATCTAAATGTTGTTGTACCCACTCATGCATTTTCAGTTCAATTTGTTGTAAATCATCTTGATTAAAATGCGGCGTATCGGCGAAATCATAATAAATACCTTGATTGGTAATTTGATATTCTACAGGTTGAGCAGCAGGGTATAACTGATGGACAGCCTGTGCTAATAAATAAGCATAGGAGTGTCGTAGTAGATTTAAATTATTGTCATCGTTCAAACTGAAAAGTTCGATGTGACAGTCATGTTGGATGACATGATGCAAATCAACGAAATGAGCATCAATTTGGGCGAGAAAAGCTTTTTTATAGCCTTGAATTTTGAAACGGGACAAGGTTTCAAAAATCGACATTGGTTGCTCAAGTTGAAGATGCTGTGTTGAACCAAGGAAATTAAGCTGGATATTCATGTAAAGTCGTCTAAATACAGGTTGGGTTATTGCAGATTAGCGGTCAATTTCTAAGGCTTGACCCTGACAGTTAAGATAAGGTTGCTGTTGGTGCCATGCGAGTTGACCAGAAATGATGGTTGTATCCACCAGATAGCGGAACGTTTTTTCTTGGAAGGGTGTCCAGCCACAACGCATGTAATTAGTCTGTTCAGCTACAGATTGTTTTTGTTGATTTTCGCGGATGAGAACTAAATCAGCCCAATAACCTTCGCGGATATAGCCTCGATCTTTAATACGGAATAAATCGGCAACTTGATGAGAGGTTTTTCGTACCAGCGTTTCAATTGATAGTTTTTGATCTGCTACTAATTCTAATAATGTGGGTAAGGCATGCTGAACTAGCGGTAACCCTGAAGGGGCATTAAAATAAGTTTGCTGTTTTTCTTGCCAAGTGTGCGGCGCATGGTCTGTGCCAATAATATCTAAACGCTCACTATTGGCGACAGCATCAATGAGGGTATGCTTGTCACTGGCAGTTTTTATTGCTGGATTACATTTAATTAAATGTCCTAAATCTGCATAATCAGACTCATCAAAAGTTAAGTGATGTATACATACTTCAGCAGTAATATGCTTTTTATCCAATGGTAAATTTTTAAATAAGCAAAGCTCTTTTGCTGTCGTCAGATGCAACATATGTAGCTGTGTACCAAATTCTTCAGCGAGTGATATGGCTAATCGAGAGCTTTCAAAACAGGCTTGTTTATCCCTAATTTTAGGATGTAAGTTTGCTGGAATATCTTCGCCATATTTATCACGATAAAACTCTTCCAGCTGTTTGATCCGGGGCGTGGATTCGCAATGTGTTAATAAAATAGTGGGCACATTCGCAAATAAGCGCTCTAAAATTTTTGGATCATCAACCAACATATTACCCGTTGATGCTCCCATAAAAACTTTCACGCCGCTAACCAATTTAGGATCAAGCGCTTCAACAATCTCTAAATTTTGTGCACTTACCCCAAAGTGAAATGCATAATTGGCTATGCTATGTTGAGCTGCAATTGCTTTTTTATCGTGTAGTGCAGTTAAGTCCAATGTAGCAGGATTGGTATTGGGCATATCCATAAAGCTGGTAATTCCACCTATCGCGGCTGCCAAAGATTCTGAGGAAAAACTCCCTTTTTGTGGTGAGCCTGGGTCGCGGAAGTGGACTTGATCATCAATCATGCCTGGGAGTAACCATGCGCCATCAGCCTCGATGCTCTTGGCATTGTGGATACCCGTTATATTAGATTGTATTTTACGAATACGGCCTTGCTGAATAAGGACATCACCGATTTGTTGCTGCCCCTCATTAACCATATTCGCATTACGTATGATTAGATTTGGGAGTTGTCTAAAATTCATTTTGTAATGCCTTATAACCTTGTACTAACTCAATATTGGTGCTCACCACACTTTCAGAAAATTCACTGATAGAAATATCGATCGGTGGGTACTGGCTTAAGTCGGTTCGGGCATTGATATAGCTCATCGCAGGGACATAAAATGATTTAGGCAAATCTCGGCCATCGACCACGGCATTGTGACGGACGGCACTATGATCACCGACCTTACAATTAAATAAGACACTGTTAAAACCAACGAATACATGATTACCAATTACACAAGGACCATGAATAATTGAACGGTGGGCAATCGATGAATTTTTCCCAATGGTGACTTGCGCACCTGCTTTTGAATGAATGACAACACCATCTTGAATATTCGAGTTTTCACCGATGATAATCGGTTGCATCTCACCATTTTCATCCACTTCATCTGCACGGATCACCGCATAAGGACCGACAAATACGTTAGCTTCAATAATGACTTTTCCACAAATAATTGCGGTCTGATCAATATAAGCGGTTTGGTCAATGACAGGGAGATGACCAGTTGGATTTTTACGAATCATGGTAATGTCTTCAATGTTATATAAATTAGCTAAATGATGGGCTGAGTTAAAATTGTGGCGTGTTGTGTGTTTAATCCAAGATAAAAACAACTGGGACGATTAGTGTGGCAGGCTGGTCCAGCTTGCTCGACCAAAAAAAGGATGCTGTCACCGTCACAATCAAGTCTGGCTTCAATGAGTTTTTGACGATGTCCTGAACTTTCGCCTTTACGCCATAAGCACTTCCGCGAGCGAGACCAATAGCAAACCTGTCTTGTATTTAGGGTTTCAAGTAGTGCATCACGGTTAATCCAAGCAAGCATTAAGACATCTTTACTTTGTCCATCTTGGGCAATGGCAGTGATTAGTCCATCCTTGTTCCAGGGAATGGCATCAATAATGCTTTTCAGTTCATAACATTGCCCCATCTTTCCTTGTTCAATGTCTAGAAAAACTGTTGAACCTACCATTGCCATGAACCCTGAGCGACTGCATCGTGAGCATGTAAACTTTCAGCATGGATGACTTTGAAGTTAAATCCTGAAATACCTGAGTAGTTGACAAATGCGTGGTATAAGCGGCGTAAAGCATCTTCACAGAACATTAAATTTTGACCATTTGCTAATGCGAATGCTTGCTCATCTACGCGTTTGACAGCTGTCTGAACAGGTGTTGTCAAGGCTTGTTCTGCATGTGAAATGAATTGCCGAATTGGAATGGACTGTAAACAAGGGGCTAATTTAAAACGTAGCTGAGCAAAACTTCTTTGGCTGTGTGGAGTTGCTACAATCGCATCTGTTGTACCTAACCACGCCATAACTTCATCGGTGTTTTGTGGATTTATTTTTTTTGTATCAATGGCATCTTGAAAGCTTTTTTGAATGAGGTCGCGTGCTAAAGCAGCAGAACAAGGACACGTTGAGGAATAGGTGATTTCTATTGCTAATTCTGCTTCAAAAGTATGCTCACTTAACTTACAGGATAAGTTAAATGGATAACTTTTCCAGCCCGATAGTGCGCTGACTAAAGCAGGTTGTTCTAAATTAAACTCCGCTTGAATATCAAGGCGGGCTTGTTGAGAGAGCTCAGTATGGCTCGCTAAAAAATCTTGAAGCGCTTGATAAATTTTACTTAAAGTTAGGTCAGGTAGGGCATGGAGTTCCAACAGTCGAGTATACAGTCTAGACATATGAATGCCTTTAGCCTGAGGATCATCTAAGCTAACATAGGCATTCACTTTACTTGCGCACAGTGTATTTTGAATTTGAATAGGTAAGGCGATATTCTCCATTCCGACCCAATCGAGAGGATAGGCATGCATATTCAGAAAAGGTTCAGATGAGACATCTGGGAGCTGCAAGGCATTCATAATTGAAAGTAAGTGTTAAATGTTATGTTATAACATAACATTTAACAGATATTGTTTCTAGTATGCTTTTGATAAGAACTGATAAATAGTCGATTTTTATTTTACTGAGTTGAATTTCTACAATATTCAAATAAGATCAGAGAATGTCCTGTGAGTTGAAAATCATGCTTTGTTGCAATATCTAGAAGTAATTTTTCAATTTCCTCATTCTTAAACTCAATGATTTGGTTTGTTTCTTGACAGACAAGATGATCGTGCGAAGTATCTTGCTTTATCTCAAATACAGCATGATTGTGATCAAAGTTATGGCGTTGAATAATACCTGCCATTTCAAATTGAGTTAAGACACGATAGACCGTTGCTAGTCCAACATCCTCATCTTGCTCCAATAGTTTTTTATAAATATCCTCCGCACTCAGATGGTGAGGAATTGAGTTTTCCAATATTTCTAAAATTTTTATTCGCGGAAGAGTGACTTTTAGTCCTGCTTTTCTCAGGTCTTGATTGCTAATTGCCATATGTGTAATCCGTATTTGATAAAGATGGGGAGGATGAATCTTAATAAGTAAACATCATTCATTATTGATTGAGTCTCCAAATTGTTTGTGTCTGGGTATCCTCTAAAAGGATGCCACTTTTAAGTAATTTCTGTCGAATTTGATCTGCTAAAGCATATTGTTTATTGGTTCGTGCTTTATTTCTTGCCAGAATCGCTTCTTGGATTTCCTGCTCGGAAAGGGGAGAATCTTGTTCACTAGCTGAGTGCTTTAATATTTTCTCAGGATCATACTGAAAAATATTTAGAATATTGCCAATCCAAAGAAGTAACTGATAATTTTTAATAACGTTTTCTTGGTTCTCTTCTTTTAAGGCTATGTTCAGCTGCTTCAATAAGTCAAAACAAACAACTAAAGCTTCTGGAGTATTAAAGTCATCGTTCATGGCTTGATTAAATTTTTGTATAAAAGGATTACTGTTTAGTTCTGTTTTAATAGCATCATCTTTTGATGTGATAAAAGGTTGTGCGTGGTAAATTGCTTGATAGAATCGAGATAATACTTTTTGTGTGTCTTTTAAAATATGATCAGAGAAATCAATAGGACTCCGATAATGAGAACTAATCATTAATAAGCGAATGACTTCAGGATGATAAGACTTGAATGCATCGCGGATGGTGAGAAAATTACCTAATGATTTCGACATTTTTTCTCCATTGACATTGATGAAGCCTGTATGCAACCAGTAATTCACATATTTTTCTCCAGTTGCAGCTTCACTCTGCGCAATTTCATTTTCATGATGTGGGAAAATTAAATCACCCCCACCGCCATGAATATCGAAATGGTTGCCAAGATGACACATTGACATTGCCGAACATTCAATATGCCAACCTGGTCGCCCATTTCCCCAAGGCGATTGCCAAAAAGGTTCATTGGGTTTTGATGCCTTCCAGAGTACAAAATCAAAAGGATGATGTTTTTCTGTTTCTAAACTGACACGTTGGCTAGCGCCTGCTTGCATATCTGCTAATTTTCGACCAGATAATCGCCCATAGTCAGGATAGCTTTCAATGGAAAAATAAATATCACCATTTGCTATTTGGTAGGCGTATTTTTTCTCGATTAAGGTTTGAATGATTCGTTGGATATCCTGAATTGAATCGGTTGCTTTAGGCTCGGCATCTGGAGAAAGGCAGCCTAATGTCTGAAAATCTTCATGCATTGCCTGAATAAAGCGATCCGTCAATTCGCCGATGGATTCATGGTTGTCTTGTGCTTTATGAATAATCTTGTCATCGATATCTGTAATATTACGAATGTATTTTACTTTCCAGCCCTGTGATCTTAAAAAACGCACAATCAAATCAAATGCAATCATGGTTCTGGCATGTCCAATATGACAGTAGTCATAAACGGTGATTCCACAGACATAGAGCTTGATCTCGTTTGCTACGATGGGCTCAAAGTGCTCTTTTGAGCGAGTTTCAGCGTTATAAACATACAAATCAGACATTATTTTTTCCTAATTAACGCTCTATAAATTGCACGACATAATCAAATCAAAAACCAATGTTCTTCTTTGAATTTGAGATAAAGAAGAACTTTTAAATATTTAAGTTATGTTATAACATTACATTATAGGTGGCAAACTTATTAAAATTGCCCATTAGGCGTTTTAAGATTCGAGATTGAAATAAGTGGCTATGAAACATTTTTTAATTATTGGTTTATTGTTCTGTCTTACAGCATGCAGTCAGAAACAAACGGGGCAATTGATTTACTCATCAAATGCTTCGGGACAACATAACAATGTAAAACGTAAATCTGTACAGCCGAAACGATCGTATCCAAAAATTGCCCCAATAGAGTATCAGCATTGGATTTCGCAACCTTCACATAAAGCTCAAGTGAATCGTTATCAAACATTTTTAAAAAAATATAATTTACTGGGTGTTGTACCTGAATTTGAACTATTTCAAACAGCACGAGATTGGCAAAACTGCCATGCATCAGAATATGAAATTCCACCGCAAGAAATTTGGAACAATATCGTACCGACTTTAAATATTTTGAAGGAATTAATTAATGACAATGTGATTGATGATTTTACAGTCACTTCTGTTTACCGTAACTCTGCCCTAAATCGCTGTGCGAAAGGAGCAGATTCTTCCAAACATGTTTTTAATGCTGCACTTGATTTTAGGATTGGTCCAGAACAGCCAATACTAGAAGAACTTACAATGATTCAGCAAACAAAAACAAATTTGTGTCAATTTTGGGTCAAAAATGGTGATCGCTTGAATATGGGACTCGGAGTCTATGCTTCTGGTCAAATTCATATTGATAGTGCTGGATATCGCACATGGGGACCCGATCATAAAAGTACCTCATCTCCCTGTATCACTCAGCTTTTGTCTAATCGAAATGATAAAGGAAATGTAGATGAGTGAATTAAAACTTAGTGCGATACAGCAAAGGGTATTAACAATTTTGCAAAATGAGCAGAAGGCAATAAGTGCTTATGCTTTATTAGAAAAGGTAAAACCTTACGGCTTGCAATCTCCAGTACAAATTTACCGTATTTTAAAAAAACTGTCAGGCTATGGCTTAATACTTAGACTTGATACATTGAATAAATATTTAGCGTATGAATTGAAAAATAAACAAAATTACTTACTCGTCACTATTTGTACAGAGTGTCAGACAGTTCAAATTATTGATTCACCTCAGTTTACTCAAGTGATTGAACAATCACTTGTTCATCAGGATTTTAGTCCTAAGCATCATTGTTTAGAGCTATTAGGTCAATGTGCTTTATGTTTTTCCAAACGTAACAAGCCTTTTATTAAGATAAGTGAGAAAGCCAATGGATAATTCTTTAGCCACTCCAGCCAAATTACCTGTAACTGTGCTGTCGGGATTCCTCGGTGCAGGTAAGACGACGTTACTCAATCATATTTTAAATAACCGCGAAGGTCGTCGTATCGCGGTCATTGTTAATGATATGTCGGAGGTAAATATTGATGCTGCTTTAGTACGAGATGGTGGTGCAGAACTTTCCCGTACTGATGAAAAACTGGTAGAAATGAGTAATGGTTGTATCTGCTGTACTTTGCGGGAAGATTTACTGGTAGAAGTTCGTCGCCTCGCTCAAGAGTATCGTTTTGATCAATTAGTCATTGAGTCAACGGGAATTTCTGAGCCATTGCCCGTAGCAGAAACTTTTACTTTTGAAGATGAAAATGGTGTGTCACTGAATGAGTTTGCACGACTTGATACCATGGTGACGGTTGTAGATGCCTTTAATTTTTTAAAAGATTACAGCTCGTATGATAGTTTGCAACAACGCGGAGAGTCGTTGGGTGAACAAGATGAGCGTACTGTGGTTGACCTGTTGATTGATCAAATTGAGTTTTGTGATGTCATCATTTTAAATAAAGTAGATCTGATCAATGAGGATGATAAACAACGTTTATTTGCAATTTTAAATAAACTTAACCCACGAGCAAAAATTGAAATTTCTGAATTTGGTAAAGTCAATTTAGATAAAGTTTTAAATACAGGGCTTTTTGATTTTAACGAAGCTTCTCAAGCTCCAGGTTGGCTGAAAGAATTGCGTGGTGAACACACACCTGAAACAGAAGAATATGGGATTAAAAGTTTTGTATATCGTGCGAGACGTCCGTTTCATCCACAACGTTTTTATGATTTCATCAATTCCGAATGGAAAGGTGTGGTTCGTTCGAAAGGCTATTTTTGGTTGGCTTCAAACCCTGAGTTTGCTGCTTCTTGGTCACAAGCGGGTGCAATGGCTAGACATGGTGTTGCCGGCTATTGGTGGGCAACGGTTCCTGACGAGCATTGGCCAGAGGATCAGCAAAGCCGTGATGAAATCATCAGAAATTGGGATGAGCTTACTGGGGATGCACGACAGGAAATTGTAATGATTGGAATGGATATGGATGAACAGGGTTTAATCCAACAGTTTGACCAATGTTTACTGACGGATGTGGAAATGGCTGGAGGACCTGAGCAGTGGAAGCTTATGGTTAATCCATTTCCTGAGTGGGAGAACTTAGAGCAATCTTCAGATAATTGATTTGAAAAAAGTAACAGACTTTTTTTGCTTGAAAAGTGAGCAAAAGAGTCTGTTATTCCAAATGTGAAATATTTTTAGGCAGTTAACATTTCTAGTCCGAGTCCATGTCATTCATACAATATAAGCCGTATAGGGTCTGCATGATTTGTAATATTCTCATATCACTAAATTGATAAAAGATTTGTTTGCCTTCGCGGCGTGTCGATACCATTTTACTTTTTCTGAGTATCGTTAGTTGTTGTGATAATGTTGGTTGGTATACCTGAGCGGTTTTTTCAATTTGTTGAACATTCAGCTCACCATCAATTAAGACACATAAAATTTTAAGACGATCAGGATTCGATAAGACTTTTAGACAATCAGTGACAAGGTCGACTTTTGAAAGATCTATTTTCATTTTTAATTCATTGGTTTTCATAAGCGTATCCTAAAAATCATCTTATTATTATACAAAAAAATAAAGTAATACTTGTATATTATTTAATTATATAATATTAATAAGTATATTGTTTGGCGTAATTTGAATTGTATGTATGACTATTTGATTTCCTTTATGGGTGGATTATTGCTAGGTGCAGCTGTAGTTGGCTACCTATATGTACATGGTCGTATTGCTGGAATTAGTGGATTAGTTGCACAAATTCTAAATCCTCAAACGATATTTAAGACACCTGCTATTTGGTTTATGTCAGGTTTGATCATTATACCCTTCATTTATGGGCGATTTGTTCAGCCAGAAATTGAATTGAATGCCAGTCCGTTGATGATGATCATTGCTGGACTATTGGTGGGTTTTGGGACACGCCTAGGTTCAGGCTGTACCAGTGGTCATGGCATTTGTGGAATCAGCCGCTTATCTAAACGTTCTATTCTAGCCACCATGAGTTTTATGTTCGCTGGATTTGTTACGGTTTACATGATTCGCCATGTCACAGGAGCTTTCTAAATGAAGAATTTTCTTGCTTTCATTTTCGGCGGTTTATTTTCTATAGGTTTGATGCTTTCGGGGATGTCCAATCCAGAAAAAGTTCTAAACTTCTTAGATTTGTTTGGTGATTGGGATGCAAGCCTAGCTTTTGTAATGATTGGGGCGATTATGATTGCAATTATTCCTTTTCAAAAAGCAGTGCGAAGTAAAGCACCCAAAACCGTATTTAATGAACCAATTGAATTACCAGGCAATCATAAAATTGATCCTAAATTGATCTCGGGCAGTCTTTTATTTGGTATTGGTTGGGGGATTGCTGGGATATGTCCTGCACCCAGTTTTACCTTGATTGGTCTTGGGCATTATCAGGTTCTGTATTTTATTGTCGCGATGCTTGCAGGCATCTTGCTTCACCGTAAGTGGACAGGAGCTTAATCATGTCAAACTCCCCTGTTGTAAAATATTTTTTTCATGAAGATACGAACACTTTAAGTTACGTGGTGAGTGATCCGGCTACCAATTCATGTGCAATTATTGACAGTGTGCTGGACTATGATGCTGCATCAGCCACAACTTTTACCACACATGCCGATCAGATTATTACCTATGTCAAAGCACAGGGTTTAACAGTTGGGTGGATTTTAGAAACCCATGTTCATGCCGATCATTTAACTGCTGCACAATATCTCAAAACCGAATTAGGCGGAAAAATCGCCATGAGTCAGAGGATTGCTGCGGTACAAGAGACCTTTGCTGCGATTTATCATTTGGATATCAAACAGTGGAATACCCAACAATTATTTGATTATTTGTTTGATGATCATGAGCAATTTCTAATTGGTTCAATCGAAGCATATAACATCCCTACTCCTGGACATACGCCAGCCTGCTTAAGTTATGTCATCGGTGATGCCGTGTTTGTGGGTGATACCTTATTCATGCCAGATTATGGAACAGCGCGTTGTGATTTCCCGAAGGGAAGCGCATCAATCCTTTTTGATTCAATACAAAGTTTGTATCAACTGCCTGAGAAAACACGTGTATTTCTCTGCCATGATTATTTGCCAGAAAAGCGCGATACCTATATGTGTGAAACGGATATTCAGACTCAAAAAAATCAGAATATCCATATTCACGATGGTACGACCAAAGATGATTTTGTTGAAATGCGTAATAAGCGCGATGCGGGTTTAAGTATGCCCAAACTGATTTTACCTTCGATACAGATCAATATGAAAGCAGGACAATTCCCTGAACCCGAAGAGAATGGTATTTCTTATTTAAAACTTCCACTGAATTACTTCAAATAGGCAAATTTTAAGATTAAACAACAAATTTTGTTTAATTGGTTTGGTAATAGAGGGGGGCAGTAGCGATGTGGATGCTAATACTTGAAGGACTGGCCATCGGTGGTTTGCTTGGGTTAACTGGTGCTGGTGGTGGCATTCTGGCCGTACCCGCACTGATGGCAAGTCAAGGATGGACGGTCGCACAAGCTGCACCTGTTGGCTTGCTTGCAGTCACTTTATCTGCCTTGGTTGGAACATTTGAAGGCTTATTTAAGAAAATAGTACGCTATCGGGCTGCGCTTTGGATTGCACTGATTAGCATTCCTTCAGCACGCTATGGTGTGCATCTGGGAGGAATAATTTCTCCTGTATGGCTTACCTTGGCATTCAGTTTAGTCATGCTCGTGGTTGCTTACCGGATTTTTTTTAAAAAAGTGAATGACCATACAGGTGTGCTGTGTAAAGTTAACCAAACAACTGGTCGTCTGATTTGGAACATGAAAACTGCATTGTCTCTCGGCGCCATTGGTGTTGTGGCAGGTTTATTGACTGGTTTGCTTGGGGTAGGTGGGGGATTCGTGATTGTTCCAGCACTGAGTAAAGTAACTGATCTTGATATGCGCAGTATTGTTGCGACCTCGTTGATGATTATTTTCCTGATAGGTGGTGTCAGCATTTCAGCTCATATTTTAGATGGTTTTCAATACCCCGTTTCGGTCACGCTGACTTTCGTTTTAGCTTGCATGGCCGGGATGTTGCTTGGTCGAAGTTTGATGCCTTTAGTTAAGAATAGTCAAATCCAAAAGGTTTTTGCCATAACTGTCATAAGCGTAGCATTTTATTTAATTTCTACAGTCATCATAACTTAATACAAGCAAGAGATTAGAGCCAAATTTAAAAACTGCATTTTAAAGACATGAATATTTAATCAGAGACCAGATTTCTATAGACCGGAAGAGGTGAAGAGTAATGAAAACAGCAGAACAATTAATTTCAATGGCAAAAAACCGAATTCAAGAAGTGACTGTCGCAGACTTACTTGAAGCCATGAAAAACCATAAAACCATTCTGATTGATGTTCGGGAACCGGATGAATTTCAGGCGGCAACGATAGACCGGGCCGTGAATTATCCCCGTGGTGTTTTAGAAATGAGAATTCACCAGCATCCTGTGGCGAGCCATCATTGCGATACCCTGCAAGCACTAGAACATCTTAAAGATCAGCCGATTTATTTGATTTGTGGGACGGGTGGTCGATCAGCTCTGGCTACAGATACTTTACAGAATATGGGGTTTACTCAGGTGAAATCTGTTCAGGGTGGATTTCAAGCATGGCTAGAGCAGGGTTATCCAGTAGAGAAATAACCAGATTCCTATTTTAAGTCTAATCTAAGTTTATAGATATCCAAGTGAGAAAATTATGAAGTACAAAGAATTAACTCAAAATATTTCAGGCAGTTTAAAAACATTAGCACAGGATTCTCCTGATTTAATGAAAAGTTTTAATCAATTGTCACAAGTTGCAATGCGAGATGGTGTTATTGATCCTAAAACCAAAGAACTGATTGCCTTAGCGATTGGTGTTGCAGCACGATGTGATGGCTGTATCGGTTTTCATGTCAGAACTCTAGTCAAATTGGGGATGACATTACAAGAGTTGGAAGAAGTGCTTGGAGTTGCAGTTTATATGGGGGGAGGTCCTTCATTGATGTATGCCGCTAATGCATTGGAAGCATTTAAAGAGTTTACAGCTTAATTTTTTCAATCATTGGGAAACGATATGAATCAGCATTGGGATAATATTTATTCGCAAACACAGGATCTGTACGGCATTTTGCCCAATCATTTTATTCAACAGATAGCAGATCAGGTTCCAGTTGTGGGAAAAACTCTTGCTATAGCAGAGGGTGAGGGGCGGAATATCCTTTATCTGGCTGATAAAGCGAAACAGCAAAATGATTCATTTTCAGCAGAAATATGGGATTACTCAAAAGTTGCTTTGCAGCACTTATCTGCAAAAGCCCAACAAGCTGGTTTTGACTTCACACTGAGAAATATTGATCTTAATGATGTCGAATGGCCAAGAGAGTGTTATCAAAATGTGATGTGTGTGTATGGGCATTTTGACGAAAATACTCAATTCAATGTTCTCACTGGGATACGTCAAGCATTGACAAACAATGGCTGGTTTATTGGAGAGCTTTATTCTAAAGAGCAGATTGATTATCAAACCGGTGGTCCGAAAGATATTAACTATTTGTACGATCCAATGTCGTTTCTTTCAGTATTTAAAAATGATCATCTTTATCATTTTTATGTGGGAGAACAAGAACGTCATGAAGGCAAGTTACATAACGGAAAATGTCATGTAGTTCAATTTGCAATTCAAGTGCAGAAATAGGGTCTAAAACGTTTCAAGCACGAGTATGGCTCACATGCTCATTTTATAAAAAAGAGAGGTTTACGATGTCAACACGTTTTAATAATAAAGTGGCTTTAGTTACAGGTGCAGGTTCGGGTATTGGGCGAAGTACAGCGCTGCTTCTTGCTCAACAAGGGGCAAAAGTTGTTGTTTCAGATATTAATCTTGATGCGGCTGAGAAAGTTGCAGCTGAAATTATAGCTGCTGGCGGCCATGCTGTTGCTAATAAAACAGATACATCTCATCCAGAAGAAATGAAGCAAGCTGTTGAGTTTGCCGTGGAAAGCTTTGGGGCTCTGCATTTAGCATTTAATAATGCGGGTATTTTAGGTGAAGTCAATCCGATTGCTGAGTTGAGTATTGACGCTTGGCGTAGAGTCATCGATATTAATTTGAATGCTGTTTTCTATGGGCTGCATTATCAGATTCCAGCAATACTTAAGTCAGGTGGTGGAGCAATTGTTAATACCGCATCAATCTTAGGTTTAGTCGGGACAAAGAACATTTCAGGATATGTTGCAGCGAAGCATGGTGTGACTGGTTGAACCGTACCGGGTTTGTCGGAGACTTTTTATTTAAGTTAGGCCACCTGACCTAACGGGTTAATCTTATCATAGT
>NZ_CANQLZ010000007.1 GCF_947624825.1 uncultured Acinetobacter sp.
GATGGAGCAGTCTGGTAGCTCGTCGGGCTCATAACCCGAAGGTCGTTGGTTCAAATCCAGCTCCCGCTACCAAGTTTTCTAAAGGCTCACAACAAGGTGGGCCTTTTTGCACAGTGGACATTTGTTTTTCTGTGTAATAATGAGGGCGATTAACGCCCTTTTTTATTGGCTATCGTGTAGTGCCGACATCAATTGGTCAAATAGTCATGTTTCACTACTATTATAGTCCTGTCCAATCTTATGGTCGTTCTGACCATTGAATCGCACAAAATTGACGAGAGTAAATGAAGCTATCAAATAAAACTCAAGCACTCCAAGACCTAATCGCTCCTGCTGTGCAAGCTTGTGGTGTTGACCTTTGGGGCATTGAATTTTTGCCGCAAGGAAAACGTTCTTTATTACGCATTTATATTGATAAAGATATTGATCAAACCACGCCAGTCTTAAATGAAGATGGTGAAGAAGAGCAAGGTCGCGGTATTGGCGTACAAGATTGTGTTCGCGTAACACAACAAGTTGGCGCAATGCTCGACGTACATGACCCAATCTCTGGCGAATATTCACTTGAAGTATCATCTCCGGGTTGGGATCGTCCATTTTTCCAATTACACCAGATGCCGGCTTATGTAGGTCAGCAAGTTGCATTGCGCCTGATTAGTGCTGTAGACAACCGTCGTAAATTTCAGGCGAAACTTGTTTCAGTTGATCTTGAAAGCGAAATGATTCAAGTGGAAGTTGAAAAACAACAAGTGTTGGAAATCGACAGTCACAACATTGATAAAGCAAATTTAGTTTACCAAGACTAATTGAAAAAGAATCAGAGAATAGGTGACTTATGGCACGTGAAATTCTTACCGTAGTAGAAACGGTTAGTAACGAAAAAGGTGTACCTCGTGAAGCAATCTTTGAAGCGCTTGAACAAGCGTTAGTTGCAGCAACGAAAAAGAAATTTTACGAAGGCACACACTCGGAAGAAGCACAATTACGTGTAGAAATCGATCGTAAAACAGGTGACTACCGTACTTTCCGTCAATGGGAAGTTGTGGCTGATGAAGATCATGAAATGCCAGCGTGTCAAGATGCGATTTCTGATGTTGATCCAGCACAATGGTCATTGGGTGACATTCGCGAGCTTGAAGTTGAATCGATTGATTTTGGTCGTATTGCAGCACAAATTGCAAAGCAAGTGATTGTACAAAAGATTCGTGAAGCAGAGCGTGCTTTAATTGCTGATGCTTATGAATCTAAAGTTGGTGAGCTGATTTACGGCGAAGTGAAAAAGCAAACTAAAGATGGCTTTATCATTGATCTTGGCGAAAATGCAGAAGCATATTTAGCACGTGAAGAAATGATTGCAAAAGAAATTTTGCGTCCTAAACAACGTGTTAATGCAATTTTGTTTAATGTTAACCGTGAAGGTCGTGGTGCACAATTACAATTGTCACGCGCTAAACCTGACATGCTGATTGCTTTGATGAAAAAGGAAATTCCAGAAATTTCTGAAGAAATCATTGAAATTAAAGCAGCTGCACGTCAACCGGGTGTTCGTGCTAAAATTGCAGTGAAAACTAACGATCATCGTATTGATCCAGTGGGTGCTTGTATTGGTATGCGTGGTACACGTATCCAAGCGGTACAATCTGAATTAAATGGTGAGCGTATTGATGTTGTGGTATGGTCAGATGATCCAGCGCAATATATCGCAAGTGCTTTAGAGCCTGCTGATGTATCAAGCATTGTGATTGATGAAGATGCACGCACTGCAGATATCATCTTTGCAACCAGTGATCAACTTGCACGTGCCATCGGTTCACAAGGTCAAAACGTCCGTTTAGCGTCAGAATTAACTGGCTTTAAACTCGACATGATGCTTGAATCAGAATACCAAGCACGTCAACAAAATGAAGCACAACAATATTTAGACATGTTTGTGTCGCGTCTTGATATTGCTGAAGACTTAGCAATGGCTTTAGTGGAAATGGGCTTCACTTCGTTAGAAGAAATTGCATATGTTCCGGCTGAAACATTCGATGAAATCGAATTAGATGCTGAAACAGTAGAAATGTTACAAGGTCGTGCTAAAGAAATTGCTTTAGCTGACGCATTGAAACAACAGGAAAATATCCAAGATCCAAGTGCTGAACTTCTAGCAATGGAAGGAATGACACAAGAGATTGCCTACGCGCTTGCTGCTCGTGGCGTGGTGACTGTCGATGATTTGGCAGACCAAGCTACGGATGATATCGCAGATATCGAAGCTTTAGGTGCTGAGAAAGCGGGTCAACTCATTATGAAAGCGCGCGAATCATGGTTTAACTAGGAGGTAATATGGCGGACAAGTCGATTAAAGATTTGGCAGTGAGCGTTAATCGCTCGGTTGAAACACTTTTAGAGCAAGTTCGTGATGCAGGCTTACCGCAACGTCAGCCTGAAGATATTATTTCCACAGAACAACAAGATACCCTCGTGAACCATTTGAAGAAAATTCATGGTCAAGACGTGGGTCAAGCAGGACAAATCACGTTGAAACGTAAAACAACCAGCACCGCTAAGGTAGCAAGTACCTCAGGTAAGGCGAAAACTATTAACGTAGAAGTTCGCAAAAAACATACTTTTGTTAAACCAGATCCAGAGCAGATCAAAGCAGAAGCATTGGCTAAAGCTGAAGCTGACAAAGCTAAAGCTCAATCTGATGCTCCAGTATCTGGCGTAAACAATGCAAACAAAGCTTTAGAAGCCATGCGTGCCGCTGCAAAACAAAGCAGTGAAAAGCAAGAAGTGTCTAAAGCTGCGGTTGTGGTAAAACGCAAATCGACGAATAAGCCAGTGGTTAAATCGCAAATTAAAGCGATTGAAACACCTGAGCAAAAACGTGCGCGTGAAGCTGAAGCTGCTAAATTAAAAGCAGTGGAAGAAGCAGCACGTCGTCGCGCAGCAGAAGAAGCGCAACAACGTACGCTTGAGCAAATGCGTCAAATGGCGTCTAAGTATTCAGCTGAAGACAATGCGCCAACGATTCGTGTTGTAGATGATTCTCCACTTGCTGCAGGCCTTGTAGGTCAAGCATACGAAGATTCATTTAACAAAGAAGACCGCGAAATCAAACGTGGTACCAATACGCCAACTGCACGTGCACCTAAAAAAGGTGGTCGTCGTGGTCAAGAAGAGCAAAGCTTTAGCAAACAGCCTAAACGCGGTTTAAAAACTAGCTCTTCAAACAAACATGGCTTTGAAAAACCTGTTAAAAAACAAGTTTATGATGTTGAAATTGGTTCAACCATCATTGTTGCTGATCTTGCAGTTAAGATGGCAATCAAGGTGCGTGAAGTGATCAAATCACTCATGAAAATGGGTGAGCTTGTGACTCAAAACCAAGCCATTGATCAAGAAATTGCAGCGTTAATCGTAGAAGAAATGGGCCATAACCCAGTTCTTGTATCAGATACACAAGCTGAAGATAACTTACTAGAAGCAGCAGAAGAAGCGCGTGGTGTTCAATCAACGCGTGCGCCTGTTGTGACTATCATGGGTCACGTTGACCATGGTAAAACATCGCTTCTTGACCGTATTCGTCGTGCGAAAGTGGCACAAGGCGAGGCAGGTGGTATTACCCAGCATATCGGTGCTTACCATGTAACCACTGATAAAGGTATGATCACATTCCTTGATACTCCGGGACACGCAGCATTTACTGCTATGCGTTCACGTGGTGCCAAAGCGACTGATATCGTTGTTTTAGTTGTTGCAGCAGATGATGGTGTAATGCCACAAACTGCAGAAGCAATTGATCATGCGCGTGCTGCGGGTACGCCGATCATTGTTGCAATCAACAAAATGGATAAAGAATCTGCTGATCCAGATCGCGTATTAAACGAATTGACTGTGAAAGAAATCGTGCCTGAGCAATGGGGCGGTGACGTACCAGTAGCGATGGTTTCTGCGCATTCTGGTCAAGGTATTGATGAACTTCTTGATTTGATTTCACTTCAAGCTGAATTGCTTGAATTGAAAGCGTCTGAAGAAGGTGCGGCTCAAGGTGTAGTGATTGAAGCACGTGTAGACAACAGCCGTGGTGCGGTAACGTCTATTCTTGTTCAAAACGGTACATTAAAAGTAGGTGACCTTGTTCTTGCAGGTGCATCTTACGGCCGCGTTCGTGCAATGACAGATGAAAACGGTAAACGTATTCAATCTGCAGGTCCTTCGATTCCTGTTGAAATCTTAGGTCTTCCTGAAGCGCCAATGGCGGGTGACGAAGTTCTTGTTGTAAGCGATGAGAAAAAAGCGCGTGAAGTTGCCGATGCCCGTATGGATCGTGAACGTCAAAAACGTCTTGAGCGTCAATCTGCAATGCGTCTTGAAAACATTATGGCGTCTATGGGCAAAAAAGATGTGCCTATCGTGAACGTTGTATTGAAAACTGACGTACGTGGTACCTTAGAAGCGCTACACGTTGCACTTGCTGATCTTGCAACAGACGAAGTGAAAGTACGTATTATTGGTTCAGGTGTTGGTGCAATCACTGAATCTGACGTAACACTTGCTGAATCTTCTGAAGCAGTATTACTTGGCTTTAACGTACGTGCCGATGCAACTGCGCGTCAAAAAGCAGATGCAGATAGCATTGACATTCGTTACTACTCAATCATCTATCAATTGATTGATGATGTGAAAGCTGCGATGAGCGGTAAGCTTGCTCCTGAACACCGTGAAACCATTCTTGGTGTGGCGCAAGTACGTGAAGTATTCCACTCAAGCAAATTTGGTGCAGCTGCAGGCTGTATGGTTCTTGAAGGCGTATTACATCGTAACAAACCAATTCGCGTATTACGTGATGACGTGGTGGTATTCCAAGGTGAACTTGAATCGCTTCGTCGTTATAAAGAAGTGGTTGAAGAAGTTCGTGCCGGTATGGAATGTGGTCTTGCAGTTAAAGGCTACAAAGACATTAAGGCATTGGATAAGATCGAAGTATACGACGTACAATTGATTAAACGGAGTCTTTAATGGCCGGTAGTCAACGTCTGAAGCGTATGGCGGACACAGTACAGCGCGAGTTGTCTGAACTGATCCGTCAGGAGCTAAAAGATCCGCGTTTAGGTGGTCTTGTGACCATCTCTGCGGTCAAAGTTAGCCCAGACTTAGGTTATGCTGAAGTGTATGTGACCGTGATGGGTCGTGAGCTTGGCGATGAGCAAAGTGAAACGGCAAATAAAGAAACTTTAGAGGTGTTAAACAAAGCCTCTGGTTTCTTGCGCCATGAACTGAGCCGTCGTATTAAGACACGTATTACGCCACGTTTGCGTTTCCACTATGACAAAACCAATGCGTATGGTAACTATATGTTTGGTCTGATTGCAGAAGCTGTGAAGGATTTACCTACAGCCGATGACAAGAAAGACGACGAATAAGTTGTCATAAAAAAAGCCACCTTCGGGTGGCTTTTTTGATTTAGGCAATGTCATTATTGTCGTGTTTGACTTGCTTTTGATAGCGTTTAAAACTACGACGATGTTTTTGCCACGGTAATGGTCGCTCTAAACTCTCAGGTACATCGCCACTCATCGAGCGTAAACGTAAGTGTAGGGCAGCCTGTGCCATTAAGTTGGCCGATACCGGCGCGGTAATAAAGGCAAACAAGGTAATTAAGATTTCGGCAAAGCCAAAACGGCCATGTGCTGCTGAAAAAATAATAGCGGCCATTAAAAAGCCACCTAAACCTAAAGTGCTTGATTTAGTTGGGGCATGGAGGCGCATAAATAAATCGGGCAGACGCACCATGCCAATGCCGCCAACCAACATAAATAAACCACCCATGACCAAAAAAATCGACACCAATATTTCTAAAACTAAAGACATACAGTCGCTCCTAGTCGATCACGTGACCGGTGGTAAAGTAACGTGCTAAGGCAGCAGTGGAGACAAAGCCTAGCATCGCCACCAACAAGGCACCTTCAAACAGTGAAGTGCTTGCCCAATAAATCCCGAGTACAATGACTAAGCCTGTTGCATTTAAAAATAAGGTATCAAGTGCTAATAAGCGATCTACAATTGATGGACCAATCACAAGGCGATACAAGCACATCAGCATCGACAGGGTAATGGCAAGCAAGCTAATGCCCAGTGCATAAGGCAAAATGGTGTTCATGCAACATCTCCTGTCTGTACGTCAAAAATTTCCATGAGTGGTTTTTCATAGCGTGCTTTGATGAGACGAATTTCTTCATCTACATCGTCTGTACTTAAAGCATGTACCAAAATATCACCACGATCTTGGTCAATACCCGCTGTGACCGTACCCGGCGTGGTGGTAATGATCATCGCTAATAAGGTATTGACTTGCTCATGTTTGGTTTCTAGTGGTACACGAAACCATTTAGGTTGCAATTTGTCGGTAGGACCTAACACCAATTTAGCCACGCGCAAATTAGAAATCACAATGTCCCACAGCACCACTAAAAATAGTTTAAAAGACGGTAGCCAATGAATGTCGGGGGTGCGCTCTACAAAAGGCCGAATTAAGCGTGGGATGGCAATGGCAAGAATTAAGGCCATGACCAAAGTACCCGCTTCCAAACTCTGCGCTAACATGATCCAACTGACACCAACCAATACCGAAACAAAAGGATGCGGCAGCCAGCGTTGGAAAAAGCTGTATTGCATTAGTAGCCCTCCTGTACGGGTTGTAGTTTATCACCGCTAGGATCACTCAATTGTTGTTGCTGTTTGAGGATTTGGCGCTGTTTAAAATCTGAAATATGCTCACCTTGTAAGGTGTTTTCAGATATCACATATGGAATAAGGTGCGCGTTTGGATCAATGCTTTCACCACCATATTTGGTTTGTGGAAGATTTTCTGGATCATAGGGCTGCACGCTAATGGCTTGGTTGTCAGCATCATGTTTTAAAATGGTGGCTTCATACAATTCATTATGTTGAATTTGCACGGCTGTGCTGTGCATATAACGCTGAATGGGACTGGTCAATAGCACATAGCCTATTAGTAGGGCTAACAGTATATAAATGGCTGTGTCATTGCGTGGCGGTGCCTTTGCAGGTAGCACTTGATAAGCAAGATAGGCGTCGCTGGTGACATCGTCTTCAGGTTTTGTGGCACGCCAAAACAGAATAAAACCAACGCGGGTAAAGCCAATAATGCTCAGTAAGCTCACCAACAGTAAAGTGGCAATAATCCAAGCTTGATAAGCATGTCCTGCTGTGGCTTGTAAAATAAATACTTTACCTAAAAAGCCACTAAAAGGCGGCAAACCTGCCATCATTAAAGCAATGATAAAAAAGGTGATTGAAGCAATTTTTTGTTGTTTGATCTGTGGGGCAACTTTGAGGTGGTCTTTAAACTCACCCCGTTGTGAGGTGATCCAACCGCCCATTAAATACAGTGCAGCTGCAATCAAGGTACTGTGTAACATGTAATACAATGCACCGGCCCATGCTTGTGGGTTTAGCATGGCAATTGCCACTAAAATTGTGCCCACAGAAGACAAAATCATAAAGCCAACAAAACGGCGTAAGCGCTCAGCACCCAATGCTGCAATGGCACCATACAGTGACGTGATCAGACCAATCGTGAGTAACCATGGCGCCAAAATGCTATGGCTTAAGGGGTCATCAAAGACTGTCCCATTAATCCGTAAGATGGCATAAATCCCGACCTTGGTCATAATGGTAAAGAATGCAGCAACGGGTGTGGCTGCCACAGCGTAAGTTTTTGGTAGCCAAAAACCTACGGGTAACATGGCAGCTTTAATCCCAAACACCACAAATAGCATGAGACCACCAGCCACCGCCAAGCGATGCTCAGCAGGTTCAAGCAGCGGCATTAAACGTGCCACGTCGGTCATATTTAAACTACCAACGCTGCCATAAATCATGCCCAAACCAATTAAAAATAGCGCAGATGCTAATAAATTAATGGTGACATAATGAATGCCTAGCTGAAAACGCACCTTGCCCTGACCATGTAATAGCAATACATAAGATGCCATCAGCAAGATTTCAAAAAACACAAATAGGTTAAATAAATCGCCCGTTAAAAATGCTCCGCACAGACCCATAATCAGAAAGTGCAGCATGGCATGGAAATAACGACCGCGTTCATCCCATTGTCGGCTGGCGTACCATAAAATTGGAACAGCAAGGGTATAGGTCAGCACCAACATTAAGGCCGAAAGCTGATCAAGCACTAAAATAATGCCAAAAGGTGCAGCCCATTCACTTAAGTTATAAATGATAATTTGCCCACTACTGGCATAACTTAAATAGCAAAGGGCTGTGGCTAAACCTAATGTTGCAGAAATATAGCTAATACCACGACGCCATGGTTGACGCCAATCATAGGCCAATGAACCCGAACCCGGATTGCCCAATAACAGCAAAATGAAAGCAGTTAAAGCTGGAATTAAAATACTAAAAATAGGTGCGTGTTGCTGCCAAAAATGCAGAAGATCAGTCATTAGGGCTCATCCTCGCGTGGGTCAATGGCAGGTAGATCTTCTTTAGAGTCAACGTGATCTGTCCCTGATTCAAAGCGGCTGCGTAGTGCCAATTGCACAATAAAGGCGGTGGTGGCAAAACCAATCACAATAGCAGTAAGTACCAATGCTTGTGGTAGTGGGTCGGTGGCTTGTGTGGTATTGGTGAGGACGGCAGGTGAATTAATCTGCACGCGTCCCATGGTAAACAAGAAAATATTGACCGCATAACCAATCATGGCCAAGCCCAATACCACCGGAAAAGTACGCGCACGTAGCACCAAATAAATGCCTGTGGCGATTAATAAACCAATGGCAGAGGCCAATAAAAATTCTAAGCTGATCATCTTATTTCCCCTTTGGTACTGGACCTGACATGCTTGAATGACGTGAGTCGCCCAGCACCGAGATCAGTAACATACTTGCACCTACCACCGTGATATACACCCCTAAATCAAACAGTGCTGCTGAAGCCAAATGCATCTCGCCCAACACAGGAGGCGATACATAAATATGTGCACTGGTTAAGAACGGACGACCCCAAAACCACGCCCCAATTCCAGATAGGCCTGCGATGACTAAACCTGCGCCAATCCAAATTTCATATAAGCGTCCAGACTTAGCTTTTAGCATTTGTTCAGTGCGATCTTGACCTAAAGCAATATATTGAATGACCAATGCCATAGCCGTGACTAAACCTGCAATAAAGCCACCACCTGGTAAGTTATGACCACGTAAGAAGATATACACGCTGACCACTAAAGCCAGCGGTAAAATCCATGAGGCGGTCATGCGTAGCATTAAAGGTGATGGGTTAAAGCGATAAGTTAAGCCTTGGGTAATGGTGGTACCATGCGCACGCATACCATCCATCATGCATAACGCGCCAATTGCCGCGATGCCAAGAACGGTGATTTCACCAAAGGTATCAAAGCCACGGAAATCTACTAAAATTACGTTCACCACGTTGGTACCGCCACCCAGTGGAATAGATTGCTGCATAAAGAACCACGAAATCGAGTTGTGATCCCGGGTCATAATCAGCCAAGCAATCCAACCAATCGACAAACCGCCACCAATGGCAATTAAAGCATCACGCCAACGACGTGAACGACTTGATTCATAAGGCGTAAGTTGCGGCAATAAAGACAAGCTCATCAGCAACAACACCGTGGTGACTACATCTACCGTAATTTGGGTTAAAGCCAAATCGGGTGCCGACAATGCTACAAACATCATGGTGACCACTAAGCCCACGGCACCACTAATCAACACAGCTTTGATACGTTCATGGTGGAACCACAACATCATCCAGCAAGCTGAGAACAATAACAGCCACAACACAATGGCTAAAATAGGTGCCGGAGTTAAGATACGCGTGCCTGTGGTTAAACCTTGGAACAACAGTGGCATGGCCACCAACACCAAGGTAAACACAATAATGTAAAATAAATAGCTTTGTAGTGAACCTGTTTCAGTATGGACTTTAAGCTTACGTGCCCATTGTAATAAATGTTTAAGCGCATCTTCAAAGAGTAACTTGCCTTGCAGTTTACCTAAGTAAGGATCAAGGTCGATGTCACGCAAACGTCCACCTTTTGCCAAAGCAAAATAAAACAGTAAACCACCCACTAGGGCAATCACACTCATCAATAGCGGTGCATTAATCCCATGCCAAATAGCAAGGTGAGTGCCTTCAAAAGCGAAGTTTTGCGTACTGGCGCGGGTCGTGGCATTGACGATATGTTCAAGCAATAAACTTGGTAAAATTCCGACTAAAATACATAAAATAGCAAGCAACGTGGCAGGTGCACGCATACCAAAAGGTGGTTCATGCGCGTCTTTATTGGGTACGTTTTTACCCAGAGGACCATCAAAAAATACCCCATGCACCAAACGTGTTGAATAGGCCACGGCAAAAATACCGGCTAAAGTTGCCACCACTGCCGAAGCAATCATGATTGGGCCAGTTAAGTTCGCCAATAATTCGGTGAAGAACATCTCTTTAGATAAAAAGCCATTGGTCAGTGGTACACCCGCCATAGATGCGGCAGTAATCATGGTCAGTGTGGCGGTAAATGGCAACAGTTGCCATAGACCCGATAACTTACGTAAATCACGGGTGCCTGATTCATGGTCAATAATGCCGGCAATCATAAACAGTGCCGCTTTAAACGTGGCATGGTTAATAATGTGGAACATGGCAGCGGCCACCGCAAGCGATGATCCAATGCCCAATAAACACATAATTAAGCCTAAATGACTGATGGTGGAATAAGCCAATAAGCCTTTTAAATCTTCCTTGAAAATGGCAAAAAATGCAGCCATACATAAGGTCAACAAACCTACAAAGGTCACAATGTTATGAAATAACGCAGCGCCGGCAAAAATTGGCAATAAACGCGCCACTAAGAAAATACCGGCTTTGACCATGGTGGCAGAATGCAAGTAAGCCGACACCGGTGTTGGCGCAGCCATGGCATTGGGCAGCCAAAAGTGAAAAGGAAATTGTGCACTTTTGGTAAAAGCACCCAACAATACCAATAACAACATAGGCACAAATAAAGCATGACTTTGGATTTGATCCGTCATTGTTAAAATCTGATCAATTTCATAGGTGCCGGTGATTTGTCCTAATAAAATAAAACCACCGAGCATGCCAAGACCGCCCATACCGGTAATGGTGAGAGCCATGCGTGAGCCGCGTTGTGCAGCATCGTAATTGCTCCAATAACCCACCAATAAAAATGATGAAATACTGGTCAACTCCCAAAACGTCAGCAGTAAAATCAAGTTGTTGGACAGCGCAATCCCAAGCATTGCTGCCATAAACAACATTAAAAGCATATACAGCTTACTGAGCGAGTTTTTGGGGCCCAAATAGTAATAGGCATAAATAAAAATTAATGTGCCAATCCCACTAATGAGCAGCGCAAAGAGCAAACCCAAAGCGTCAAGCCTAAAGCTTAAATTTAAGCCCAATTCAGGTAGCCAACGCCATGTTTGTTGAATAACCTGACCATTGAATACATCAGGGGCATGTAAAAGCAGTAAAACTAAACTGCTTAAACTGATGCCAATAGCCGCTAAAGCTGTTACCCCGCGCGAAAATTGCTTCAGCCACGAGACAAGGGTGGTGCCTAGTACTAGCGGTAATAAGATAATAATCGGTAGCACACTGATATCCATTGTCGTGATAGGTTAAAAACCTAAGGGTGAATCTTATTTTTTCAAACTTACAGGACCACAAAGAATGATCCAAAAAAGGCTCAAGTTTGAAAACCAAAGGTGTTTACAGGTGTCACTAACAAGTTGTGTTGCACAACTTGATGAAAAAAACGACAGTAAAATCGGATTTTACTATAAAAGTGTTGATTTTATTTGATCTTATTACACGAACAACACAACTTCAAACACTTTTGTGCAGAGACCATCAAAACATAAAATCTGCTGAGTTTAACGTATTTAAATCGTACTCAAAGCAGCATCATGCTGTGTTGCTTAACTAAGCACAGCTTATATTACAAAGCTTATTCAAGCGTTTTACTGTGTAACTGTTGGGCATGTAAATTTTGTAAATCCAAAATGAATTGCTGTTGTTGTTCTAAATTCAATTGTTGCTGAATCTGGGTGAGTAACTCGTCATAACGCTGTTCAGGCAGGGTGAGCGCTTCAACAGGTGTAGTTTCTGTAATCTCAAGGGATGGGGTGTATAAATTACGGTAATTTTCATCAAAAATCATACTTTGCGTAATTAAGGGCTGTAATTTTTCATCATAGAATTTTAAGCATTGATATTCAGGTTGCAGATTAAGTAATTCAGGATTAGATGTGGTCACAATCATCTGTAGCTTTGGAAAAGCCTGTTGCAGACGTGGCAATAATGTACTGATATGTGGCTCATCGAGCTGTTGTTCAATTTGATCAATCAGTAAAATACCATCCCCAACGCAACACGGTTGTAGCTGAGTGGGATTTAATACACATAAACGGCGTACTATATCACCCACTAAAGCAATCCAAATTTTAAAACTGCTGCCCAATTGTTGATATAGCATGACTTCACCATTGATTTTGACTTTAAGCTGAATCTTGGGTTGATAGTCTAAAAACAAATCTTCAATTTCAGGCAATACTATTTGTAGCGCAGTTTTGAGCGCTGTTAGATGAGGACGTGGTGGTTGAGTGTTTAAGTGCTGTTGCACGTCGGTCAGCTCAAGCTGTTGTAAACCGGCCAAATACGCAGCAGCTTGGGCATTTTCAATATCATGAATTTCACGCAGCCATTCAAAAAAACGACTAAACGTGGTGTAAGGAATACTCACCAAATCATAAGCATACTGCGCTTGTAAAACCAATGGATTGTTTTTACTTAATAAATTGACCTCGTGAATAAAACGCTCTGTTGGATAATAAGCCAGCAAAGGGAAACCATAATCAGGGTCGTGATGATTGGCTTGTTGATACAGTTTGACTAAATGATCTAAAGCTACAGTTTCGGCTGTATTAATGGCCGATTTACTATTTTTAGATTTTTGTAATTGCCAACTATATACACAAGGCACAGCCTCAGAATCTGGCTGTTGTGTAAATTGCTGTAGTGCCTCATTGATTTGCACGCGAATGTGTAGTTGTGAGATTTGAGCCAAATGGTAAATATCTTGCTCATTCATCACCACACCTGCGCTACGTACATCGCGTGAGCGTCCTTGAAACCAAGTTAGGCTGTGATACAGATGTTTTAAAAGAGTAGTTTTGCCTGAACCTTGCTCACCGGCAATCACAGTGACTAAGCAGTCTTTTTTAATATTTAAATTGAGTGTGGCAAATGGACCAGTATTTTTTAAGATAAACGTAGAGAGCTTCATTGAGCACCTAAATGATGTATTTATCTACGCATTGATGCCGGCATCTTCTTGTTGAGTAATTGCATCAAGTCATAAATGTGGTGAATATTTAGACTAACTTTAGCACGAGTACAGGCAACATACAGTAAACGTAACTCTTCATCACTTATTTTATAATCTTTTTGATTAAGCTTAAATTGGTAGTCATCTTCAATCTGTACCCGATTCCATTCTAAGCCTTTAGCTTTATGTGCTGTAGAAATAATATAGTCGGCTTGGGCAATCGGGGTGATTTTGACTAAAGCGCGTTTAAGTGCATCGGTACCGTGATCATCCACCAATTTAACCAAAGGCTTAATGTCACTGCCTTCATTGGTTTCACAATATTCATGCACGTCATGCCATGAATTAAACCAAGCCAGTTCAGGCACATCATGAGGACGACGCCCTTGTTTAAGCATACTCGCTGCATCAACAAAGCGCGCCAATTTAACATGGTCAGCTTGCAGACTGACTTTATCGCCTTTGACTAAACCTGCCAGTAACAATTCCATGGCGCGGGCATTGGTGCGGCACAAAATCGCATCACGCGCACGATGATCTTGTGTACGAATTAATTTTGAATCAAGCGCTTGGTAACCCAGTAAAGGTACGGTTTCATTTAAAGCACTTAAAATAGCGTTGGCATTGGCTGCAATGTCGGGACCAAAACGAAACGATGTGGTCAAACGTGATTCAGGCAAAGGCAGTTTTTGCATGGCATTAATGGCACCACGCCATGCATAAATTTGCTGATGTGCATCGCCAACATAAATCACTTGTGAGCGTTGTTGACGTAGCAAAATCCCGAGCATTAAAGGGTCGGCATCTTGGGCTTCATCAAATAAAATATAGTCGGCAGGAATATTGGGTTCAGACAGTGCCCACAGTTTTAAATAAATGTCATGCCCAATACCCGCCTGATGGTTAGGATCAATCGACTCTAACCAACGTCGTTCAAGCGCAGGATACAAATGCTGTTGTAAGCTTTCGATATCATCGGGATGGAGCCAACTTGGGGCTTGTAAATGTCTGGGTGCAGGATATTGCGAGCTAGTAGAGCAAAAAAAGCCAACGGCATCTGCCACTAAGCTTGCCAAGCGCGAGGGCATGAGCACGTATTTTTCATAACGTCCACCCATGAGGCGGCGTAAGGTAATGGGGGTTAAGTGATACTCTTTGGCTAAAAAGCTTGGACTTAACCGCGGTAAACGCAGTTTGTCGGTAATGCCGCGTGCCACATTGCGATAAGCAAGCGAGTGAAAGGTACGACAATCCACATTGCTACCAAATTTGCTTTGTGCTTCGGTGGCAATGGCTTTATTAAATGCCAAGTACATACCACGCCGTTTGGGCATGGCAGCACTCATCATTTGTAAGGTTGTGGTTTTACCTGTGCCGGCATAAGCCACAACTTTTAAAGAGTTGCCTTGGCAGGCTTTTTCAATCGCAACCGCTTGTTCGGGGGTGGGCTGATGTGCAGACACAGACAAAATTTAGTGGTCTCGATTGGCTTTTTCAACCAAACCTGATAAACCTTGACGACGTGCCAATTCATTGAGTACAAGTTGCACATCAAGATCAAAGTAACCTAGCATCACAATAGTATGGAACCAAAGATCAGCCACTTCATAAATTAAATCGTTTTTATTGTCTTCAGTGGCATCTGCTTTAAAGTCTTTAGCTGCAATAATCGCTTCAACGCTTTCTTCACCGACTTTTTCTAAGATTTTGTTTAAACCTTTATGATAAAGCTTGGCTACATAAGATGAATCAGGGTCGGCAGCTTTACGCTCTGCCATCATTTGACCTAAATATGACAACACTTCGACTTGCTCAGCTTGAGCCTTTGAAGCGTTCATAGCAAGGCTATGTGGGTTGCTTGATTTTTCGCCATAGATCGCGTTTGGATCTTTAAGTTGCGCGTCGACAATTTCCCAACCATTTGCGGTGAGTTTGCGATAAAAACAAGATTCACGACCGGTATGGCAAGCAATCCCGCCGTGTTGCTCAATTTGTAACACAATTACATCGGCATCACAGTCTAAACGGATTTCATGTACGGTTTGAAAATGACCTGACTCTTCACCTTTATGCCATAATTTTTGACGCG
Source organism: uncultured Acinetobacter sp. (assembly GCF_947624825.1). Lineage (GTDB taxonomy): Bacteria > Pseudomonadota > Gammaproteobacteria > Pseudomonadales > Moraxellaceae > Acinetobacter. Next base: position 15,492 of record NZ_CANQLZ010000007.1, read on the forward strand.
AACGTGAAAAATATACCGCTTGGTTTTTCTCAGCCGTTAATGCTAAAGCGTCACGGTTCATCCAAGCCACCATCATCACACGTCCAGTTTGATGATGCTGTGCAATAGCAGGTACAAGACCGTGTTCGTTAAATTTTACTTCATCGAGCCATTGCAGATTGTTCATTGGATTCACCTAAAGGTTTAAAAAAGAAAAGTGCAGAATTTTGCATCCGTCATATTAGCCTAAAACCGCTAGGTTTTGGCACGGCATCGTTTAAAAAAATCATAGATCACGACATTGTATGTCGTAAAGGGGGAGAGTTTGAAATATATAGGGTTTGGATGTGTGCTGGTGGTATTGCTCAGTGGGGGAGCTTATTGGACATGGCAGCAACAAGATTTAGGCAAAAATCTACAGGTACAGCGCGAGCTTGCGCGTATTTATAAAATGGCGATGATCAATCGAGATCAACAGACCTTGCAATTGATTAAAAATGCTGACCAAGATCGACGTTTAAGCCAAAAAGAATGGCAAACCATTCAAGCCAGCCACAGCGAGACCTTAAAAAATTTTGACCACTCAGATGCACTGGCACGCGAAAAAGAATTTTTACAACGCAAAGCAGCACAGCAAGCTTTATAAATCTTGTAGATGCTCAGCAAAATTTTGCTTGAGAACTAACTCTAAAAAGGCATCGCCTAAACGCTGACTTTCACTCACGCTTTGTTGCCAATATTTAATTCGGGTTGCCTGATCTAAACCTTTTAAGGCAAAGTCTTTACGATCGGGCAAACGACCTAAAGGGAGGTTGGCTAAGTATTCAGCTGAGGGTGAGATTAACAAGGTTCGTGCTTGATAATGAGGATTGGCGCGGCGTTTAAGGCTTTTGTCAAACCATCCGGGTGTAATAGAGTCGGTAAAATGTGGATATAACACAATGCCTTGGCTGCTAAACGGTAAATCAATATGGTAGTCAATTAAACCGCCGTCACGATAACTGCCTTGAGCATGGGGAATGTTTTTCACCGCATGCATGACTCCCGGAATCGAGGCAGAAGCCATCAGCCAAGGTAAGATATTGTCTTGCTCAAGAGCATGATAATGGGTAACAAAATCATCACTGACTTGGAATTGTTGCCCTTGCTTGGGCTGACTAATCACGCGTTGCATAAAAAAGCGATTATGTTTACGCGATAGGGCATTGCAGCCCACAATGCCGGCAATGGATGCCAGTAAAGGCACAGCACGATCACTTTTAAACATATGCCGCGCTTTAACTGAAATAACCGTCAGGTGATAATCGGGATGTTCAATCATGTGTCGTTCACGACCTTGCACCAATTCAAACAACATATTTTGACAAATTGCTGCAATGTCTTGCATCTTCATATGTTGATCAAAATATAAGTGGGTATATAGATCAGCTAAACGGCTTAAACCTAGTGTGGCGCCCCAAGCTGTAATACTGGCAAAACGCCAAGCTCCAATGGAGGAGCCAATTAAAGTACGCCGCTTAGGTGCTTTTGGTAAAAACTCATTAAAAATAGCTTGGTCTAAACCCAAAATACCAATACCTTTAGGACCACCTGCCGCACCGGGAAGAGTATCAACGTCTTGGGCAGATAAGCCCTGTTGTAGAATATGCGCTTTGGCAATGTGACCGGCTTTTAAGGTTAATGGGTATGCAGATTTTTTTAAAATATGGTGCATGATCAAAAAGCGAATACAATAAAAAAGACCAACAAGCTTAGCATAAGCCTGTTGATCTGGTTATTTAAGGCAAGGTGTGTTATGGCGCGATCTTAAACTTCGCGCTGACACCAGAGCCAAAGCTTTGTGTATTAATTTGATACTTGTTGCTTAACACAGGTTTTTGCTGAGCATTGGTATGGGCAACGTATTGGTTGTTTTTGGGTTGTAGTACAGCTGTTAACAGCACTGTTTCACCCTTTAATGGCAACTTGGCCAAATTGGCAAACTGTGGTGCAATTTGAGCCAATACATCACCATTTAACGCCACTTTTCCATTTTCTAACACATCAATGGATGTGCCTAAGGTGATATCAGCATTAGGTACTGAGTTTAATGTTGAGCTTAAATTGAGTTTAGCACCACTTGGTAATTGTGCTGCTTGTAGGCCACCAGTGGTATTAAATGTTAAATTTAAACGATCAATGCTAATCGTGACTTGTTTGTTGCTCAGCGTATTAAGACTCAGACCAGCAGAGAACTCTAAGGCTTGATCAGTTAATTTGCCATAGCTTTCAACACCAAGCAGTAAACCATTGAGTTCAGATAAAGCGATTGGGTTTTGTAAAGAATCATTAAATTCTTGATAAGTGTAGCTTGTATTTAAAATACTAAAGCTAGCCAACTTAATATAATCGGCATAAAACTCTGCCGTTAAACTTTCTTCTAAGGCTTCTACATTAATAGAACTATCAATTTCAGCCAATTGTGTTAAAGAATCTGTCAGGTTTTCTTGGCTGGATGAAGCAGCTGCACTGCCTACATTTGCAAGAATACTGCTGGCTTCTTCAGCAGGGAGTGTCAGTGCTTCGCTTAAAGTGCTGACTAATTTATGGGTCACAATAGACTCTTTGGCTGTTTGCATATCTGCCGCGGTCGATTGTTGAATTGCATCTACGCCTGCGTTAAAGGTACTGCTTGGTAAACTTTCTAAAGTCTCTTGTACACTTTGTACGTTGGCAATAATTGCAGGGGTGGCAAGTGCAGCTAAGTTTGCACTCACCTCATCAAGCTTACCTTGGTATTCAGGTGCTAAGCTGTCTTCAATTGCAGTTAAAGTTTGGCTAATGGTGGCTTGAATAATGGCTGGGTCTTGTAAAGAACTAATCGAAGTATCTGCTGTGAGTGCCTGACTTAAAGCTGCAAATGTTGCAGATGTAAAAGCTTCTTCTGATAACGATGCGCCAAGTGGTGCAATACTCGATTTAATTTGTTCAACCAATTGTTGTACCACCACTGTCTTGGTGTACAAATCTTGGCTGTCCATAGGATCGGCAGTCAATAGATTTGTGCCTTGTAAACCCAATACACGTGCAATCTGAGCAGTTGCTTCAGTGACACTTTGACCTGCTTCCACTTGAGTTTGAATGAGGGTCGTGATAGGTGACACAATAACATCATTAGAATCTGATTTTGGTGCTTTTAAAGTAGAACTAAAAGCCAAGTTAGTGGCTGTGTCTAGACCACCTGAAATCTGAATGCTACTTGCAACACAGTTTTCTGGAAACTTAAAGTAGCCTTGTGCGTCGGTTTGTGTAGTTTGATTTTGGCAGTCTTCAAAAACAACCAAAGAACCTGCTAAAGGGCCATCTACGGCACGACCATTTTTTTCAATGACAGGGTTATTGCCACCACCACTACTTCCACCCCCACCGCCACATGCCGCTAAGGCAGCTGCAATAGAAACTGCTAATATTGAGCTATAAAAACGCGTTTTTAACATTATTATATCCTTAATTGTCGCTATGTTTTTTGTAGTTATATCAAAAAAACATACAAAAAAAAGCAAATTTTAAGTCCATTTTTTTTTGCTTTAAATAAGTCTATTGCATTTTAAGGTGTTTTATTTTTATAAAGTTTTGTTTAATCAATGTTATTTATTTTAAGTTTAACGTGAATTGAGTCACAAAAAAAGGACGATTAAAATCCAATTTAAACGTCCTTTACTTTGTGAGGCACTTAAAAGCTATGTAGTTTCAGCCCTAATGATGCCAAGCCATAACGGCGATCTAAGCGTGAGGCTGTCACGCCATTGTATAAAAATGGAATATTACCGACAAAGTTATGTTGGTAAATTTCACCTTGTACAAATGCGCTCATACGTGGCGTTAGATCATAGCTGAGCTTTAAACCTAAGTTGTGATTGTCTTTAATTGCACGACTGCCAAATTGCGTTACGCGATCATCTATATCTTTGCGCCATAAACGTTGGTATTGATAAGCCACTTGGCTTTCAAATTTCTGATAGCGCCAATTCCATGAACCACCCAAACTTGCAAAATAGCTGTCGTAGTTGAGGTCTTTATCTACCTCTAAACCGTAGTCTTTGGCATCACCGACAATTTCAAGATCATTGACCATAACGCCATCAATATTACAACGCTCTAGTAGCTGACCCACATATTGGTTGTTACTGTTAATCTGAATATTGGTCAGGCAATCGCGATAATGGGTGGTTAGGTTAAGACCTTCCATCTCTACTTTGCTATAGCCTAAACTTGCAAACGCATTAATTTGATTCATGTGGTCAATTTTACGTGAAAACATGGCATCAAATTGCACTTGTAGATCTTGAGGCTGTTCAACGCTAATTTGATCAAAGGTATTTTGATTTACCCGTGTTGGGGTAGATTTTGTGAGCTCATCACTTGTGTTTCCCCAAACACTGGCACGAAATGCAAGCGCATCGTTCTTGTTTAAGAATGAAAATTCCGGCTGATAGCGTACGCCTAGCAACGCTGTGTGAATGGTGTTGGTATCTGGTGCTAAATCAATATCGCGATAGTGGTAGCGGCCTTCAAGGCTCCATTGCTGATTGAGTTGATATTCAGCTGCAATATTGCCACCAATATAGTCGCCACGATCACCACTGATGCCTTCACTTTGGCGCATGTCAAACACATCAATAGTGTCATTGACAGCATCAATGGCAACTGTAACCTTAAGCGCTGCATCTTGTGCTTTAAAGTCATCTGCTTGTAAAAATAAGTCGTTTGGTGCTGCAACACTGTAGCCACTTAGACCAACTAAACTAATAATCAGATATTTTAATTTCATAGAGTTATACATACATTTAAGAATGATAAAAAAAGGTCAGCACGTGTGCTGACCTTAAGTCTCAATTATTTCAGTTTAAAGTAAGCTGCTATACTAGGCGCTGAGAAGTTGATGTCTCGAATGGTCATAGTGGACACTTCTAAACCTAAATTGGCATCAATTTGATAGTTCGTTGGTGCCACGAAGATGTTAGCGCGCAAGCTGTTGCCGGATACCAAGTTACCTTTATAGGTATCGTATGCAGATTTTAAACGCTGATCGCTATTCAGCAGTTGGCTTAAAGAAATAGTCCGGTTATTGCTTATGCTAAAAGCACGTGGTAGCTCAAACGAAGCATATGAAGTGCTTGCACTTGTACCTGGTATTGGGAAATTTAAACTCGATGTTACTGTAAGTAGAGTATCTTTATTGATGCTTGCTGTTTCAATACGACCGGTCTTATCAAAAGTGACCTGCACTTCATCTAAGATTACATCTAGTGTTTCTGTACGATCATTGGTTTGTGCTTGAATGCTAAAACCAAGTCGGAAGTTATCTTGTAGTGCTTTTTGGGTATTTTGAATCCCAAAATTAAATTCAAGTACTGTATCAATCTCTTTAAGATCAAGTTCAATTGGTTGTAGTTGGCTTGAATTTTTCAAATCCATGACACTGTAATTGGCGACAGAGAAATTGCCATAGATGGGTTGAGTAATAATCTCAGCAGGTGGTTGTAAAATTTCTTCAAGAACAGCTTGATTTTCTGGTTTTTGCAGTTCTGACAGTAATTGCTCTCCATCACCGCCTTGTTGAACCAAGGTATCTAATAATGTTGATAATTTAACAGAATCAGCGGCGATATCACTGATCAAACTCGCTGGAATCATTGTATCTGGATCTTGAGCTTGGAGTTGTTTTTCAGCAACGCTAAATGCTTCAATAAGTACAGCATCTAAGGTGTTTTCATCAAAACTTACTGCACTATCGTTAAATAAAGGTTGCTCTTTTACAACGTCAATGACTGCTAAGAACGCAATTTGTGCGGCTTGATCAGCAGCAAAAGCTGATGTGCCATTAGTTTGCAGGCTTTCTAAATGATCTTCAATTTTGTTGACCAACTGTTGTAAAGCAAATACTGCGGCAGCAGTTTGAGCATTGGCATCGGTAACAGGGTTAAAGCTGCTTAGATCTTGAGGTACATCACTCATGCCTAAATTTTGCAAAATGCGAGGCAATAGCGCTTGTTGACCTGCATCAACTAAATGTTTTTCTAGTGTGGTTAATGGCGTCACTGCAAGTTGAGTGGCTTGATTGAAATTCGTGTTTTTTAATTGTAATCGACCCGTAAATGGTAAGCCTGTACCTAGATCTATACCACTGCTAATTACCATCTCTGAATCTTGGCAATTGGCTGTAGTTGTAAAGCTAAACTGACCTTGGTCATTGGTTCTTATAGGCGCACAATTAGGGTTACTAAAGCTAATGAGTGCATCTTTTAAGTAAAAATCTACAGCTACACCATTCACTGTGTTGCCTTTATACCCTGGTGCAGCGCTATCACTACCACCACCACCGCCGCCACATGCAGCCAAGGTTGTGATTGCAGCGCTCAGCATAGAAATTTTTAAAGTTTTGCTAAACATACGTAGACCGATCCTGAATAAAGTAATAGTTTTTAACGGGTTTTTTATAAAGAAAGACAGTAAAATATTACATGTGTCACACTAAGAATGAATTATAGGTAAAATTTCAAAAATTACGAGTTTTTATATGCTGATTTTGTAGTCATTTTAAAAAGTTGAATGCTGTCACAAAAAAAGGGAACATCACCATGATGCTCCCTTTTTGTATTTTATTTGGCTACACGCCAAATGGCTAAAATACTGCTCAAGCCAATTAAAATTGCAGAAATATACCAAGGCGTAATTACGGCAATAACCAATAATACGGCGATCAAGCTGCCAAAAAACCATGAGCGCTTTTGCTGTTGTTCCATCTGTAAGCGTAAATGTTGTAATTCACGCAATTGTTTTTCATGCCAAGCCGACTGATTTTTTAAGCCATTTAAGCTATCAATCAGTAGGGTCGGTAAATCTTGAGCGCCTAAGAGTAAATCTGGAATTTTCTCACCTAATTCTTTAAGATTTTTTTGTGGATTCATTTGGGCTTTAACCCAATCGGTGAGAATGGGTTTGGCTAATTTCCAAATATCAAGCTGCGGATACAGGTCGGTGCCTAGGCCTTCAACATGGACTAAGGTTTTGAGCAATAACATCAGTTGCGGTGGAATTTCCAAATGGAAACGTCGCGCAATGTCCATGACTTGTAATAAAATTCCGGCAAAATCCAATTGATCCATGGGTTTAGACACCATTGGGCCAACGGTGCGACGCATTTCACGCGCTAATTCGTCTTGATTTGTGCCCGGTGGAATCCATCCAGCTTGATGCACAATTTGAATCAGTTGTAAGAAGTTGCTGTTCATCACCGCAAGCAGCATACGTGCTACAGTCATTTGGTCGCTTTTAGACAGCTCACCCATAATGGCGCAATCGAGTGCGATATAACGCGGATTGCTTGGATTAATGGTTTCAACAAAGACGTTGCCCGGATGCATGTCGGCATGGAAAAAGTTATCACGAAACACTTGGGTGAAGAAAATGGTTAAGCCTTTTTCTGCCAAATCAGCACGATCCATGCCCATTTCATCAAAGACATGCGTTTCAGAAATCGGCACACCTGTGATGCGCTCGGCCACCATAACATCTACGCTATCCATATATACTTCAGGCACATACATCATGCTAGAGCCGGTAAAGTAATGGCGCATACGACGGGTATTGTCGGCTTCTAAGGTCAGATCCAACTCATTTAAAATGGTTTGACGATAGCTTTGAATAATTTCCGATAAATGCAAAGCACGAGCAGCTTCAAGCCGTTTTTCTAAAGCGGTACCTAACCATTGCAAGATTTCAAAGTCTTGGAGTAGCTGACGTTTAATATCAGGACGTGTGACTTTAACCACCACTTCACGACCATCATGTAAAGCTGCGGTATGAACTTGAGCAATGGATGCTGCGGCAAGTGGTTGCTCATCAAAGCGGGCAAACAAGGTGGCAATGTCAGCTTTTAAGGCGCTTTGAATACGCATTGTTGCTACATCTGAAGCAAAAGGTTTTACGCGATCTTGTAGTAAAACTAATTGTTCAAGAACTTCAGGTGGAATTAAGTCACGGCGGGTTGAGAGCAATTGACCTAATTTAATTGCCAATGGTCCCATATCTTCTAAAGCTTGTTTGAGCTTTAAAGGGTTGTCTTTTTCTTTACTTGACCATGCCGCAGGATGCAGACGAATCAACTTTAAAATCGGGCGGGCTTTGGCAGGGAGTTCTTCGGCAGGAAACAACGTGTCGAGTCTATAGTGCGCGGCGATGCGCCAAAGTTCGAGTAAACGTGAAACATGCGGAATCATAAATGCCATTACCTAAAGTTAAGAAATTTTTTGTTTGAGCGCTAAAATTTTCGCTTCAGCACGATCAAGGTTTTGCAGCAAACGACGGGTCGCTTGTTGCAGTTCGTCCATTTGCCAACGTGGGGCAAATAAACCGGAATCTTCTTTTAAATAATCTTCTGCAATAAAGGCTTGGCTGTGCAGTTGATCTTTCATGAGGCGAGGGATGTATTGTAATTTGCCAATTTCATGCGCTAAATTTGCCCCAATCCACGGACTTAAATGTGCCGCTAGGTCGAGCTCACTATTTTGCATAATACGTTGTAGATCTTGCAACACACGATAATCGCCTTGCAAAGGAATCGTGCCCACTTCATCGCTGAGTAAAAGTTTCAGCAAATCTACGACATTGCCAACATGTAAAGTTGCCGTTGCGACAATAGGTACATGGCTTGGGTCAAAGGGACGCTGCTCAAAAATAGACGGCGTTTGACTGTGTCCTGTGGGGGTGGGTTCTAGGCGCACTTTACCCTCATCAAAGCAAACATCAACAGACAGTTGCGGTGTGTCAATCACCACGCGCAACACTTTGCCTTGTAAGCTATTGAGCTGAATGCGGGTAATCGCATCCAGATCAATTACATGATGCATAAAGCGTTCGATTGCACCTAAGGCAAGAATCGACCACATAATTTAAACCTTAAAGTTTAAAGCCACGATGCACTGCCACAATACCACCGGTTAAGTTGTGGTAGTCGCAGTTGCTAAAGCCTGCATTTTCCATCATGCCTTTTAAGGTACGTTGGTCTGGGTGCATACGGATTGATTCGGCTAGGTATTTATAGCTTTCTGCGTCATTGGCAATGATTTTGCCCATGACTGGTAATGCTGTAAACGAGTATAAATCGTAAAGCTTTGAGAATGGTTCAAACACAGGTTTAGAAAATTCTAACACCAATAAACGACCGCCCGGCTTTAACACGCGATACATGGCTTCTAGTGCAGCATCTTTATCGGTTACGTTACGTAAACCAAAAGAAATAGTCACTAAATCAAAGCTGTTGTCGGCAAAAGGTTCTAAGGTTTCTGCATTGGCAAGTACAAAATCAACGTTGGCACAGCCTGCATCAATTAAACGATCACGACCGACATTGAGCATTGATTCGTTAATATCAGATAACACTACATGACCTGTTGGACCCACTTCACGGCTAAAGACTTTGGCTAAATCACCTGTACCGCCTGCAATATCTAGCACGTGCTGACCACGACGTACACCCGACATATTAATTGCAAAGCGTTTCCATAGACGGTGAATACCAAACGACATTAAGTCATTCATAATGTCGTATTTAGCTGCAACCGAGTGAAATACTTCAGCAACTTTTTGCGCTTTTTCTTCGCTATTTACCGTTTGATAACCAAAGTGAGTTTTTTCACCCACATTGCCGGTATTGGCACCACGCGGTAAATTATATTTAGGAATGGCGCGTGTTGTAGTGGCTTCAACGCTTTGTTGCTGACCTTGTGGCGCACCTTGTGGTAGTGGCTCGGTTAAGAATGGGCTCACTTTGTCTGTGTTTTGTGCATTTGTAGGCGTTTGATTTTCGTTAGACATGAGTCTCACTCCTAACAGGGAAATAGAGTTAAAAACAGTGCATGCATCATGACAGATTCTAAAGCCTTATAGCGATGCAGACTTGAATGTGTTGCATAATATACAGAAAAAACACTGCATTTGTTGTATTTATAACGCAACCAAAGTGCAAGCGATGGCTTTTCGCTTATGCAAACGGTTGTGGATCACCGGCATGCACTTTAGCAACAATTTCACGTTCTTGAGCGGTAAAGTCACGCACAAATTGCTCAGCCGATTTAAGTGGTTTCATGGCAGCAAAACCATCTTGCATAAAATCATACATCACATCAAATTTATGTTTATAGGCAGTGCTTTTACACATTTTAAATGCAGTATGCACCACAAAAGAACGCAAATATTTATCTAAACTTAAACCCAATTGATCTAGTTGACGTAATTGTTCTAAACGCTGTGTGCCTTGGTCTAGTTTTAAATAGGTCACACGCATGATTTCGTCGGTTAATGGGGTATTTTCAGGGTAATCTTGCAATAATTGAGCAGCCACTTGTTCATCAAGTTGTACCGCAAGCAAAGCCAATTGAATACCTGCAGTTCCGGTTTTAACGGCATTTTCAGGAATCAGTTTTTCAGCTTTGTTAATTTTAGGAATTAAGCGCTGAATCTGTGCAGCAAGGGCATCAAAATCTGGACCACCATATAGGCGATTCATAAAATATTCGGCCATTAATACATTTTGTTTTTGTTTAAATTGTGGCGCATGGCTACGAATAATGCGCTTTTTTTGCCAATTTTGCACATCACGTAATCGTTGTAATAACTGCGGATTTTGGTGATAGTTTAATTGTTGATACGTCATAAATAAATCGTTTAAAACCGCAAGTTTTGACATATCGGCTCCATTGCTTGCCACTGTGCCTTAAGCTTAAAGATTTACACCTCAAACAGCTATCTTTAAATCCAAAAAAAGCGATTTGTTGATTGCAAGCTGCACTAAATCTTTGTAAACATAGAAGCTACAACCATAAAAAATGATAAGGGCAACACAATATGGCAGAAAAATTTAAAGCAATGGATGAAGATCAACTGTCCTTAGATTTAATTGAGGCACAATTTGCTTTACGCCAAAGCCGTGACCAAAAAAATGCCAAAAGTTTACTGATCTTGGTCAATGGGATTGATTTAGCCGGAAAAGGTGAGGCGGTTAAACAATTACGTGAATGGGTCGATCCGCGTTATTTAAAGGTAAAAGCTGATAAAGCTTTGGTACTTGAGCGCGAGCAACCTTATTGGCTGCCGTATGTGCCGTTTATGCCCAAAGAAGGTCAAATCACCATTTTATTTGGCAATTGGTATACCGACTTACTGAGCACCGCCATGCATGTATCTAATCCCATTGATGACAGTTTATATGACGATTACATCGCCAAAATGGCGCAGTACGAACAAGATTTAAGAAATAATAATGTGGATGTCATTAAAGTTTGGTTTGATTTGTCATGGGATACTTTGCAACAACGTATTGATGAGATGGAACCGAGTGAAGCCCGTTGGCATAAATTACAAAGTAGTGATTGGCGTAATCAAAATAAATACAAGACTTTGCAGCGTTTAAGATCGCGCTTTACCCAAGATTGGTTAGTCATTGATGGGGCAGATAAAAACCGTGATCAAATTTTTGCCCAGCATATTTTAAGTGCTTTAAAAGACTGCCCTGAGCATATCAAAACCAGTGCTAAAAAATGGAAAAACAATTCTATTCCTCAAGCCTTACAAGCACCTGAACAAAACGTATTAGATAAATCTGAGTATAAAGACAAACTAAAAACCCTAACCCGTGAAGTTGCCGACGCTTTACGTTTTGATCCACGCGATGTGATAGTGTGCTTTGAAGGCATGGACGCAGCCGGCAAAGGTGGTGCAATTAAACGCATTGTGCAAAAGCTTGATCCGCGTGAATACCAAATTCATAGCATTGCTGCACCTGAGCCGTATGAGTTGCGCCGCCCGTATTTATGGCGCTTTTGGCGACGTTTACAAACCGAAGGCGATATTAGTATTTTTGATCGTAGCTGGTATGGGCGGGTGTTGGTCGAGCGTGTTGAAGGTTTTGCGCATCCAGCCGAATGGCAACGCGCTTATGCAGAAATTAACCGCTTTGAACAAGACTTGATTGAAAACAATGGTGTGATTGTCAAAATTTGGTTGGCGATTTCTAAAGATGAGCAAGAGGCACGTTTTAAGGCACGTGAAGAAACCCCGCATAAGCGCTTTAAAATTACCGAAGAAGATTGGCGTAATCGTGAGCGTTGGGATGATTATTTACAAGCAGCTGCCGATACGTTTGCTCATACCAGTACTCAGGCTGCGCCGTGGCATGTTATTGCCACGGATGACAAAAACACCGCACGAATTGAGGTGCTAGAAACCATTTTAAAGCAGCTCAAAGCCACATAAAAAACGCCCTTTTACGAGCGTTTTAATCACTTACTTTTGAGCAGCATCTTGTTGCTGCTCAAGGGTCGGTACATTGGTCACAGGTGGTGCTACAGGTTGGCCACGATCAACACCTTGTTTAAGCTGAATGCCTTTGGCCAATTTGTAGCTTTCTTCAACATGCGCTTCGGCGACTTTTTTCATCACAATATAACCTAAGCTGGCAGCAATCATTTGTCCGCCAAGTGGAATAAACTTGGTCACTTGTTTGGTTAAGTATTTGGCGGCCATGTTATTAAATGATTTTTTCATGGCAGTACGCGCAACCACTAAACCTGAGAACTCAACCCCACGTTTTTTGAGCTCACTCCAATGAATTTGCTTGGTTTTTGGATCAAACACAGTCACTTGTTCAGGTGCTAAACCAAAGCGGGCATTCACCTCAGGAATTAGTTGCGATAAAATCCCCACATCAATTAAAACATCTAAAAAAGGAATAGGAATAATGGCAACACCTGCCGACATATAGGCACGTTTTTTGACCAACTCTAAACACTCTTCACGGACTTGTTCTAAATTTAATGTAGGGTCAATTGTTTGTGGAATATTGTCAATTTTCATCATGAAATACCTTAAACTAATATGAATTTTTTCTATGTCTGATCGTGTGGTTTAAGCCAACTTAAGCTTAATTTGACATAGCCATTGGCGTGGGTCTAGTACAGAATCTTTGTGATTTTGTAGATAAATTTTTATTTTTATTCAGGTGTTAGGAGCAGTATGGCCATTCATGTAATGCAAAGTCAGCGAATTGAAGTGTTATTTGAAGCCATGCTGCGCGCGGTGCAACAAAGCAAAGCGCATCCTTTGATGGTGTTAAAAGCCCAACATTTTATTGTGCCATCCTTAGCCATTGAAACATGGCTTACCCAACGTTTGGCCGAACAGCGCGGCATTAGTGCCAATAATCAATTTCATCAGCGTATGCGTGGTTTTCAGTGGTGGGCATATCAAGAAGTGCTGCATGATCAACGCGATGAAGTGCGTAAAGCCAACTTGCCGCGTTTAATGATCAAATGGCGCATTTATCAAAGTCTAAAAGATTTTGTCCAAGCACCACACAATACCTTAAGTCAGCAACATCCGTTATATCCCATCATTCAACGTATTTATGCCAGTGCCGACCGTTTAGAGGGGTTTGAACAACTTAATAAAAAACAAAGCATGTTGTATTGGGTGTCCGAACAAGTGTCGCGTTTATTTTCCAATTATATGGAATACCGTAGCCATTGTGCACGTTGTGGGGCTCAGTTGTGTGTTTGTGGCAATAATTGGCTGCAAACATGGGGCAAGCAACATGCTTTAAATGTCGAGCAATTGTTTTTTAAGGTCGGCACTGAAATTGAGCAATTTAAGCTTGAGCAAGCCTATGAGCTTGAAGCATGGCAACGTTGGTTATGGCAAAGCGTTTTTGCTGAAGATTTTAAAAACGTGGCACGGATTGATGCGCTGTTTTGGCAACGCCTTGATGACCCAAACACACGCCAAGATGCCCTAAAACGTTTACCTAATCAAATTGTGGTGTTTAGCTTATTGGATTTACCGCCCGTACAACTGCAATTTTTACGTCGTTTAGGACAGTACCTTGATATTTTTGTGATGCATTACAACCCCTCACAAGAATATTGGGCCGATATGGTCGACCCACATTGGAAAGCCCGCTATGACGCACAGTTACGCCAAAGATTTATTGAACGTGAGCAAGCGCAAGGGCGTAGCGTCGATGACCAAGCCATTAATGCCTATATTGAAAAATTTAGTCTAGAGTTTCATGCCGAAAAACGCGATTCGCATCATCCGCTACTCACGCGTTTTGGTAAGCAAGCGCGTGACCATTTTTCGTTGTTGTCGAGTTTATCTTCTAACGAAGAGGGGCAATGGTTTGATTTATTCCCTGAAGATTATCCAAACACCTTATTAGGCAAAATCCAAAGCGATATTTTACATTTACGTAAACCTGAGGCAAAGCAATACCATTTACAGCCAGATGATGGCTCGATTCAAATTCATGTGTGTCATTCAAGTTTGCGCCAACTTGAGGTGTTAAAAGAACAAATTTTACATTGGTTAAGCCACGGCACACCTGATGCACCGCGCCGTGCCAGTGATATTTTGGTGTTATGTCCTAACCTTAAAGACATTGAACCACAAATTCGCAGTACCTTTGCCGCGCCTTTGTCTGAGCGCGAACGCATGCTGCAAGATAGCGTGTATCTGCCCATTCAAATTGCCGGTGTTACACCACTCGATGCACAAAACGCATGGCGTGCTGTACTCGGGCGTATTGAGTTATTAAAAGGTCGTTTTACTTTAGAAGCATTTGCCGATTGGCTGAGTTTATTTGCCACCCAACAACGCTACAATTTAGATGCCAATGCCCTTGAACGTATTTATGAACTACTCCAAGCGGCGGGTTTTAAACGTGGTTTCGATGCGCAGCATTTACAAGAAAGCTTAATTGAGGGCGATCTAGATTATCGTTTTAGCTTTAAATTTGCTTTAGATCGTTTGGCACTTGGCATTGCCATTCCTGAACATTGTGTATTTGAAAACACCTTAAGTTATGCCGAAGTTCGCCCAAGTGATTTTGCTTTAATTGGTACCTTAATTGAAATTTATCAAGATATTGCGACACGGCGTACATGGCTGATTGAGCATGAAACCCAAGAACAACGCAGCGCTGAATATTGGCTAAACTGTTTAATGGATGAAATTAATGAGTTTAAAGCCGCAGGCGTAGATGTGTTAGACAGCGTATATCTGTTGGTTAAAAAACAAGAACGTATGCTGACTTTAACCAGTTTTTATGATGACGATGAACAAGATGCTTTACGCAGTTTGACCCTGCCTTTGCCTTATATTTTAGCAGAAATTGAAAAAAGTTTAGGCAGTCAGTTAGAGCAAGCCGAACCTACAGGACAAATCACTTTTAGCCAAATGGGGCAGATCCGTCCTGTGCCATATAAATTGGTGGTGATGCTTAATTTAGACAGTGGCAAGTTCCCAAATCGCGATCAGCATATTCCTTTTGATCTTATGCAAATGTTACGTCCACAATTGGGTGATTGTTCACGTTTAGAAGATGATCAAGGTGCATTTTTAGATGCCATGTTATTGGCCAAAGACAATGTATGGCTGTTTTATAATGCGTTTGACTTAAACGACAGCGAAGTACGTGATCCATCCAGCGTGTTACAAGAGTTTATACAGCACTTAAATTTGATTGTGTATCAAGATCCAACCCTTGCCCTACATACCGATATGCATGGGGTTGAAGTACCGAGCCAATTGCTCAGCCTCTATCATATTCATCCTTTACAACCCTTTGATCCTGTAGGCTTTAGTCAAGCGCATGCTATACGCTATCAAAACCAATGGTTTAAAGTGGCGCGTCAATTGGTTGGTGCGCAGCAACCACGTCAAGCATGGAGTACAGGCGTATATACATTGCCGGCATTAGAGCAAGCCTTTGAATTATTAGACAGTGAACAATGGATGCAAGACATTCTATTTCCGGCGCGCACGTATCTTAAAACTTTAGGGGTGAAAAATTTAAGCCCAAGTGATGTGATAGAAGATCAAGAACCATTGTTGTTAGATGGTTTAAAAAAATATCAAGTGCGTGAGTTTTTATTGCATCAACAAAGCGCCAATGCAGATGTTTTACAAGATGTGTTGCCGGTAGGCAAAACTCAGTATGCCACATGGCAGCAAAGCTTGGTTGAGCACAGGCATTTGCAGCAGCGCTTATACCAATTTGCTGAAACCAGCACTGCCACCACACGACAGGTTTTAAAACTTCAAGATCAATTACATATCAGTATTCAAGTGCCAGAAAGTATGAGCGAAACGTGGGTCAGTTTAATGGCAGCCAGTGCTAAGCCCAAACGCCGTGGTCGGGTGTGGCTTGAATATTTACTGTGGCTTGCCTATTTAGATTTAGGTGATGCAGGAAGAAATTTACGCCGTATTGTTGTATGCAGTGATAAAACCTTAATTTGCCAAGGGGTCAGCTCAGATCAAGCCAAAATTTGGTTACACGATTGGCTTGAGGCATGGCAATACGCTAAGCAAAATGTCTTATTATTGCCGGCAGAATTACTCCTCAAAGACGAAGCCAAAGTTGAGTGGGTAGATGTTAAAAATGGTGATATGCAAGTTAAAGATTTAGACAGACTGATTAAAGAGTGGCGTAAATCGGATGGTTTTGCCGGCTATCGTTATGACAATGAAGAGTGGAATATTAAACACCGCGATTGGCAGTTTATTTTACGTGATGCCGATAGCAATAGCTTGCTTGAACAGGCGTGTTTAACCTTCTCTTACCGACTTTATCAGCCGATCTTTTGGCATCAAACGATACAGGATGACGCATGAACAGTTTTTGTCAGATTGAACCTTCTTATGCGCCTATTGTTGATATGCAATTTCGCGGCTTACATTGGATTGAAGCTTCGGCGGGCACAGGTAAAACCTATACGCTATCAAGCTTAATGGTGCGTGTGTTGTTGCATGATTATTTACCGCATCAAGTGATTGCCACCACTTTTACCCGTGCAGCAGCGGCAGAATTAAAAACCCGTATTCGTAAACGTTTGCAAGATACTTTGCATTTTTTACAGCCTTATCAAGCTCTAAGCAGCACAGAAATTTTAGCGCAAGCGCAACTTGAACAAGACGTCTTATTCCAAAAAATCTTGCACGATTATGCAGATAAAATTGGCTATGCTTGCGAACGTTTAAAGTTGGTTTTAGACCAATTTGATGAATTGTTTGTTGGAACGCTAGACAGCTTTAGTCAAAAATTGCTCACAGAATTTTCTTTTGAAAGTGGCAGAATTGAGCATGTGGCCATTAGTGATCAAGCCAAGCAATACACCCAACAAATTATTCACGATGTATTACGTGAGTGGATTCAATTACAGCCACAAGCCAATATTGATTTTTTGCTGCTAAAAGGAATTTTAAAAGCCCCTTTGGCTTATGTGGATGTGGTGCAAAAAAGTCTTGATTTTGCCTCAGCCAAAATGCAAACCGTGAAGCCACAACCTTTAGACACTGAGGTTTTATCAGCTTGTCTAAATCAACTTGCGAGTTTTACTGTAGAGGATTTACAAGAATTACAGGCCTATTATGCAGGAGAATTTACATCTAATTTTTCTGCACATGTCTTAGAAAAACCTGGAAAAAACCTGCTACAAACCTTTACGGTGATTTTACCGAATCTCATCAACACGTTAAAGCAAAACGAACCTTTAACAGTATTTTTTAATCCACAGTTTCAAAAACAGCTGAAACAAATTTTTAATTTATTTTTAGACAGTAAAGGCTTGCCACGTAAAAGTTTATTTAATAAACCGAGTAAAACTTGTAGCGCCGAAGATCAAGTAGCCTTTTTACAGCATCGGGTCATACAAAAACTACAAGAGCTATTGCTGGCCACCCAACAATTTGAGCAGCAACTTGGCGCGATTGATACACAGCTTAAATATTTTTTAACCCAAGAAGTCAAACGTCGTTTACCACAGCGTTTACAACAACAAGGCGAAACCACCTTTACCCAACAAATGCGCAGTTTAAGCGATGCCTTAATGGGAGAGCAGGGACAGCGGTTTGCCCAATATGTGCAGAGTCGTTATCCGTTAATTTTGGTCGATGAATTTCAAGATACCAACCAAGATCAAGACAATATGTTGGCGCAAATTTGGCGTAACCCCAAATGGTATAGCCAAGGTTGTATGATTATGGTGGGTGACCCTAAACAGGCCATTTATGGCTTTCGTGGTGGCGATATGTTGACCTATAGCAAAGCCCGTCAAGATGTTTTAGCCAAACACGGTAAACTGTATAGCCTTAAATATAATCAGCGTTCTGTACCTGAGTTGGTGCAAGTGGTTGATGCTTTGTTTCAGCAGCAGACCAATTTTGGTGAACAGGTGATTTATAGTCCTGTAGAAGCAGGTCTACGTCCGCATCCGATCTGTTATGAACAAGGTATCGCCAATCCAAAGCCGCTGCGTTTTATCACTTTAGAAGATGCCGATCAAGAGCCTTTACAAGTGGCTTGGCAAATTCGCCATCTGTTAAATTTAAGCGCACAACAGCAATTATATTTTCAACATAAAGAACAGCAACAGCCTTTGCAAGCCGATGATATTGCTGTTTTATCACGTAATCATGATGGCTTAGATAAAGTTCAATATGAGCTAAATCGTTTAAATATTCGCGTTAATCGTGCCTCAAAACGCAGTGTATTTGACAGCAGTATTGCCCAAGATGTTGGGGCGATCTTAACTGCAATTTTGCATCCTTTTGATGAAGCTAAAGTCAAACGGGCTTTACTCAGTCATTTAATTGGACTGCAACTTAATGACCTGATTGCGATGCAAGGTCAGCCTGAGGGTTTAAGTCGTTATATGAACGACTTTGAGCATATTCGTGAAATGTGGTTGGCTAAAGGCTTTTTAACTGCATGGCAATACACCTTAAATATTTTTGCGGTGTGGGAAAATTTAGTGCGTTACCAAAGCCGTGATAATGAACGCCTAGTGGTCAATTTACGTCATTTAACTGAAAGTCTGACCCAGCACAGCGAAAGCTATCAAGGTGCGCAAACCTTATATACATGGTATTTAAAACAAATTCAGTCACCGGGGCAACGTGATTGGGAAATGGAGCGCAGTTTAAGTAACACAGCAGGTGTGCAACTGATGACAGTGCATCAATCTAAAGGGCTTGAATTTAAAATTGTATTTTTGCTTGGGGCAAGCTCGGCTGGGCGTGAGATCAATAAAACCTTGAATTTCTCGACTCAAGTGATCAATCACAGTGAGACTGGGCAAACTGAAATCCAACGTGTAGTGGCAATTAACGATAAACATTTATTAGATACACAAGCCATTGCCGAACATGACGCCAGATTAGAAGCCGAACAGCACCGTTTGTGGTATGTGGCACTCACCCGTGCCAGTCATCGGGTGTATGCCATGTTGAGTAAAAAACTATTAGATAAAGCACATGGTGTATTGTTTTGGAAAAATGTTGGTGAAGGGTTTTGTCATGCTCATTGTCAGGACGAGCCATTGTTGGCGGAGTGTCCGATCTGGATTCGTCCGCCGCAACAGATTCAAACGCCTGTGCTGCATGCGTTAGATTTACCTAAACAACGTTTTTATCCGCGCAGTAAAACCAGTTTTAGTGCTTTAGCGCAGCATTTAAGCCGTAAACAAGCCATGGATGTTTTGGCTGCACAGCATGAACAGCACAACAATGCTGCTGATGAAATCCATGTGGTTGCAGACAGTCATCCAAGCGAGCAAAGTTTATCTTGGATTAAACGTAATTTCCCGATGGGCACATTGGCGGGTAACTTCTTACATGAAATCTTTGAACATATTGATTTTCAAGATCAAAGTGACTGGGGTTTAGAGCTACATCGACGTTTTAAAAACAGTTATCCAAGCCTATGGAAAGAATTAAAAGAAAAATATGTGGCAGAGTTTGAGCTGGTCAATGACGAGCACCTATATGCCATGTTGGGCGAGTGGTTAGCTGAGATTTTAAATACACCATTATTTGCCGATTTCTGTTTAAGTCAGTTAAGTGCAGATGCGCATATTGCCGAATTTCCATTTTATTTGGCGCTCGCCGATCGCATCTTTGGCGTGCAACGTATAAGTGATTTATTTCAAGAATATGGCATTCATATGTTGCCACTCAATCACGCCAATTCAGCGCGTTATCTCACAGGTTCAATTGACTTGGTGTTTTATGATGGACAGCGCTATCACATTGCCGACTATAAGAGTAACTTTTTAGGTCAAAATCAAGTTGACTATAGCAACGCCCATATTCAAGCCAATATGTCACAAGCAAGTTATTGGTTACAAGCAGGTTTGTATTTGGTGGCCTTGCATCGTTATTTAAGTGTGCAACTGCAAGACTACGACATCCACACCCATTTAGGTGGCGCAAGTTATTTGTATTTGCGTGGTATGAATGGGCAAACTGAGCAAGGTCTATATTATTTTAAACCTGAGGATGAATTTATTTTGCGTTTAGATGCATTGTTAGGTCGTATGCAAGGGGACACGCTATGAACATCAGCACTGACAACGACGTAGCATGGATGAAAGCATGGAGTGGCTATTTTGCAGATACATCACTTGAGGCACAAAAATTAATTCAAGAACTGTTGCTTGCTATGCAAAGTGGGCACAGTTGCTTGCAAGCTTTACCTGAACAAGTCAGTAGTTTAGGCACATTGGTGGCCGCACCACATGCAATTGCGCCGTTTATTTATGATCAAAGTGACTTATATTTATATCGTTATTGGCAATTAGAACAACAATTGACCCAAGATGTTCAACGCTTAATTGAAGCGAAAGTCACCCAAGTGGCTGTTGCAGATGATCAAGAGCTATTAACTGATGTTCATCAAAAAGCGGCTTTACACGCCGTGGCACAGCAGGGTTTAAGCATCATTACCGGAGGTCCGGGTACAGGTAAAACCTACACTTTGGCACGTATTATTGCTGCTTTAAATCAAGCTTTACCCAACTTACGCATTGCTATGGCAGCACCTACAGGTAAAGCGGCACAGCGTATGAAAGAAGCTTTACAAAGTGCATTTAATGACCCAAAACTTGAGCATTTGGTTAGCGATGATTTAAAGCATTTACAACCGATTACTTTACATCGTTTATTGGGCTTAGGCACACAACATAAACCGCGTTTTTCTGCCAAGCAGCCCTTGCCATTTGATGTGGTGGTGGTTGATGAAGCTTCCATGCTAGATTTAAATTTAGCTGCTTTATTGTTTAACGCCATTGCCAATGGTACCCGCTTAATTTTATTGGGCGATGCACAGCAATTGGCATCCGTGGATGTAGGGTCAGTCTTGGCAGATTTACAGCAGGTAGAATGTCTAGATCAACATCGGGTGCATTTACATACCAGTCGTCGTTTTAAAGCGGGTGCAGCCATTGGTGAGTTGGCAGGTTTCATCCAAGCTCCACATATGCAAAATTCAGTGCTGCATGAGCTAGAACAGTTGATTGCAGCATCTACTTTACAAGCCATTGAACTGACAACACACATGAGCGATGTGGTACAGCTTGAATATCTGCCTGAGCATCTGCAAACACAGCAGTACCACAGCTATTATGATCGCTTAATGTTTGGGTTTAGTGGCTATGTGGCTGCATTACAGGCTTATTTAAGCAGCGATGGACCTGACACTTTATTGGCAGAAGTTTTAGCACGTTTTGACGACTATCGTATTTTAACGGCGATTCGTCATGGGCCTTTGGGTTTAAAACAGCTTAATCAGCAGATTGAAAAACGTTTATTGCAACAGTTGGCAAGCTATACCACTCAACAAGGTGATTGGTATGTCGGACGTGCGGTAATGATGACCTATAACGATTATCAACTTGTGCTGTCTAACGGTGATATTGGTGTATGTTTACAACGTTTTAAAGACGGGCAGTGGCAGTTTGAGGTGTATTTTCCAAGTTTAGAAAAATGGTTGCCGGCAGCACGTTTACCTAAAAATATTGAAACAGCTTTTGCTTTGACGATTCATAAATCGCAAGGTTCCGAATTTAAACACACCGCTGTGGTGTTAGATGGTGCTGCTGCCAACCTATTAAGCCAGGAATTGCTTTATACAGCGATTACCCGTGCTAAGTCGGTGGTGAGTATTTTAGCCGACCCAAAGAGCTTGCAGCAGGCCTTAACTGTAAAAACCACACGCCAAAGTGGTTTAAAAAATAAGCTAAAAACAACGTGATTTTTTGATTGAATAGTCAAAAAATGAATTTTGTACGCCATGGCTTACAAAGATTCGAGAAATTGACGCATAGAGCTTTGCTGCACTTTCTGCGAATATAGCTTTAACAAAAGCTCAACACGGAATGTTGAGAATAATCGCACAATGATAACGATAAGCCGACATGGCAGCGAACTTACAGGAAAGTAAGTCACAGAGGAAACTTACAGCCGCTAAGCCTTGTAGTTTTGGGAGAGACTACAGGGCTTTTTATTTTTAAAATGGCTACACATGACGTCATTCAAAATACATAAGATCCTAGGCAAAATACCCGCTAATTTCATCTTTTAACTGCACAGTACATAAATAAAGACAGCTAGTTTTTTAAAAATATTGCTAAGCCATATCCTTATAAAACCGAATGTTATTACAAATGCCTCAAGCCCAAGTTTAACTTGGGCTTCTTTGTATAGGTCTTTTCTTGGGAAAAAATTGACTGCTATTTCACCTTCAATCGCGATTTGAGCAAAAGCATTTTTGCAATCTGTACTAATATGGCTTAAAATAGCAGCCTTGCTGTAGTGATGCACGGCAGTCAATTTTTTAAATTGATTCATATCGAAATTTTTTATAGAAGCATCTCGGAGAAATCGAATGGCTTTAACAAACGCAGATCGCGCAGAGATCATCGCTAAATTTGCTCGTGCTGAAAATGACAC
Organism: uncultured Acinetobacter sp.; assembly: GCF_947624825.1. GTDB lineage: Bacteria > Pseudomonadota > Gammaproteobacteria > Pseudomonadales > Moraxellaceae > Acinetobacter. The sequence goes on from NZ_CANQLZ010000007.1 coordinate 38,295, forward strand.
TGGTTCTCCAGAAGTTCAAGTAGCACTTTTAACTGCTCAAATCAATGACTTACAAGGTCACTTTAAAGAGCACAAGCACGATCACCATAGCCGTCGCGGTCTTATCCGTATGGTTAACCAACGTCGTAAGCTTCTTGACTACCTTAAAGGTAAAGACGCTACTCGTTACAGCGATTTGATTGCTGCTTTAGGTTTACGTCGTTAATTCGATTTAAACTTTGTTTTTCGGATTATTGCATGTTGAGTGCTGTAGGACTAAAAACAAAAGCATATCTAACTTTGGTTAGATAATGGGGAAGGGGCGAATGTTCGCTCCTTCTTTGTGTTTAAAATCTAGTGAGGTCGGCTTCTAAGCTTTGTCATTTACACAATATCATGATTGTGAATGCCAAACCTTAGGGGTCTCCACTAGAATAAAATCAGGAAAGAAAAATATATGTCGATGTTTAATATTGTTCGTAAAGAATTCCAATACGGTCAACATACCGTAACACTAGAAACAGGTCGCGTTGCACGTCAAGCAAATACTGTGGTGATTACCATGGGTGGCGTGACTGTACTTGTTGCAATTGTTGCACAACCAAAAGCAAAAGCGGGTCAAGATTTCTTCCCACTCACTGTAAACTACCAAGAAAAGCAATATGCTGCGGGTCGTATTCCAGGTGGTTATGGTAAGCGTGAAGGTCGTCAATCAGAATCTGAAACTTTAATTTCACGTTTAATTGACCGTCCAATTCGTCCATTGTTCCCAGAAGGTTTCTATAACGAAATCCAAGTAACTGCAACAGTGGTTTCTTCTGATAAAACGATGGAAGCTGATATTGCTGCAATGTTGGGTACGTCTGCTGCAATGTCAATTGCCGGTGTTCCATTCCGTGGTCCAATTGGTGGTGCGCGCGTTGGTTTGATCAATGGCGAATACATCCTTAACCCAACCACTGAACAATTAAAAGAGTCAGATCTTGATTTAGTGGTTGCAGGTACTGAATCTGCGGTACTTATGGTTGAGTCTGAAGCGAAAGAGCTTTCAGAAGATCAAATGCTTGGAGCTGTATTGTTTGGTCACGACGAAATGCAAATTGCAATTCAAGCGATCAAAGAATTTGCAACTGCTGCAGGTGCGGTTGAATCAACTTGGGTTGCTCCGGTTAAAAATGAAGAACTTCTTGCTAAATTAAAAGCAGCATTTGAAGCGAAAATCTCTGAAGCGTATACCATTGCTGTTAAGCAAGATCGTTATGCAGCATTAGATGCACTTCATACTGAAGCTGTTGCTCAGTTTGTTCCTGAAGAAGACGAAACAGGTATTGCAGCTGAAGTTGACGAATTATTTGAAGAATTAAAATACCGTACAGTACGTGACAATATCTTGTCTGGTAAGCCACGTATTGATGGTCGTGACACGAAAACTGTTCGTGCAATTGATGTGCAAGTTGGCGTATTAGGTCGTGCTCACGGTTCTGCACTATTTACACGTGGTGAAACTCAGGCGTTGGTAACAACGACTTTGGGTAACACGCGTGATGCGTTAATGGTTGATACCCTTGCAGGTACAAAAACTGATAACTTCATGCTTCATTACAACTTCCCTGCATATTCTGTAGGTGAAACTGGTCGTGAATCAGGTCCTAAACGTCGTGAAATTGGTCATGGTCGTTTAGCACGTCGTGGTGTTCAAGCTGTTCTTCCTGCAGCTGACCGCTTCCCGTATGTGATTCGTATTGTATCTGACATCACTGAATCAAATGGTTCATCTTCAATGGCGTCTGTATGTGGTGCATCATTGTCACTTATGGATGCAGGTGTGCCATTGAAAGCACCAGTTGCAGGTATTGCAATGGGCTTAGTAAAAGAAGGCGAGCGTTTTGCAGTTCTGTCTGACATCCTAGGTGATGAAGATCACTTAGGTGATATGGACTTTAAAGTTGCAGGTTCTGCCAACGGTATTACTGCACTTCAAATGGACATCAAGATTGAAGGTATCAACGAAGAAATCATGGAATCTGCATTAAACCAAGCTTATGCTGGTCGTATGCACATCTTAAATGAGATGAACCAAGTGATTTCACGTGCACGCCCAGAAATTTCTATGCACGCGCCGACATTCCAAGTGATCAATATCAACCCTGATAAGATCCGTGACGTGATTGGTAAAGGTGGTGCAACTATCCGTGCCATTACTGAAGAAACTAAAGCGGCAATTGATATCGAAGATAACGGTACAGTACGTGTATTTGGTGAAACTAAAGCTGCTGCAATGGCTGCGATTGCAAAAATCCAAGCTTTAACTGCTGAAATTGAGCCTGGCACAATCTACACAGGTAAAGTAATTCGTATCGTTGAATTTGGTGCGTTTGTAAATATCTTACCGGGCACTGATGGCTTACTTCATATCTCACAAATTTCTAACGAACGTATTGCTAATGTGGCAGACGTGTTGACAGAAGGTCAAGAGATTAAAGTACAAGTTGCTGATGTCGACAACCGTGGTCGTATCAAGTTAACGATGAAAGAAATCGAACAAGCATAATTGCTTTGTGTTGATTGAAAAAAAGCCCGCATCAGCGGGCTTTTTTTATGGACTTTGTACTTTTTGCAACATCAAATACATTTGATCTTTAAGCTTTAATTTTTTGCGTTTTAACATTTCAATGTCATCCCGAATTTGACTTAGAGGGTCAAGTTCTAACTGCATTACGGTTTTATCTAGCTGCTCGTGCTCTTCAAACATCTTAGCAAAATGTGGATTATTCTCACGCAATTTCGGAATTAAATCACGAAACTCAGGAAACATGAACTTGGTCTTTTTATTACATTCTTTGGTTTTCATAGTACTTTTAAAATCTCAACTGAATTTGATTGACATACAAACAAGAGGCTGCCTAAACAATGCCATGATTAGCTATGGATAAAGTTGCAGTGTTTGACTTGTTTACGTAGCTGTTGTACTTCATCAATCAAATCAAGCATCATCGCGACGGCAGAAAAACTAGCATCAAAGTCACGTTGTAAACGATAGGCTTGTTGAGCACGTAAAAGGTCAGCGGCAAAAAACTGATGAATGCGCTCTTCTGGGCGGCGTGGCAAAATTTCATAGTCTAAAAGCTGCAAGACCCATTCAGGGCTTTGTCCACAGGTTTGTGCAAAGCTGTGTAAATCAAAACTCACGCCGTCTTCTATATTCTCTAGGCTTTCACGATGATGGATGGTAGTCATGGACAACTCCTTGTAGTCGGTGTTCACAAAGCAAAATTTTTGCGACAAAGCTTAGGCATGAGTGAGTAGACATTGGCAAGCTAGGACGAAGAGGATGAGGTGCTTTAACAGCATAAAAATTGGATTTTGCTCATGCTTAATTTGTCTATTATTTAATCATTATTGTATGTTTTAGCCATTAAGGCTAGGGGGAGTTTGTGTAGCTTTGTTGCAAAAAGATAAACGGCGAACCCAAAAAAAAGGCAGCGCTAAGCTGCCTTTTAAGTGATTGATTTAACTCAAATGTTGACCAAATAAACCCAAAGCTTCTTCGGCACTAAAGGTATAGCTGGTGTTACAGAACTGGCAGCTAATCTCAATTGGATTTTGATGTTCTAGGGTTTCACGCACACCTGCGACGCCAATTTGTTCTAAAGCAGTGGCACAGCGTTCTTTAGAGCAAGTGCAACCAAATTTAAGCTGTTCTGCTTCAGGTAAACGCACCTCTTCTTCATTATATAAACGATATAAAATGTCGGTAGCGCTGAGGTCTGTCAGCTCTTCAGCTTTTAAGGTACTGGTGAGCATGGTTAAACGAGGCCATAAATCTTCATCAACACGTTGCTGTTCTTCTTCACTGTTACGCGGTAACAATTGGATGAGTAAACCACCCGAACGTTGCTCATTACTTGCCAATATAATACGCGTTGCAATTTGTGCAGATAAATCATAATACTGCATTAAGCATTCTGCTAAGGTGTCATGTTCAAGCGGTACCACACCTTGGTAGCGTTGACCGACCTCTGGCTCAATGTTAATAAATAACACTGGTTTAACTAAGCTTTTAAGTACTGTGCTTGAGTCATCTGCTTGATTAAAACGCGCATCAGGTTCGTATTCAGCCAAAGCACGTACTTCACCTAAATGGTTACATTCAGCCATCGCCCACTTGAGGGTACCTGACGCCTGAATTTGTAAGCTAATGCGACCTTTAATTTTTAAGGTGCTAGCAAGTAATGCTGTAGCGCTGAGCATTTCGCCCAATAAAACTTTAATCGCAGGTGCGTAATCACGCTGCGCTAAAATTGTGGTTAAAGTGTGCTCAAGATGCACAACTTCGCCACGAACAGGGCTATCTTCAATAAAAAAGCGTTGACGTAAATCAGACATAAAATTCTCCAAACCCTGTCTTAATGGTGGCTATATTGTAAATCACAAGTCATCTAGCTTCATCTGTTGTGATGTGGATGGGCTTAAATCACGCTTGAGTTTCGCAAGGCGCTTGGCTTTAAACTCAGCATCTTGTTGAAATAAGTAAGCCAATTCATCTAAAGCTGCTTCTTGAGTTTGATACAGCTTAGTATCATCATATTCGATATGCTGTTGTTGGCGTTGTAATGTTTGGTCGTGAATTCGAAACTCTTCTATACTCGTCATCAGAGGTTCATCTTGCTTGTTTAAAGATGCCAAACTTTTTTGGGCTAATTCTAAAGCAGATAAATAGGTTTCTCGCCAAATATGGGCAATGCCTAAATCTTTTAACAAATGCGCATGATGGCGGTCGCGAGCACGTACAAAAAGCTCAATCTCAGGATAATTTAACTGTAAATAGCGCACAATATTGATATTGTCTTCTACATCATCTACTGCAATCACTGCAACTTTAACCTGTGCTAAGGTTAGTTTTTCTAATTGTGTGGCGTCGGTGGCATCTAAAACATGCAAACTCCCCCCATAGGCTTCTAGTGCTAAATCTGCTTTGATATGACTGTCGATGGCTGTAAATGGGGTGTGTTGCAGATGTGCCACGCGTGCCACCAATTGTCCAAAACGCCCAAACCCAATAATCAATAATGGAGCGTTAACCAGATGTTCTGAGCTAGTGTCTTGTGGTTGGAGGCGCGGCAACAAATAGCGTTGGACTACAATGAATAAAAATGGTGACAGTAAAAAATTCAACATCAATAAAATTAGATAAGGCTCTAGTAAGGCTGCATTGGCGATTTGTTTTTCAAAGGCCATATACAACAAGATAAAACCAAATTCGCCACTACTGAGTAAAGCGGCTGCGCTTAAAGTACTGTCTTGCCAAGAGAGCTTAAAATAACGGCTAAGTGCCACATAAAGCAGCATCTTAACCAATAACAACGTGATTAAGCCTACACCTAAAAACAACGGCTGCTCAACAATGAGTTGTAATGGCAGGCTGAGCCCCAAAACAATAAAAAATGCAGCAAAAACTAAACCCTGCAAGGGGCGAACATACAGTTTTAAACGCTGCTCAAAACGTGAATCAGAAATTAAAAAACCAGCAAGCATCGCAGCTAAAGTTGCATGGATACCTAACGCATCTAAGGCAATAAAACTTAAACTGGCACTAAACACCGCACTGGCTAGGATGAGTTCATGGGTATGTGTTTTTTCTAACAGATCAAATACGGGTTGTAGCACATAACGTTGTAGTAAATATAAACCACTGATTGCAGCCACTAAACTCATCACATAGGCCAAGCCATGTTGAGGTGATGCCATATTAAATAGTGGCAACGCAGCCATAAAAATTGCAGCAATTAAGCTCTGCACTAAGCCAAATTGTGTTAATTTTTGGGTGATACGAGAATTTAAGATAGTTTTGAGTTGCTGCTGTAATAAGCTAAAACTCACCAAACTTAACGCGCCACTAATGATTAAGCTTTGCAGCACAGTTAAACCTAAGGCAAAAACACCAAGCACGGTGCCTAGACTGCTTAAAATGAGCCATGCAGCAACAGGCAATTGAAGCATTTGTTTATGGATTGAGATTAAACGCGAAGGATGCAGTTGCATGCCCACTAAAAATAATAAGAATAACAGACCTAAGTGTTGCAGTTGTTTGAGTTCCACACTTAAATCAATTAGATTTAAAGCAAAAGGCCCAAGCATAATCCCTGTAATGACATAGCCGAGCAAGGAGGGGAGTCCTAAAGACTTGGTCATAGGCACCAAGACCAAGGCAAACGCCAAGATGATCGTCAGTTGTATAAGTAAAGACATGCAGCGTCCTGTGGTAAACAGCAGTTCAAGCGGTAATTTAGCTTAATTCTTGTGGGTCAATATCAAGGCTCAGTTTCATCTGTGAGGGTTTTTGTTGCAACAGATTTGGCCACCATGTACGTAACTGTAGATGCAATTGTGCACGATCTTGTGCCAACATCACCATATGCGCATGAAAGCGGTTGGCTTTACGCTCCATAGGCGCGGGAATGGGACCCCAAATGGTGATGGTATCATTAGACATTTCACGTAAAAAAGTGGCATGTTGTTGTAGAAAATCTAAGTTTTGTTCTTGTAAGCGTGATTCACAGCGTAGTAATGCGGCATAACGAAAGGGTGGTAATTGGGCAATCTCACGCTCGCTTAAGGTTTGTTTGGCAAATGCACGATAGTCATTATTGACTAAAGTACTTAGTAACGGATGATCAGGCCGTAGTGTTTGTAAATACACATCACCTTTACGCTCCCCACGACCGGCACGGCCTGCAACTTGAATAATCAATTGTGCGGTACGTTCAGGGGCACGAAAGTCAACACTGAGCAAACCTGAGTCTATATCTAAGATGGCCACCAAAGTTACATAAGGAAAATGATGACCTTTAGCCAGCATTTGTGTGCCTAATAAAATCAGCGGCTCGCTACTATGAATCTTGTCATAAATCTTTTGCCAACTGCCCACACGGCTTGTCGAATCACGATCGACACGTAATACAGGATAATCAGGAAAAAGCTGCTTGAGTTGCTCTTCAACTTTTGCAGTGGCCAAACCGATGGGTTTGAGTTCTTTGTGCTGACAACTTGGGCATTGATCAGGTTGACGTTGAATCGTGCCACAGTGATGACAATGCAAATGTAAATAAGGTTGCTGATGTACGGTAAAATTGGCATCGCAATGTGGGCATTTGGCTTGCCATGCACAGCTATCACAAATTAATACAGGTGCATAACCACGACGGTTTAAAAACACCAAGACTTGTTCTTGTTTTTCTAAGCGTTTGCCTATTTCAGTGATTAAGCTTTGGCTAATGCCTTGCACTTTTTGCTCAGCTTTTAAATCCAAAACATGGATTTTAGGCATGACGGCGCTACCGGCACGTTGGTTGAGTTGTAGTGCGGTCATTTTGCCTTGCTGCACAAGGGCATAACTGTCGATGCTTGGGGTGGCAGAACCTAAAATAATGGGGCACTGTTGTAAATAGGCGCGGTATAACGCCACATCACGGGCATGATAGCGAAAACTTTCTTGCTGTTTAAAAGACAAATCATGTTCTTCATCTAAGATAATTAAGCCTAGGTTATGCATGGGCGCAAAAATTACTGAACGTGTGCCTAAAATAATTGAGGCTTTACCCGTCTGGGCGTGTTGCCATGCTTGTAGGCGTTTTGAGTCATTTAGCCCTGAATGCATCAGTACAATATTGCAATGAAAGCGTGATTGAAAGCGGCTAATGGTTTGTGGGGTTAAACCAATTTCAGGCACCAATACCAAGACTTGTTTGCCTTGTTTGAGCACTTCTTGCATGACTTGCAAATACACTTCGGTTTTGCCACTGCCGGTTAAACCATCAAGCAAAAATGCGTGATATTTGTTTTTGGCTTTTAAAATACTTTGAATGGCGACTTTTTGTTCATCGTTGGCAGTTAATGGCATGTGTGCCAAAGTCATGGGGATGGGGCTAAAATCTTGAGCTTCCAACACACAATCAATAATGCCTTTTTTTTCCAACGCTTTTAAAGTTGCGGTTTCAATGCCGGCTAAATTCAGAATATTTTCCGCCGTGCCAGTCGGATGTAGCTTTAAAATTTTGTACGCTTCTTGCTGTTTTTCAGAGCGTTTAATTTTATTTTCTGCGATTAAATCGAGCACTCGCCACATACGAGCCAACAAATTATAAGGTCGTCCTTGACGCAATAAACTTGGCAACGCGCTATGCAAGACTTCGCCTAAGGGAAATTGGTAGTATTTAGAAGCCCAAGTGAGCAGTTTTAAGCTGTTGGTATCAAAAATTGCCACATCGTCTAATAATTCGGTAATACTTTTTAGTTTAATATGTGGCGCAATCGGTGCATCGGGTTCGAGCTTTTCAATAATGATGCCCACTAAGTTTTGTCGACCAAAAGATACGGCCACACGCGCACCGACTTGGGCTTGCTGATATTGACTTTCAGACAACAAATAATCAAAGCAATCGTAGAGGTGAACCGGTACGGCCACACGAACACGATAGTTAAGATTGGACATAGTACGCTCAACTTGACAAGGTAAATGCAATGGGTATGTGATAAAGAGTTATGTTAGAGTGATCACACATTTTATAGCCCTCACTATGAATGATTTTGCGTCTGTGGCGCAACTGAAGTTCAGGGATTTTTTTTGGAAAAATTAGAGCATTAACATGCCTGCATATCAATTTACTGCGCTCGATGCTGCAGGAAAACAGCATAAAGGCGTACTTGAAGCCGACTCGGCACGCCAAATTCGACAGCAATTGCGCGATCAACAGTTACAACCCATTCGTGTAGAGCCGGTAGAACAACAACAAGATGCAAGCCAACGTGCATGGTGGCATAAAAAAGTCAGTGCTTATGATTTAGCTTTAATGACCCGTCAGTTGTCTGTGTTAATTGCAGCGTCGATTCCTTTAGAAGAAGCATTACGTGCGGTCAGTAAACAAAGTGAAAAAGCCCATGTGCGTAATGTCTTAATTTCGGTACGTTCTAAAGTACTTGAAGGCTATTCATTGGCCAAAGCCCTTGATCAAGCCGGACGTTTTCCCGAACTTTATATTGCCACCATTGCCGCAGGTGAGCGCTCAGGGCATTTAGATTTAATTTTAGAACAGCTTGCCGATTACACCGAAAATCGCTTTGCCATGCAAAAAAAGATTCAAGGTGCCATGATTTACCCGATCATTTTAATGCTGATGTCTTTTGCTATTGTCATGGGTTTAATGACCTATGTGGTGCCGGATATTGTCAAAACATTTGACCAAAATCCTGAAGCCTTGCCGTGGATTACAGTCGCATTAATGTATAGCAGTGATGTGATTCGTGTGGCGTGGCCTGCAATGTTGGTCATGGGTGTGGTGGGTGGGCTGTTATGGTTACGCTTTTTAAAAACCCAGGCAGGACATTATGCCTTTGACCGTTTGATTTTAAAATTGCCCTTATTGGGAAAATTGTCGCGTGGCATTAATGCAGCACGCTTTGCCAGTACTTTGTCCATTTTGACCCAATCGGGTGTACCACTTGTTGATGCACTTAAAATTGCCGCAGCGGTGAGTAATAATTGGGTGATTCGTGATGCTGTTAATGTGGCAGCAGAAAAAGTCACCGAAGGGGGCAACTTAGGCACGCAATTAGAGCGCAGTGGTTATTTTCCACCCATGATGGTACAAATGATTAAAAGTGGTGAGAGCTCAGGGGAGTTAGATCGCATGTTAGAGCGCTCATCGACCATGCAAGATCGCGAAGTCACCAGTTTAATTAGCACTTTATTGGCTTTGCTTGAGCCGTTAATGTTGGTGCTGATGGCCAGTATTGTGTTGGTGATTGTAATTGCCGTGATGCTGCCGATTGTCAATATGAATAATATGATTTAATAAAATGTGTATGAACGAGATGAACATGAATACAGCAAAACATAACATGCCGCGTCTAAAACGTGCCGCGGGTTTTACCCTGATTGAAGTGATGGTGGTGATTGTAATTTTAGGCGTGTTAGCTGCCTTAATCGTACCCAATGTGATGGGACGTGGTGAAAAAGCTAAAGTGGATACCACTGCTATTACCTTAAAAGGTGTGGCAGGTGCATTGGATCAATATAAGTTAGACAACAGTCGTTATCCAAGCATGCAAGATGGTGGTTTAGAAGCATTGGTGACGCAGCCTGAGTCAGCCAAAAATTGGATGCCAGGCGGCTATGTAAAAGGTGGTTATCCAAAAGACAGTTGGGACAATGACCTACAATATATCGCGCCGGGCAGTGAAGGTCGTGCCTTTGATTTATACTCATTTGGTGCCGATGGTAAAGAAGGTGGTGAAGGCACAGATGCCGATATTTACTATCAGCCTTAATTGAGAATCATTCTAAAATTTTAATAGATTGAATATATCACTTCAGTGCATCGGTTGTTTCAATCTAGACTGAAGTGATAATACATCTTAATACCATAAATTATATTAAATATATGATTTATATAAATTAAAATAATAATTGATAGATGCGACTTATAATAAGAATTATTCCCATATTTAATGATTACAATAATCAAAAAATATGTAGAGAAATAGGCTTTTTATTTAAAAAACAAACTCGCATAATGTCCTCATCGCAAGGTTTTTGACGAAGGAGGATGGAATGAAAGCGTTAATTTTGTCGGATGAAATCAACCAATTCCATTGGTCTATGTTGAAATCGGTGCTATTGGTACTGAGCTTATTGCCGATGAGTCAGATGTTTTTAAATGGCTGGCAAGCCACTGAAGGCAGTAGCCAAATTATGGTGGGTTTTTTTGCCATTAGTTTATTTAGTGCCATCACGTTATTAAGTTTTTACTTTGCTTTACAAGCCACAGTTGCCAAATTACAGCAGCAAGAGATGACGGTGCTTGAGCAGCGTGTGATACAGCTGTATCGTTATGTGCCGATGCTATCGCTTGCCAGTATGTTGTCTTACTTAAGTTTACAGATTTAAAAAAACCGAGGCATTGACCTCGGTTTTGTTTGTTTAGCGTCTTGATTTAAACGACACATCAACTTTCTTTGGTCGGAAGAACCAACCTAATAACAGCAATAATAGTGATACCACAATAATTGGCCAATCACTTAAACGCGTATATAAGGTCTGTCCTTGCATAGCAGGTAACTCACCACGTAACACCACAGCTTGATCCATTGGGGCACGTTTTACGATTTCCCCATCATGATTAATAATGGCCGTCACGCCGGTATTGGTGGCACGAACAAACCAACGTCCATTTTCTTTGGCACGCATTTGTACCATTTGCAAATGTTGTAACGGTCCTGCTGTACCGGTAAACCATGCATCATTAGACACGGTCACCAAGAAATCACTTTGACTGGCATTACGACGGGTTAAATTCGGATAAGCCACTTCATAACAAATTGCCGCGCCTAAGTTATGCTGATGAACCTTAAGTGGTGTTTGATCATTGGCACCACGACTAAAGCCACTCATCGATGGGTCATTTTGTAAGGCAGGCAATACCCAACTTAAAAAGCCCGACAGTGGAATATATTCACCAAAAGGCACTAAGCGTTGCTTTTTATAAATGCCTTCAGCTTGTGTACCACTGGCCATAATACTGTTATAGAACATGGGATGCTGTTCACGTTGCGATTCGGCCAAATCCCAATACGGAATACCGGTAACCCATGCACTGCCTGTATTTTGCGCTTGCTGTTGCATAGCATCTAAAAATGGCTGAATGTCAGTTTGGAACATTGGAATGGAAGATTCAGGCCAGACAATTAAATCGCGTCCCCATTCGCTACGGGTTAAATCTGCATAAATACTCAAGGTTTTGCCTTGATATTCGGTCAGCCATTTTAAATCTTGAGGAATGTTACCTTGAATCAAAGACACCGAAAGCGGAACAGTTGCTTTTTGTTGAACAAATTCAATTTGACTGGCTGCCCATGCACCAATGAGTAAAACTGCTGATGGCACTGCCCAAATAAAGCGTTTGCGGCATAACTCGACCAAAGCACAGGCTAAGATAATCACCACAAACGAGACGCCAAACACCCCAAACAAAGGTGCATATCCATCTAAGAAATAACCGGTAAAGGCATAACCTGCAAACAGCCATGGGAAACCGGTAAACACCCAAGTTTTTGCCCATTCAAACAATACCCACAATGGTGCAAAGGTGAGTGGTGTTTCGGGAAAAAAGCGACGATAGCTCCATGCCTGAAACGCACTAAACAACCCCATGATCAGTGCCATGACTGCAATCATTAAAATGGCAAGTGGTGCTGCGGTATCGCCATAGACATGAATTGAGGTATACAGCCAAAATGCACCCACAAACCATAAACCAATACCGTAACTTAAGCCAATGGCAAACGCATGCACAGGTGAGCGTTTATGCAGTGCTGCATACAGTAAAGCCGGTGAGAGCAGGGCAATATACCACTGCTCAAAGGGTGCTAAGCTAAAACTAAAAATTGCGCCTGCGATGAGTGCCAACAACAGCGGAAAAATAAGCGGCAAGGCTTTTTTTTGCTCTACATCACGGGCTAATTTGTTGAAGTACGCTCTCATTGACGCACAGCCTGAATCAATTGAATGCTACGCGCATCGGCTTTTAAAATAGTGAACTGCCAATGGTCAATGGTTACGGTTTGACCTTGTAAATCACTGACCAAGCCAATCTCTTGCAGCAATAAACCGCCCATGGTTTCCACTTCATCATCAGGGAAATTTGTGTTGAGCATGTCATTAAAGTATTCAATCGGGGTTAGGGCTTGCACTAACCATGTATTGGTAGTTTGTGGGTCTTGATCGGGAACAATATAGTCAGATTCGGCATCGGCTGTATCGTGCTCATCTTCAATTTCCCCAACGATTTCTTCTAAAATATCTTCTAAGGTCACTAAACCTGAAGTTGAGCCATATTCATCCACCACAATCGCCATATGCGTTTGGGTATTTTTAAGCATCCGTAGCACTTGATCTGAACGTGCACTTTCAGGCACAAACAAAGGCTGACGCATTAAGGCATGGACATGAATACTTTGACCGGGATTTAATAAAAACGGCAATAAATCTTTGGCCAATAAAATCCCCACCACATTGTCGGGCTGTTCTACCGAAAACACCGGAAAACGTGAATGTGCCGATTCAACCAAGATTGGTAAAATATCAATCAGTTGATCATCTTCTTGCAAACTGACCATAGCTGGACGCTGGGTCATCACTTCACGAATTTTAGTAGCCGGAAGGTCAAGTACACCTTCTAACATAGCCACTGTGTCGGGTTCTAAAAATCGACGTGAATCTTGTACTAATTTTAGCAATTCATCGCGGGTTTCTGGCGCGGTACCTAACCATTTGCGTAAACCGCGCATACCCCACGATGGGCCTGATTCCTCGTGCATGATCTTTCCTAAAGACTCTTAATATCAAAAAATGTAAATTGAATCATACCGCAGAAAAAGCACTTGTCTATGGATAAACATGCCTGAGCTTAGGCAGAATTTAACTTTGCTGAAGATATGTTAAAATAATTGCGGTTTTTTATTCTGAGCGTGGTCATGGCCGATATTGTTCCAAGTATTCAACTTAATACCCGTGGTTTACGTTGCCCTGAACCGGTGATGATGTTGCATCAAGCCATTCGTAAATCTAAATCGGGCGATGTGGTTGAAGTGTTTGCTACAGATAACTCAACGTCTTGGGATATTCCTAAGTTTTGTATGCATTTAGGGCATGAGTTGTTATTACAAGAAGAACGCTTAGATGAAAATGGCAATAAAGAATTTCATTATTTAGTGCAAAAAGGCTGATTATTTAATCTCTAAAGTTGAGTATCATTTCTTTTATATAATTTATATGAAATATTAGAAATGATGCTCAAAAAGATTGCCTCCCATACGTGGGTCTTTGAAAATAATAATTATGCTGCAGAAGAAGCTTTAGATCGTATTTTGGATGAATTATCTGCCCAATCTTTTCTATCCGCAGAAACAAAAATAGATAAACTTTTATTAGATTTTCCTGAATTTATTGATGGTTGGGTTCATTTAGCAATTATTTATCAAAGTACAGGTCGGAAACGAGAAGCCTATTTAGCCAATCGTGAAGCTTACCGAATTTGCTTAAATTTATTGCCTAAAAAATTTAATTGGAATAAAGATAAGTTGGAGTGGGGATTCCATGAGAATCGGCCATTTTTGCGTGCATGTTTTAATTTAGCACTGCATATGATTGCAGGGAAAATGAAAGATGAGGCTGTACAAATTTTAGAAAACTTAATCTGCGTTTCTCCTCATGATAATTTAGGTGCTAGATATCTTTTGTTGAAAACATATCTATTGGATCAAAATATTCCAGCAATAGAAATACTTTTTAACAAGTATCCCGATGATTACAGTAGTGAATTTTATTATGGGCAGATTTTACTGGCATTGTTGCAGCAAGATAGTGAGGCAGCACAAGATGCGTTAAAAAAAGCTCGTTTAGAATTTCCTTATATATTGAAAGAGTTAAAAAAGAAAAAACATACAAAACCGAGCACATTTGATGAGGGTTATATTGTTGCTGGTGGTAAAGAAGAAGCATATGTTTATTGGCGTGAGTTTGGTACTTTATGGGCTATTGAAACAGCCAATTATCAATTCCTAATTGAGAATTCTTAATATCAAGAGATAAGAAAAGCAGTGACGAATCACTGCTTTTGATAGTGTCAATATAAATTACATATTTGGATATGAGAAGCAATGCTTCGCAAGGTGAGGCAAGTAAAACATCGTTTTATCTGCCGCAAGGACATTACATGTTAGGGTAATTAGGACCACCGCCACCCTCAGGTGTTACCCAAGTAATATTTTGTGATGGGTCTTTAATATCACAGGTCTTACAATGTACACAGTTGGCTGCGTTAATTTGGAAACGCTTTGAACCATCATCATTGTCCATGATTTCATAGACACCTGCAGGGCAGTAACGCTGAGCAGGCTCATCCCATTTTGGTAAGTTGACATTGACAGGAATTGAAGCATCGGTGAGTTTTAAATGCGCCGGCTGATTCTCTTCATGTACGGTATTGGATACAAACACAGAAGACAAACGGTCAAAGGTCAGCTTGCCATCTGGTTTTGGATAGTTGGGCTTAAAGTTGACTGCATCGACAGTTTTTAAAGCACTAAAGTCAGGTACTAAGTCATGTAAGGTAAATGGCACTTTAAAGACATTTTGGTCGATAAAGTTAAAGGCACCACCGCCAAAAGTACCAAATTTATGCATCGCAGGGCCGAAGTTACGTGCGTTGTATAATTCTTCTTTGAGCCAGCTGTTGTTAAATTTGTCGGTGTAGGCTGTGACTTCTTTAATAAATACGTCATCGCCTTCAGTGACACGGGCAATGGCTAAATCACCGCCTTTTTCTACACCAGCTGCAATGGCTTCAAAGACTGCTTCACCACACAACATACCTGATTTCATTGCAGTGTGTGAGCCTTTGATTTTGGCAAAGTTTAAGAAACCTGCGTCGTCACCAATCAGGCAACCACCTGGGAAGGTAAATTTTGGTAGCGCGTTAAAACCACCTTTCACTACAGCACGGGCGCCATAAGAAATGCGTTTACCGCCTTCTAATACTTGCTTGATTAAAGGATGGGTTTTCCAACGCTGCATTTCCATAAATGGATACATATGTGGGTTTTGATAAGACAAATCCACAATCATACCCAAGGTGACTTGGTTGTTTTCGGCATGATACAGCCACCAACCGCCTGAAGAACCAGTTTCAGTTAAAGGCCAACCTGCGCCATGCATTACGGTGCCGGCTTTATGCTTGGCAGGGTCAATTTCCCATAACTCTTTAATACCAATACCGTAATGTTGAGGGTCGGCATCTTGATCAAGATTAAATTGTGAGATTAGGCGCTTACCTAAATGACCACGGCAGCCTTCAGCAAATAATGTGTATTTGGCATGTAGTTCATAACCGGGCATAAAGTTATGCGTAGGTTCACCATCTTTACCAATGCCCATGTCGCTGGTTTGAATACCTTTGACTGTGCCATCGGCATGATACAAAATTTCAGAAGCAGCAAAACCTGGGAATACCGACACTTCAAGTTCTTCAGCTTTGGTATTTAACCAACGTACCACATTGCCTAAAGAAATCACGTAGTTGCCATCATTGTGCATGGTTTTTGGCACCATCCAATGCGGCACTTCTTTGGCATCTGTGTCTGACATTAAGAAGTAGGTTTTATCTTCTGTCACCGGCACGTTTAATGGTGCGCCTTGTTCTTTCCAATCTGGGAACAATTCATTCATGGCACGTGGTTCTAACACCGCACCAGATAAAATGTGTGCACCGACTTCGGAGCCCTTTTCCACGACACAAACGGACAAATCGTTTAGGTTATTTTCAATTGCAAGTTGACGAATTTTAATCGCAGCAGATAGGCCAGCAGGACCTGCGCCAACGATAACAACGTCAAACTCCATCGATTCACGTTCGATGTGTTCCATGTAGGACTCCTCATATTATTTAAGGGTGGCAACCGATGATTTTGGAAATCGGCGCTGCCATGAGTGCTCTGAATACCGCAGCATGATTTGGCATCACACCTCGATTGTGGGTTAGTATAGTTTTAAACCGAGTTCTAGCCAATCGGCAGACTCCTTTTATTTTTACGTCTGACGGGTATTTAACTATGCAAAATCAAAATAATGCTGATCATCCGACGCAAAATTCAGCAAGTCTTGATAATAAAAACTTAAACTCAATAGCACAATACTTAAAAAGTGCACAGGTGGGTCACAAAAAATCTATACCGCCTTTACAGCAGTGGAATCCACAACATTGTGGCAAGATGGATTTAAAGGTGTTGGCCAATGGCGAATGGTGGCATGAAGGGCAATTGATTCAGCGTAAAGCCTTAACCGATTTATTTGCCAGTGTACTTTGGAAACAAGATCAAAAATTTTATTTAAAAACTCCAGTAGAGATGATTGAAATCGAAGTTGAAGATGAACCTTTATTGATTCAATCGGCAGCACACATTGAAATTGACGGTAAACTTTACATTCAACTCATCACCGATCATGACGATATTGTGATTGTAGATGAGGCACATCAAATCTTTATGCGTGAATATCAAGCCGAGTTGCGACCTTATGTGCATGTACGTTTTGGGATTAATGCTTTAATTGGGCGCGCGGCATTTTTCCATTTAATTGAGATGGGACAACTGCTAGAAACCGCTCAAGGCGCTACAATTTTACAGCTACAAAGTGGCGATTTTTGCTTGCAATTACAAAGCTGAGAGTTAAGCTTGTCAGATTCTTTTTCGCATTTTAATAGCTATGAGCACGCGCTATCCTTTACCTGCTTTAATTGATCCTATGCCCAAAGCACAAGCCGATGCACCGATTGGCATCTTTGATTCAGGTATAGGGGGATTATCGGTGGCGCTTGAGATTGCCCATTACCTACCGCATGAGCGCATTGTATATTTTGCCGATACAGCACATGTACCCTATGGTCCACGCTCCGATCAAGAGATTCGTGAACTTACCGCACATGCCATTGAATGGTTATATCGTCAAGGCTGTAAAGTGGCAGTGGTGGCGTGTAATACAGCATCCGCTTTTAGCTTAGATGACTTACGTGATCACTATGGCGATAACTTTCCAATTATTGGGTTAGTGCCTGCCTTAAAACCTGCTGTTTTAAATACCAAAACTAAAAAAGTAGCAGTTTTAGCCACACCTGCAACCTTTCGCGGGAAGTTGATTCAAGATGTCATTACACGTTTTGCAGAACCTGCTCAGGTCGAGGTTGTTGCGGTGACCTGTCTAGATTTAGTGCCTTTTGTCGAGGCAGGTCAGCAGATGAGCGCAGCATGTTTAGACACATTACACAAACTTTTAGCACCACTGATTCAACAAGGGGTAGATCATCTGGTGTTGGGCTGTACGCATTATCCATTTTTAAAACCTGCCATTGAACATCTGTTTCAAACACAATTGAGCTTGGTGGATTCAGGTTTAGCTGTGGCACGGCAAACGGCAAGGATATTAATTAAAAATGGTTTGTTATGTGCTCAAATGCAAGACAGCAGCGTTAAAATTGATTGCTATGTGAGTGGTGGTAATGCGTTAAGCTTAAAACCAATTTTAAATCATTTAATGACAACACAGATGTCATGGACGATTGCTAATTTAAATTAAGTACTTTTGGATAAAGACATAAATGACTTGGGGAATAGGCATGCAAGACAAACGTTATCAGGTGTTTATTGCAACATCAGGGCTTGACATGCTACCTGAGCGCATGACATTAAGCCAAACATTGATTGGTATGGGATTTTTCTCGTGGGGTTTAGCACAACGTACGCCAGTTACGACTGCTTTTGCGCGTCGTCAAATTGATGAAAGTGATTACCTGATTTTAGTGTTGGGTAGTCAATATGGTGAATTGTCAGTTTCGGGAGTGAGCTACTTACATCTTGAATATTTGTATGCCAAAAGTAAGCAAAAACCAATTATTGCCATCTTACATGAAGCCCCCGAAACGCGTGGCGCAGCTTTGATAGATGAAAAACTTGAATCACAGCAAAAATTTTATGAATTTCGTCAGCAAGTGTGCAATGAAAATGAGCATGTTTTTTACTACCGCAGCTTGCGTGATTTAGAGTTGGTGCTACGCCGTCAAATGCCACAAATGCTTGAGCGTTATCCTGCACAAGGTTGGGTGCGACCAGAGGAAACCCAAAAGCTATTAGATGAAATTGAAAAACTGAAACATCAACTGACGCAACTTGAAGTGGATCAAGGCAAGCGCGAAGCTGATCCTGTACTGAATATTCAACGAGTTGCTATGCATGATGATTTTGAATTTGAATATCGTATTCATGCTTATCAAGATGGTAATTTTAAAGAGCTTAAACTCATTAAAAAAATCAGTTGGGCGCAGTTACTATTGACCTTAAGTGACACCTTTAGCCGTGCTATGCCTGAGGAGTATTTTAATAAGCGTTTAAATGATTATTTAAACGATACCGCAATTGATCAAGCACGTTTACAAATGCCACGGGTACATGCAGTGGCACGCGCGCAAATTAATATTCGCGCTTTGCATAGTATTAAAGCGCAAATGCGCCGAAATGAATGGATTTGCCCACAAATTCGTGATGAGCGGCAACGCTTATTGTGGAAAATGACCCCAAAAGCACAAAAGTTGGTAGAGAGTCGTTTGCTCGATAGTCATCGTGTTTCTCAATTAAAATCCTCGAATTAATCCATGCAGTCAAGCTTAAAAAAGCTGTTAAAGTAAGCGCATATTGATGAAGGTGCCAGTTGTATGACGTCGGTAAAAAAACCAAAAGTGAGCATTATTGTTGCCAATTTAGGTACGCCAGACGAAGCCAGTGTTGCTGGGGTGCGTCGTTTTTTAGCTCAATTTTTATCAGATCAGCGTGTGATTGAAATTCCAAAACCGCTTTGGCAAATCATTTTAAGACTGTTTATTTTACCTTTTCGACCTAAGCGTGTGGCAGAAGCTTATGCCAGTGTTTGGCGTGAAGATTCACCCATGCGTGAGATTTTGTTTGAGCAAGTCAAGCACATCCAAGCTCAGCTGCCAAGCCAATTCCCTGAGTTTGAACTTAATATTGTGCCTGCCATGAGCTATGGTCATCCGGGCATTCAACAGGTATTACACAATTTAACCCAAGATCCGCACGACCATATTATTTTATTGCCATTATTTCCGCAGTATTCAGCTACTTCTACCGCACCATTGTATGATGCATTGGCCAAGTGGACGCTCAAACAACGTAATTTACCCGGTATCAGTATTATTCGGGATTACTATCAGCACCCGCTTTATATTCAGGCACTTGCACAAAGTGTAAGAGATTTTAGAGCCGAGCATGGTAGTGCCGATAAACTTTTAATGTCTTTTCATGGCATTCCACAGCCCTATGCCGATAAAGGTGACCCCTATGCTGATCGTTGTCGCATCACCGCAAAACTTGTCGCACAGCAATTAGGTTTAACAGAAGATCAATGGGCGGTGAGTTTCCAATCGCGTTTTGGTAAGCAAGAATGGGTGAAACCTTATACCGATGCTTTGTTAGAAGAATGGGCCAAACAAGGGGTGCAATCGGTACAGATTATGAGTCCTGCTTTTTCTGCCGACTGCTTAGAAACGCTAGAAGAACTTGCCATTGAAAATGCAGAGAATTTTAAAGCCGCAGGTGGGCAAAGCTATGCTTATATTCCTGCCTTAAACGCCCGCGATGATCATTTACAATTGCTCAGCCATTTACTTCAAGCTAACCTTGAAGCCCTACGCCAAACTTTGGCCATTTCGCCTTAAGGATTGTCCCATGTTGCAAGTTCAAATTGTGCCGGTTACGGCATTTGCCCAAAATTGTTCAATTGTTTGGGATAAAGACAGCAAAGAAGCCATTTTAATTGATGCCGGTGGTGAGCCTGAAAAATTGCAAGGCGTGATTGATGAATTGGGTTTAACCGTAAAAGCTTTATGGTTAACCCATGGGCATTTAGATCATGCTGGTGCAGTAGGTAAACTCAAACAAATTTGGAATGTGCCTGTGATTGGGCCACATAAAGAAGATGCATTTTGGTTGGACCAAATTCAAGAAGTTTCAGCGCGTTATGGCTTTCCGATTCCAGAAAAAGTGAGCGTTGATCAATGGCTTGAAGGTGGTGAAGTGTTAACCCTTGGTAGTGAAAAATTTGAAGTGCGCTTTGCCCCAGGTCATACCCCAGGTCATGTAATGTTTTATAACAAAAACTACGGCGTATTGTGGACGGGTGATGTGTTGTTTAAAGGCTCGATTGGACGCACAGATTTCCCACGCGGCAACCATCAGCAATTGCTTGATTCTATTGAACGTGAATGCTTTAGCCTACCAGACGACACGCAATTTATTTCAGGTCATGGTCCAATATCAACCATTGGACATGAAAAAATGCATAATCCATTTGTGGCAGGCAAAGCCGGCTAACTTAAAAAAGGGTCAAATTATTTGACCCTTTTTAACGAAATGGATGTCGATGCACGCGTCTAATTTCTGGAAAAACCAATGCTGCGGCACACTCAAGCAAGGTACCAATCACTAAGTAAATATGATCGTTTGCGTAGAACCCCATTGCTAAAAAAAATATACCCAACCCAACTAAAGTGGCAAAAATCAGTTTTAAAGTTAATGCTGTCATTTTTATATCCCTCTTATATAAATATGCAACTCAATGATAGAGGGATATTTTGTGTGAAATAGTGATCATTTTCTAGCACAAAATACAACAAAATTTAACATTATAATCATGATTTTAGGGTTGATTTTCATCTGGATCACCCAATGCCTGTGGGGCATCTTGGGTTGGAATTTTATAAGCATCACTTGCCCAAGCACCTAAATCAATTAGCTTGCAGCGTTCAGAACAAAATGGACGAAAGTCATTGCCTTGCCATGTGGTGGTGTTGCCGCAGCGCGGACATTGGAGTTGAGTTGGCATAATGTATCTTTAACCTCAGCAATAGATTAGGCAAATTCAAGCACAGTTGTTAGACTTGTGCTGATTTTTCTAAGTTTGATCTGATTATGCCAATTCGTCAATTTCAAGCCCAACGTATGCGTGCACCACGTGACTTTCAAGCCATAAACAACAGCCCAATTTGTGTAGAAATTGGCGCAGGGAAGGGTAAGCATGCCTTGCTATTTAGCCAAGCCAATCCAGATCGGACTTTAATTGCGATTGAACGTACTCGCGAGAAATTTTTGGCGATGCAAAAGCAGCATCTAGTTGAGGGGCAACATAATTTAACACCTGTCCATGCCGATGCCTTACCTTGGGTGGTACATGCTTTATTCCCTCGGCAGGTTGAAGATTTTTTTATTTTGTACCCAAATCCAGAACCGCATAACCCCGCGCAGCGTTGGTTGAATATGCCATTTTTTGAATATTTATTATCGCGTTTAAAAACTGGTGGTCAAATCACCTTAGCCAGTAATATTCCAGAATATATCCAAGAAGCACAGCAGCAATTGATTGATGTGTGGAAACTGCCATTTGTAAAAGAAAAAATTGCCTCAACTTCAGCGCGTACCCATTTTGAAGTGAAATACTTACAGCGTGATGAATTGTGTCAGCAATTGATCATCACCAAGCCTGTGGGCTATACAACACGTTTTGACGACTTTGCCCCATTACAAGGGCAGCATGTGGCAGCAGAATAAAGCATGAAACGGATTGCAATTGTGGGTGCAGGGCCTGCAGGCTTAATGGCAGCAGAAGTGTTAAGCCAACTTGATTATCAGGTGCAGGTCTTTGAACAAAAGCCTTCAGCGGCACGTAAATTTTTAATGGCAGGTAAAACTGGTTTAAATATTTCACATGCTGAAGATGTAGCGCAGTTTATTCAGCGTTATGATCAAAGCGATTGGCTGGCGCCGTGGGTCATGCAGTGGGATGCCAAATGGATCCAAGATTGGATGCAAGATTTAGGCATTGCTTCGTATGTGGGTTCATCAGGCCGTATTTTTCCCATGGAGATGAAAGCTGCGCCTTTATTGCGTGCGTGGTTAAAACGTCTTAACGCGGCTGGGGTGGAGTTCTTTTATCGTCATCAAGTGAAGAACTTAAATGATCATTGCTTAAGCGTGTATGACCTGAAAAATGATTGCTTACGTGAAGAATCGTTTGATGCCATTATTTTAGCCTGTGGCGCTGTATCATGGTCTGCGCTTGGCAGTGATGGTGCATGGCAAGCATGGTTGGAACCCAATAGTATTGCACCTTTTCAAGCCAGTAATGCAGGGGTGGAATATGCATGGTCTAAGTTTATGCAACCTGTGTTTGGGCAGCCCTTAAAACGCGTACATGCATGGGTTGAACAGGGCGACAAAGCCATGGGTGATATTGTGATTAGCCACTATGGTTTAGAAAGTGGCTTAATTTACAAGCAAGGGCGTGCTTTACGTGACATGCAGCAGCAACAAGGCAAGATGTGTTTAAGTTTAGATTTAATGCCTGAATTAAGCTTAGACGAGTTAAGCCAAAAACTTAAGCCAAGTAAAAAGCAGTCTTTGAGCAATATTTGGCGTAAAGCAGGTTTAGATGCAGCCAAAGCCAATTTGGTGCGTGAATTGGTTGCAAAAGAAATTTGGCAAGATCATGTGCAGTTGGCTGGGGCCATTAAACATTTAACGCTAAGATTAGATGGTTTTCGTCCTATTGAAGAAGCCATTAGTTGTGCAGGTGGTATACGCCGTGAGGTTTTCACTGAACACTTGGCACTTAGCGCACAGCCACATATCTTTGCATGCGGTGAAATGCTAGATTGGGATGCACCAACAGGCGGTTATCTGCTGACTGCATGTTTTGCCACAGGGCGCGCAGCAGGGCATGGCGTACATACATACTTAAGCCATCTAAAGCCTTAAGGTTGATATTGGGCTTGCCAATGCTCAAGTTGTTGGTGCGCATGTAGAAAATGCCCAATGCTTTGCATAGCAATTTCTTGTTGGCGTAGTGTATTGCTGCCAGTGATTCTGGCTGCATACAATAGATCTTGCTGCTGCCAATAGTCATACATAATGCCTTGAATATAACGACCTTGCTCAGTTTTTAAATCTAAATCTTTTAACATGATTAAAGCTGAGCCAATGTTGTCACGTTTACGCAATAAGGCAAAATCTTCACTTAAGGTACCTGCCTCACGCATGGCAATTAATTCATCTTCTATGGCATCACTCATCTCATTAAAACGGCTGTCGTAATCATTTAAGACGCTAATGTCATGTTGATCATATTGGGTTAAAGCAAAATTTTTCACTGGTTCGTTGATCAGTTGTTGCATGACGCTATCTTGCGCCTTAGGCGTTTCTACAGGTTCATGACATGCAGCCAAGATTAAACCTGTCAAGATCATTGGCGCTAGCAAATAAACCATACGCATAACGTGCCCTCATTCTTATTTATGGCAACTTTTGAAAGTGATAGGCAAAGGTTTGATAGGGAAAGCAAATTTCCTGATCTTTTGTTAAACCAGTATGTTCAAAGACAATCTGTTCAAATTGTTGTTTGAGATGTTGCTGTTGCTCTTTTGCTAAAGCAGCAATAAAACTGGTCGAAAGCAAACGCTTTGACACCACCTGTTGCACTGTTCCGATGTGTTGGTGTTGTAATACTTGTTGGTCTACCATAGCAAAGAGCACTTGATCTTCAAAGACTTTTTTCCATTGACCACTATGATAACGTGGGGTATCACCTTCAAGGGTTTGTATCACATCGGCAAGTGCTTTAACCCATGGCACAGTTTCATCTCGTTGATTCCAAATTAAGCCCAAAGCAGCATTGGGTTTTAACACCCGATGGATCTCTTGCAGTGCCGATGAATTAGCAAACCAATGAAAAGACTGTGCACAGGTCACTGCATCAAACTGCTCAGGCTGAAATGGTAAAGATTCGCTTAATGCTTGTATGGCATGAATATCAGGAAATTGTTGTTGTAGTTGCTCAAGCATAGCGGCCACGGGGTCGGCTGCAATAATATGTGAGCTAATTGTTTGTAAGTGCGGAATAAATTTACCGGTGCCACTGCCTAAATCTAAAATATGGCTGTTTGTATTGAGCTTTAATTGTTGTTGTAACCAAGCTTGTATGGCGGGTGGATAACTTGGACGCACATCTTGATACAGTTTTGCCGCTGTAGCAAAGCCTACGGCTGCGGCAGGATGCAATGATTGTGTCATATTTTGTGCTTTTTAATCTTATTGATATCTATAAAATAACACTATTCATCGCGCTGACAAGTAGGTTCGCGGATCGTAACCCTCGTAATAAAAATAAGCGCCTAACGCTTTTGGTTGAAACATGGAAAAACAGATTATTTTTGAAGATGAGCATATTCGTGTGATTTGGATGCCCGGTCAGTCCGAGCAACTAATTTTCTCGTTTGGTGACTTAATTACCCGCGCCAAAGGCAACAACATCAATGCCGAAAAGTCCTTAGCCAAATACCATTTTAACGTGATTGGCATTATGCCCAAAGAGCGTTCATGGTTTCCGCATAAATCCATGCAAGCTATGCTCATTGCCATTGCACCTATCATGGCAAAATTTAGGCGACGTATTGCTTATGCAGGTTCTATGGGCGGTTATGCTGCGATTAAATATTCAAAACAATTGGGCTGTCAGCGTGTGGTGGCATTAGTGCCGCAATACTCAATTGACCCGCAAGATGTTGATGATCCGCGCTATAACATGTTCTTTCATAAAGACAATAATCAAAATATGCGGGTTACTACACAGGATGTCAGCACAGAGTGCGAGTACATCATTGTTTATGATCCGTATTGTGTTGAGGATCGTCGTCATTATGAAAAATTAAAAGCAGTTTTACCCAATTTACATACTTTAAACTTGCCATTTACCGGACATGATGCAATTGCCATTTTGGCCAGTTCAGAGCTTTTGAATGACTTTTTAACGCGTGAATTTGATGCAGAGTTTTTCTATCAAAAAATGCGTCAGGTCAAAAAAAACAGTAAGTTTTATTATCGTAAAGTGATTGAAAACCTGTTACCGCGGCATCGCTTTGCTTTAGGGAAAATTTTAAAAAATAACCATTTGGCACTCGATCAGCAATTTTTTGACAACAAGCTCAAACAAAGTTTAGTGCGTGAATTACTTAGCAATAAACAAGTGAGTCAGCAAGATCTTGAAAAATTAGGTATTCAATTTAACTTGCCACAAGAAAATCATAATCATTTGCTGGATAGTTTTGGTCATGCCTTAGTGTTTAATGCCATTAGTCAAAACATTGAAAGCTATACCTTTGATGCCATTAACTTAAATCATAAATTTTTGATTCCTATTTATGCACAGCACAATGCTTTGGTGCGTATTTTGGTTAATGACGAAGTGTATTTAATTACCATGAATGATCGTCATGTGATGAAATTGTGCAAAGTCCAAGATCCTTTGGGTGTCGGTATGCATCCTTTAATGCTAAAAAAATATAGCGACTATTATGTGATTAGCTATAAGGATTTGAATTTGCACAGTAATGAGTTTGGTGCCACCGAATTTAGCCCACATTTGGACGAGCAAAGCCAATTTGTCACGCAAATTGACTAAGCAGCAACTGTGCCAAATCGGCTTGCACTTAGGTCTAGCATGGCACAGCTTGCTTTTATAACCAGATGACTTAAGATCAAAGAGCAGGCATATCTATGACACAAGGAGAGTCAAATGCCAAAAGCGTTGTCAATGCTACTGCTCCTGATGAGTGCATGCTTACCCAATATCGCTTTTGCTGAAACCTTAGGTGCACCAGTTTATTTGACCATGGCAAGTGGGCTATTGTTGTTATTGGGTTTAGCGACCTATGTGGTCAAACAAATGCGTTATCTCATTCGTCAACATAGTAATAAGCCTGTGGAATAAGCAGGCTTTTTTAATGCTTGAATAATGACAATTAAATTGGGTTTAATGGGGTTTTGCAATGTGTAGGATCGACCCCCATGCAGGCGGTATTTTTAGATTATCAATCCTTAGATCAAAACGATTTAGATTTTAGCGGCTTAAGCCAAGTTTTTAGCCACTTAGCGCTATTTGCAAGCACCACTCCAGAAGACGTCTTATCACGCATTCAAAATGTAGATGTGGTAATGACCAATAAAGTTAAACTTGACGCAGCTGTCTTAAAGCAATGCCCACAACTTAAGTTGATTTTAATTTCAGCCACTGGCACCAATAATGTAGATTTAGCGCAAGCTCGTGCCCAAGGCATTGTGGTCTGTAATTGTCAAGGCTATGGCACAGCCGCCGTGGCACAACATACTTTAATGCTGATGCTGAATTTAGCCACCTCATTTTTAAAATATGACCGTGCAGTCCGTGACGGTAAATGGCAGCAGGCGCAGCAATTTTGTTTGCTTGATTTTCCGATCTGTGAGTTATCGGGTAAAACTTTAGGGATTGTGGGTTTTGGTGAATTGGGTCAAGCCGTAGCTAAACTTGCCGAAGCCTTTGGTATGAAGATTTTAGTGGCACAATTGCCAAACCGTCCTGAAGTACAAGGGCGTGTGGCGTTAAATGAGCTGTTAGCACAAGTAGATTTTTTAAGTTTACATTGTCCACTGACCGACGAAACCCGTGATTTAATTGCTGAAGCAGAATTGTCAAAGATGAAGCCTTCTGCCTTTTTAATTAATTGTGCCCGTGGTGGTATTGTCAATGAAGCGGCACTCAAAGCGGCTTTAATTAATAAAAGCATTGCAGGGGCTGCCACAGACGTTTTAAGCGTTGAGCCGCCTGTAGCAGGCAATCTTTTGTTAGATAACAGTATCCCTAACTTAATCATTACACCGCACAGTGCATGGGGAAGTGTAGATGCACGGCAACGTATTGTGACGCAAATGATTGAAAACCTATTGGCATATCAACAAGGACAACCTATTCGCCAAGTCAATTAAAACAATAAGCCGTGCTATGCACGGCTTAGGTTATAGATGTAAGGTTTTTAATAAATCATCTTCAATTTCTATTGGGATTTCTTCAATAATAATTTGAGGCTCTTTTTTGCTTGATTGCTGACCAACAAAATTGTTAGGTAAGGTTGGGTGAATTTGTTGCATTAAAGCTAAAGTAGATTGAGCTTGTATCATGCCAACGTCAGACTGTGCTGTAGATGCTGTAGATGCTGTAGATGCTGTAGATGCTGTAGATGCTGTAGATGCTGTAGATGCTGTAGATGCTGTAGATGCTAAAGCCTGATGTTTTACGTTTGTATGGACAATTGGTGTAAGTGGTAGTTGTACAATCGCAGGACGAACGATTTTTTTACCCTGTGCTTTAGCTTCAAGTTCTATGAGCTGCTGATTAAATTTAATTTGTTCTAAGCTTAACTGTGCCGAAGCCAATTTTTCTGCGGTATTTTGCCATGTTTGTTTAGCTTTATGGCTGAGCACACTTAGTAGATTGGGGTTATGGCCATATTCAGTTTCTAAATTTACCACATGGCTTGATGCAAAACTTTGGCTAGTTGCAAAAGCCAATACAAGCGTTGCAACGAATGTTGTAAAAAGACCATATTTTGACATAACGCTAACCTATAAAAACTAGATTTACTTTATGTAAATTATAGCCAATTTTTGATTTAATTTAATATAAGTTATTCATTTTATTTAATTATTTTATGTGCCGGGTTTTGCATTAATTTGATACAACGACGATCTAGGTCAAAAAAATCCCCAACCATTTTAGTCGGGGATCGATCGATTTTTACTTACACTGATTTAAAGCGTCTTTATGGAAATGATTTTTTAATGCCATAAAATTGGCTTGTTTGTCTTGATCATACAAATCAAATTTAGTTGCAGTGCTTGTACCATCTTTGCCAAATACTGCTGAGCCACCTGACATTAAGTTATTGCCATAAAATGACCATTGTTCAATTACTTTGCCGCCTTCCATAAAGCCAGTAAATTCAATGACACAGTTGTCTTTAAGTTTAGTCAGTTTGGCTTTATTGTTTTTGGTATCTGGATAGACTTCTAGATTGCTAATTTCTTGTAATACACCTGCTTGCAGTTGTGGAATTTTAGGTGCAGAAGTACATGCAGTAATTGAAAGGCAAGT
The DNA here is from genome assembly GCF_947624825.1 of uncultured Acinetobacter sp. Classification (GTDB taxonomy): domain Bacteria; phylum Pseudomonadota; class Gammaproteobacteria; order Pseudomonadales; family Moraxellaceae; genus Acinetobacter. Next base: position 66,907 of record NZ_CANQLZ010000007.1, read on the forward strand.
TAGGCCTGTAAGTAAAAGTGTTTTAAGTTTCATAGCTTGGTTCTTGTTGGTGAGTTGTTAAGTTGAGTATAGGGAATATATAACAATATGCCTAGAGTGCTTTATAGGCAAAGAATCAGCTTCATTGTTTCATAGGGTTTATTACCTTTAATAATCAAGATGGGTTTGATATGCATTAAAAAATAATCGTATATAACCCGAATCGCGGATAAGAAATTGACTTGAAAAATAAGAGGACTAGAGCCATCAGTTGAGTTACCACACAA
>NZ_CANQLZ010000008.1 GCF_947624825.1 uncultured Acinetobacter sp.
TACTCTTAATCTTAAAAGAGTCAAACACTTTTTTTAATTAATTTAAACAAGCGCTGCTGATGGAGGGCGATTATAGATAGTTTTTTGAGTTAAACAAGCCCCTAAAACAAAAAAAGATAACTAAAAGTGATTAATTGGCTAATTATTCATCATTTTTGGTGTTTTTAAAGACTGTACTCATCCTTTCGTCAATTTGAGCGCTTATTTTCTGAGGATGATTAAGTTCTTGATACTTCAAACTGCGACAGTCAATATATTCACAATAAGCATGCTCACCTTCAAAAATTTGATCATCTAAAACAACCCGATAACTAAAACTCCCCACAAAGCCTGCACCCAACCCAAATTTAAAATCTCCACGACTTTCTCCTGCAATTTCTATTACTCGATTGGCATCGTTGAGTTGCCAATGAAAATTACGAGGCAAATACATACTTTGATGGTTAGGTGTTTTCACTAAGGGATAAACACGAGCAATATGCAGCTCAAGATGCCGGTCATATACTTGGACTTGATCAGATTCAAAGTCTTTTACATATAAACGTGAATACAAGATTGAATTAAATTGATCCCTTAACTGCAACAGCATAATTTGCTGTGTATCACTCAACTCAATAAGCTGATACACATAAAATGCGAAGGGAAAATACGCAAAGTTCATACTACGTGCATATTCTAGAACACCACGTTGGTTAATCGGATAGGTCTGTCCTGCATAATGTAGCTGACCAACACATTGGCAACTTAATGACCAAAATTGTCCCAATGACCAAGGCAGCTGATAAAAGCACTGTCCTGAATCTAAAGTTTCAATATTCAAATCAAGGCTAAGCTCATCGTCGGTACGCGTGAAATGTATATCAGGCAAATGAGCTGACAAGATTTCACGTCCATCAAAGTTAAATAGGCTGTCCTGATATTCAAATTGTTGTTTTATATCGTAAGCATGAAAATGCCCAATGCTATGCATACTGGTACTCACCAATACTGTTGCTACATCAAGAGGTTGGGTGATATTAAGATGAGATTGCTCAAAAATCGGGGCGCGTGGCTGCCCAATCAGGCTATAAAAATTAAGATAATGTAATGGTGCGGGAAGATTGGGGATTTTAAGTGCTTGATGAATAATTTTATAACGCCCTTGTTGGGCATGTAGCTGCTTGGGGCATGTAGGAGCCTGATTAAATTGTTTAGCACGATTAATTAAATCCTGAAACAATTGCATATCAAGCTCCTTTTCTTGCTATGCCACAGGGTTTTTTCTCGCCATAAAGGTGGTGACAAAACCCGATAATGCATAAATCACAGAAAGTACCAAAATACCCACAGGGATATTATAAGTAATTGCAGCCAAGATAAACACAGCAATCGGCAACACAGCAAATGGCACACGTTTACGATCTACAGTCTTAAACGAATAGTATTTAATATTGGAGATCATTAATAAACCTGCCACTACAATAGACACCGCATTTAAGGTCTGCACACCAATATCACTTAAATCAAAAATTTCAGGGGTATTTAAACCCACCCAAACCAAAGTCACCATGATGATGGCCGCAAGTGGACTTGCAACTCCAATAAAATAGCGTTTATCGACCACACCAATTTGCACATTAAAACGTGCCAAACGAAACGCTGCACAAGCGGTATAGACAAAACATGCTGCCAAGCCTAAACGACCAAGATCATTTAGGCTCCAACTGTACATTAAGATGGCAGGCGCAACACCAAAAGCCAACAAATCTGAGAGTGAGTCAAATTGTTCGCCAAACGCACTTTGCGCACCAATGGCACGCGCAACACGCCCATCTAAACCATCTAACAAGGCTGCCACAAAAATTGCATAAATGGCTTGTTGGAATTCGCCATTCATACTGGCAATAATTGAATAAAAGCCTGATAACAACGCTGCGGTTGTAATCAGGTTCGGCCACAGATAGATTCCACGACGTTTCACCTTTTGCCCTTCTTGAGTTTGTTCTTCTTCCACCACTTCAAAGGTAATCCCATCATGATCGTGATCTTGAGAACTATATTCTCCTTCAGGCTTCGATTGATTTGTCATTATTTTCTGTCCTAAGTGTAACCATGTATCTCTAACTTAAGGGTTGGTGCTTATTCGCCAACCAACCAACGTACTGCTGCGTGACCGCCATTTTCGCTCATACGTAAATGCGGGAATAACCACTGTAGAGCTTCATCGGCATCTTGAGAGAATTTCCAAGGTGGATTGATCACCAACAAACCACAGCCATTTAAGCCCACTGGTGTATCATCTGGCCACACACATACTTCACAAACCAACTGACGACGAATACCTGTTTTAAACATTTTTTTCTCAAAACGTTCAATCATGGCACGGTCTTTAATTGGATACCAAATGGCAAAACAACCTGTAGGCCACTTTTTATAAGCTGCTACAATTAATTCTACCAACTGTGGGAAATCCTTACGTTCAAGTTCGTAAGGCGGATCAATCATTACCATGCCACGTTTTTCTTTAGGTGGGATTACACCCAATAAACCTTCGTAGGCATCACGCTCGTGTAAACCTGCACGGCGGTCACGAATGTTCATATAAAGCTGTTGAAACACATCACGTTGCATTTCAAAAATCGTGGCTTTATCTGTTTCACGCATGCCTTCTAAAGCAAACCACGGCGAACCTGGATATGCACCTTTGCCTGAACCTTCACGCATTTTTTCAACAATATCTAAATACTGTTTTACACCCTCAGGCGCATTGCGTTTAATTGACTCATCTAGTTTCACCAAACGATGAATACCGGTAAGAAACTCACCTGATTTTTGTGCAGCTGAGGTTGATAAATCATATTTACCCGCACCGCCATGCGTATCGATATAACGATATGGCTTATCTTTTTGATTGAGGCGAGTCAAAATCTGAAGCAATAAAACGTGCTTCATGACATCGGCAAAGTTGCCTGCATGGAAATGGTGTCGGTAATTCATGTTTCTTTCATTCCTAAGATCAATGCATATTTTAGCATGAAAAAGTATTTCTTTCCGAGCCGATTCTTGCTCTAGAATAGCTCACCTCTTTTATCATGTTGCGTGAGTTGATCTATGCAAGTTACACAACTGCCGGTTCATTGGAATATTGAACGTATTTTAGATGATTTAGATGAACATGGTTTTACGTTAATTGACGCTGCTTATTCAGAACAATATCAACATGCTGTAGTGGGCGAATGTTTACAGCATCTACAGCAATTTCGCCAAGCGGCCATTCAAAATGGCGTGGTCAGTGATATTCGCAGTGATCATATTTTATGGCTCGGTCCTGAATTTACAATTGCCGATCAACACAGTCAAACCTTATTGGCATTAGCACAACAATTGAACCGCGCATTTTATTTAGGTATTAAAGATGTAGAGGCGCATTTTGCCTGTTATAACGCGGGGGAGTTTTATGCACTGCATCGTGACAACCCTCAAGGTAAAAATGGCCGTATGATTTCAAGCGTTTATTATCTACACCAAACTTGGCAAGATGATTTTGGCGGGCAACTACGCTTACAAGATAAACACGGCAATTGGCATATTATTCAGCCTCAGCCCAATCGTATTGCCTTGTTTCAAAGTGATTTATTACATGAAGTTTTACCCGCGCAACAGCAGCGTTTATCCATTACCGCTTGGTTACGTAGCGACCACAGTATGCTTTAGTGCTTTAAATTTTGAAAAGCAACCTCATAATAGCTAACACACTGCAAAACATTTGAGGAATCAGCCAATGCGTATGACCACCAAACAGATTATTCAACGTATTGGTGAGACAGATCAATTGTTCTTACAAGGCAATACTCCTGAGCTTGCCTTAGAACGTGGCGATCTACGCTTACAATTGGTCACTTTAAGCTGTGTGACCCAAGAGCAGCATCACTTTTTACAAGAAGCGATTGTGCTGCTTGAACAAGGTCGCGTTGAATTTGAAGAAATGCCACTGGATACCTATCTCAATTTATCCCTGCATTTGGCCAAAGCCTATATGTTGTATTTTGAGCTCACGCGTGAAAAGCGTTATGCCTTGATTACTCAACAAATCATGAAACCCTTAAGCCATGCAGATCACGGCGATGTGTTGTTCTTTTTAGCATATGCTTCGGCTGTTAAAGAAGAACCTGCCATGACACGTCATTGGTTGACCAAATACAGTAAGCGCAAAGACTTTGACTTTGAACTGGTACAGCAGCATCCTTGTTTTAGCGCATATCGCGAACAAGCGTGGTTTATGAACGTGTTAAAGCAAAAACTGCACTAAAAAAAATGCCTCACTTGAGGCATTTTTTTATGCAGTTTGTAATTTGTGTGCATCCATATGCAATTGCTGATTAAGTTCATCGACCCAAATTGCCCAATCATCATCTTGCACCAAATGACTAATGAGCAAAGAACGTTGTCCTTTATTCCAAAATGCTGCGTCATGTAAAGACACACTTGCAGGCAATTGATGCGTACGTACGTAAAGTTCAATGGCAGCAGGGCTGTTGGCCAAGCCAAGTTGGGCAAATAGCAGCTCTAAAGATGGTTTAGTTTGCATAATGAGCGCCTCTTATCAGTTTATCTTTAATTTATTATTCTTATAACTTATAAGAAAGCTTAAAAAAAACCTAGCACTTTGACTAGGTTTATTGTGTGTTTTTGTGAGCAATAATTACTGTGCGTGCATTTGTTCATTGAGTTGGTCAATCACCATTGCCCATTCATCATCTTTTTTCCAATGACTAATTAAAAAATCTTTTTGTGATGTTGTCCAAAAGTCAGCTTGATGCATAGGGGTATTTATATCTAATTGATGTGTAGCAATAAATTGCTCTATTGCCTCTGGGCTACTGTCTAAACCCAATTGTTGAAATAGTAATTCTTGAGTTACATCCATATCTAACATTCAAACAGCTCCTCAGCTTTATGGGTATTCAAATTAACATGTGGCGTTTTGAGCTTATGCTGAATATTATAGATTTGCATGTTATTTTTTGTACAAAAAAAGCACTCCAAGAGGAGTGCTTTTTCTAACTTAGCTTAACGCTAAATTAGTTAAGCATGTCAGCAACTGCTGCACGTTCTTCTTCAAGCTCATTTAGAGTGAAGTTGATACGCTCACGGCTGAATTCGTCGATTTCAAGACCTTGAACGATCGTGTATTCGCCATTTTCGCAAGTTACAGGGAAACCGAACATTACGCCTTCAGGAATACCGTAAGAACCGTCAGAAGGAATACCCATAGTAACCCATTCGCCGTTTGTACCAAGCGCCCAATCACGCATATGATCGATTGCAGCGTTTGCAGCAGATGCAGCAGAAGATAAACCACGTGCTTCGATGATCGCAGCACCACGTTTACCAACAGTTGGAAGGAACACATCTTTATTCCAAGCAGCATCGTTGATTTTGTCTTTTAAGCTTTCGCCGTTTACAGTTGCAAAACGGTAGTCAGCATACATGGTTGGAGAGTGGTTACCCCAAACAGTCATTGTTTTAATGTCAGATACTGCAACATTTGCTTTTTGAGCAAGTTGAGTTAACGCACGGTTGTGGTCAAGACGTAACATTGCTGTAAAGTTTTTAGCAGGAAGATCTGTCGCAGATTTCATTGCAATGTAAGCATTCGTGTTAGCAGGGTTACCTACAACAAGAACTTTAACGTCGCGGCTTGCAACTTCGTTGAGTGCTTTACCTTGACCGATGAAGATTTCACCGTTTACTTTAAGAAGATCAGCACGTTCCATACCAGGACCACGTGGACGTGAACCTACAAGAAGCGCGTAGTCAGCATCTTTAAACGCAACTTTAGGATCATCAGTACCGATCATGCCCGCTAAAAGTGGGAATGCACAGTCATCAAGTTCCATCATCACGCCTTGAAGCGCTTGTTGAGCTTTCTCAACAGGAATTTCTAATAATTGAAGAATAACTGGTTGGTCTTTACCCAACATTTCACCGCTAGCGATACGGAATAATAGGCTGTAACCGATTTGACCAGCAGCGCCAGTAACGGCAACGCGAACAGGTTGCTTCATGTAATTATCTCCAATTGAGGATCGTCATCATAATGATTAAATAGCAGTTGTATTTAATCTTAATAAGCATAAACGGCAAAGATTGTACTCCAATACTTTGACAGATGCATGTAAAAGGCAATGCATTTCACCAAAAGTATGATAGGAAATATAAATAAATTTGCCAAAAAACTCAGTACGCACCTTTTATGTAATAGTGACTTGGACAATTTGACTGCACATCAGCAGGACAAGCCTTGTATTGACCATTGGGCTTATAGCACACCCGAATTTCAGTTAAGTAGCTACTTTTACGCTGTTGCTGACACTGAAAGTGAATCGCCTTAGCCGGCAATCTTGGATTTAACTTACTAAAACGTTGCTGAATATACGCCGCCGAGACCTGATAGGTCTCAGCATGAGATAAATCATTAGGAACTTTCAAATGGTCGGCATAGTTAATAATTGTACGAAAATATTGACTGGCATTCATAGGAACGCACCCCCCAATACTGCGCCATAAATGCACGCGTGCCGCCTCATCTGGCATTACGCGTGCCACAACTTTAGCCTGTAACAGCGGTAAATTTGCTGAAGAGCTGCTCTGACAATGCGCAGATATTTTTTCAGGGTACAAACCTGCAATGTTGAGCGAGTAGCCCTCTAAACATTTACGTTTTTTACTTTCAGTGGCACTTAAATCACACATGGCAGGGGTCAGCTGAATATGCATGACATAGCCGGTGGCTGGAGTACCCGCATATGCATGACTCCAACCATATAAGCCCATTACTGCAATGCCTGACCAATATTTTACAGCATTCATTCTCAAACCTATGGACTCACCATACGCATTGGGATGGTTGGCATACGTTGACTCAGTGGTTTTAAACCTTGACCCAACAATGCACCATAGTGGGTAGCATTAGTCATCACATGTTTGACATAGTCACGCGTTTCTAACAAAGGAATTGATTCAGTGTATTGATCAGCAGCTAAAGCCTGTTGTTCTGGCTGCCAACGGCGCGCACGATTTGGTCCTGCGTTATAGCCTGCTGTCGCTAATACAGCATTTTGACTCAATTGCTTTTGAATCATAGACAAATAAAATGTGCCATAACGTAAATTGGTATTGGGGTCGGTTAAAGCCGCAGGGTTATAGGCTTCACCCATATTTTTAGCCACTAATTTTGCAGTATCTGGCATGATTTGCATTAAGCCACCTGCACCAACATGTGAGCGAGCTGCGGTATTAAAACGACTTTCTTGGCGCATTAAGCCATATGCCCACGCCGGATCAATCCCTGCACTATAACTATGTTGAGTGACTAAATTTTTGTGTGGCATCGCATAACGATAATTATAGTTATGTTTTTGATGTGTACGATCTGCAGCATAAATGGCGCGGTCATACCAACTCATATCGGTGGCGCGTTTAGCAGCTGCCAATAACAAACCATCATCTTGCTTTAAATAGGCTTGGCGCACCGCCCAATTCCACTCACGATTGACATAACTGTCATTGGCACCAATCTGACGCAAATTAAAAGCGCGATTAAAATGAATATCTTGACTTAAACGCATCACATCACTTTGACTTGGCTCTACGCTTATTGGCAACTTAGCCGCCTGCCCTACACGCTCTTGTGCAAGTAAGTTATGGTAATCATCACCTTGTGCTAAGCGTTTATAAATTTCTTGTGCAATACGTTTAGATTGTTTATCGCCACGTTGTTCAGAAGCACGCGCCAACCAATATTGCCAACGATCTTCTTGGCGTTGATTGACACTCATGCCATCAATAGCACGAATTACCCCTTCCCAATTGCTAAAGCGAATCGCTTGACGAGCATAAATCTCAGATTCTTCTGGGCTAAATGGCAAACCGTAGCTGGCATCTAAATACTGAATCACTTCAGGTTTAAAGTTATTTTTCATGACCGTTGTGCCACCAATGTAACCCACGGCGCGGTATAAAGCGCGCTGCACATCTTGAGGCACGCCCTCGGCTGCACGTTGCACTGAAGACAATGCTGTTTCTAAATTACTATCGGCCAAACGCCCCATGGCATAGACTAAATAAGCATGATCGGCAGTGCTCACTTTGGGAGCTGACCATAAATAATTAAGTGGATTGGCTTGAATTTGATTGAGCTGCGCAAGTGCTAAACTTACATTCATACTTTGCGCTGTGGCAATCGCTTGACCGGCTTGACCTGCGCGCAATTGCACCCATAAACGCTGCTCACGATCTTTGATTGTCATGAGTGGGCTGGACAGCATCATACGTCCTAAGCCATTACAAGATTCAGGTTGGGTGTTAGTGGTCAGCCACACATCTTTATATTCTGCAAATACTAAAGGATCGCCTGTTTGGGCACGCACTTGTGCAATCGCACAGCTCTCTGCCCGATCGGCATTACTGACATATTGCAACACAGGTGCAGCACTGACAAAATCACTGTGTTTGACTTTTTCTTCTACATAATCGGCACTGAGTTTCTCAGCCATCGCAGAATGAGGATAACGCTGTGCAAAACTCATAATCGCATTGGGGCTTTGCGTGGCTAAATTACGGTTAAGCAACCAATATTCAGGATAATAACCCAACACATCATTTTGCATAGACACCTGATACTGTCTTAACAATTCGGTGTTACCCGCGTTGGCAGCGCGTAGTGCGTCATGAAACTGTTCATCTGCAGCCGAAGCACAGCCTGCCATTGCCAATGCCACGCCCCCTAATGTCCATTTTAAATGTTTTTTGTGTGTGCTGAAGGTAGACATACGCTGCTGCTTGATCATGTGGGTATCGCCTGAGTTATTTTACTCATCATTTTGGTTAGTTTAATGAGTCTGAATCACATCTTGTGTTGAGTTGTGTAACCTGATGATTACGCAATATTAATTTTCAGACATTTTTTATCCATAAATCAATCTGATGCCAAAGCCAATTAGCGCTGTCCGTTTGCTAAAATTTCCTGTTAAAATATGCGCCTTTCATTTCACGTGCATGGCTTGGTAATTTTGCCACATTGTGGGTTTAAACCCCAAATGCGCCGTGCTTTATTTGCTTATTATTAGGAGCCTACATGACGGTTCAAACCTTCACTCCTTCTGCTGCCCCAGCTGCCTCAGAAAACACTGTTACCCAGCCACAGCACACCTTAGTCGATGGATCAGTGAAAAAACTGTATATCGAAACCCAAGGGTGTCAGATGAATGAGTATGACAGTCATCGTATGGCAGATCTGTTGGGCGATTCGCACGGTTACGTGCTTACTACAGACCCCAAAGACGCCGATATTTTGCTCATGAATACCTGTTCTATTCGTGAAAAAGCCCAAGAGAAAGTATTCTCAGAGCTTGGGCGTTGGCGTAAGCTCAAAGAAAAGAATCCAGATTTAATTATTGGTGTGGGTGGCTGTGTGGCATCGCAAGAAGGCGATAACATTCAAAAACGTGCCAATTATGTAGATATGGTATTTGGTCCACAAACTTTGCACCGTTTACCACAAATGCTCGATCAACATTTTGATCAAGTTGAAAAGCCAAAAAAAGAAAAAATTAAATTGGTAGATATCTCATTTCCTGATATCGAAAAATTTGATTTCTTACCTGAACCCCGTGTGGAAGGTTATAAAGCTTTTGTGTCAATCATGGAAGGCTGTTCAAAATACTGTTCATTCTGCGTGGTGCCTTATACCCGTGGTGAAGAAGTATCACGTCCTTTAGATGATGTCTTGGCTGAGATTGCCACTTTAGCTGAAAAAGGTGTGCGTGAAATTTCTTTATTGGGTCAAAACGTCAATGGTTATCGTGGCGAAACCTTTGATGGGCAGATTTGTACCTTTGCCGATTTGTTACGTCTTGTTGCAGAAATTCCGGGCATTGGACGTTTACGTTACACCACGTCGCACCCGCTTGAATTTAACGATGATTTAATTCAGTGCTACCGTGACTTGCCACAAATGGTGTCGCATTTACACTTACCAGTGCAAAGTGGTTCAAACGCTGTATTGCAAGGTATGAAGCGCAACCACACCATTGATGTATATATTGAAAAGATCAAAAAATTACGTGCCGTGCGTCCGGATATGCATTTATCCAGTGACTTTATTATTGGTTTCCCTGGCGAAACCGATGAACACTTTGAAGAAACTTTCCAATTTATCAAAGATTTAGACTTTGATCACTCGTATAGCTTTATCTATTCAAAGCGTCCGGGTACACCCGCATCAGAGCTTGAAGATACCACGCCTGAAGAGGTGAAAAAAGATCGTTTAGCCAAAGTTCAACAATGGATTAAACGCTCAAGTATTGATAAAACAGATGCGATGCTCGGTAGTATTCAACGTGTATTAATTGAAAAAGTCTCTGATAAAGATCCTAATCTTTTGGTTGGTACAGCCGACAATACCCGTTATGTGACCTTTATTGGTGATCCATCATGGGTGGGTCGTTTTGCTGAGATTGAAATCACTGAGATTAAAACTTTAAATTTAGTTTATGGTGAGCTCTTGAATCTTGAGCCTGACGTGGCGTAAGGTAAAGCTACTGCCATAATAACGATATCTAAAGGAATTCTCTTGACTGCAACGATTCGACGTACAGTAAATTTTCCCGGCATTTCAATGGACCGTTTACAAAATATGCTGGGTGCATATAACGGTCACTTAAAGCAAATTGAACAACGCTTAAATGTACAAATTTCCCATCGTGGTGACAGTTTTTTTGTCGATGGGGAAATTGCAGCAGTCGAAAGCACCGAAGTGCTGTTGCAAAGCTTGCATGATGAAGCCGAAAGCCAACCGATCAGTGCCAATACTTTGCATATTATGATCCAAGGCAGTCAGACCGATCGCGAGCTACAAGAGGATACTTCTGAGGAGCACAGCGCTTTAGAACATGTGTGGTTACAAACCCGTAAAGGGCGTATTAACCCACGTGGTGCCAACCAAAAACGCTATGTGCAACGTATTTTACAAAGCGACATTTCATTTGGTATTGGTCCGGCAGGTACAGGTAAAACTTATCTTGCCGTGGCTGCTGCCGTGGATATGTTGGAACGCAACGAAATTCAGCGTATTTTATTGGTGCGTCCTGCGGTTGAAGCGGGTGAAAAACTTGGCTTTTTACCCGGTGATCTCACTCAAAAAATCGACCCATATTTACGTCCATTGTATGACGCTTTATATGAAATGCTCGGTTTTGAAAAAGTCGCTAAACTAATTGAACGCCAAGTGATTGAAGTTGCACCACTGGCTTATATGCGTGGTCGTACCCTTAATCACTCGTTTGTGATTTTAGATGAAGCACAAAACACCACCCCTGAACAGATGAAAATGTTTTTAACGCGTTTAGGTTTTGGTTCGCGTGCTGTGATTACCGGTGACGTCACTCAAGTAGATTTACCGCGCGGTCAACAATCAGGTTTGGCACATGCTTTACGTGTCATTGATAAAATTCCAGAAATTCATATCACACGTTTCCATTCTCGCGATGTGGTGCGTCATCAATTGGTACAAAAAATTGTTGAAGCCTACGAAGGATGGGACAGTGAGCAGCAACGTTTAAGTACTGCCGAGCGTGAGCAACGCAAAGCCCTACAACACGCCTTAGTTGCAGAAAATGATGCCAAAGCTGATCAGCAGCATTAAGATAAAGGATCTGTTTTGAAAATCAGTCTCTCGCTACAACAAGAATTTAACGCGCCTGAGCTTGTACTCAAGCGCGCTTATATCAAAAAAGTTGTAGAAACCACACTACGCTACATCGAAACACAAAGTGATTGTGACATTGGCATTGCCTGTGTAGACAATCAAGCTAGTCATAAGCTTAATCTTGAGTATCGTCAAAAAGATAAACCTACCAATGTATTGTCTTTTCCAAGCGATTTACCTGATGAAATGGCGGCAGTGTTAGACAGCTTCCCGATTGGCGATTTAGTGATTTGTATTCCGGTGGTGCTTGAAGAAGCCTTTGAGCAACATAAAGCACCGCTTGAACATTTCACCCATATGTTGGTGCATGGTACGCTGCATTTAATGGGCTATGACCATGAAACCTCAGATGAAGAAGCTGAAGAAATGGAAGCTTTGGAAATTGAGATTTTAGCCAAATTGGGTCTTGCTAATCCCTATTTAGAACACGATTAAAAACCAGCGAGCTTCGGCTCGCTTTTTTATTTCACTTCAAACTCTGCATTGGCAGGGTCAAAGCGCCAGGTACGCACCACTCTTAATTCTTCAATGTCTTGTAAGCCTGCGTCAAAGCGCGGAAAAGGTGCAGCTTTACGTACCGAAGCTTTAGCGGCTTCATCAAGCACGGCGTAACCTGAACTTTCCAATAAGCGTAGCGCCATAATTTTGCCGTTGCTTGCCAAAATCACCATTAAGCGTACTTCGCCTGCCAAACCTAACTGTTGTGCTTCTAGCGGATAGTCACGGTTGCCATAAAATTCAACTTTCTTACGAAATTTTTCTAAATAGCCTGCCGCAGGATCAGCCTTGGCATGAATCCCATTCACAGTTTTGATTTTTTGTTGGCGGCTAAAATTTTGCTGTTGTTCTAAATATTCAGCTTCAATACCGGCAATCATCGCCGCTTGCTGTTGATACTGACTCTGCAACTGGTCAACTTTTTCTTGTACCCGATCTTGTTGATGCTGTTTTTGCCAACTTAAAGTGGTCATTAAAATTTGTTGATCATGACTGGTTTTAGACTGTGCTTGTTGTTCAATAGTGTGCTGTTCAGACAAATGCTGACCTTGACTGCTATGAGATTGACGCTCAAGGCTTTGGCTCGCAATACGATGCGCTTCACGAAAAGTACCCGCGCCTTGTTGATCGGCTTGGGCTAAAAAATCGCTATGCTCAATTTGATCACTGCTTGGACGAATACTAATCGCGATTTCTTTAACGGCTTGATCGGGTGTGGTTGGCATAGCAAATTGCACCGAAAGCAAGGCTAAATGCAAGATCACAGCGCATGCCACCATCATCATAAAGAGCCGATCTTGCCACCATGGCTGCTGTAAGGGTGTCATTTTTTTTAGCATACATTAAACCGACAAAAAGCCTAATTCCCTAAAGTGCAGAAATACAGTATAAGAACAGCATAGCCACAGATATTTTTATAGATTACAGCACATTATTGTAGCCTAAAACCCTAAGCAGAATTTTGCTACACTCAAAAAATTATCAATATCATGACCGACAGCCAGGATTCCTATTATGCAATCACTCATAAACAATATTTCTAACCGCCTTCGCCAAGTGTACCAAAAGGCTGAAGGATTTATTGAAGATGAACGTGAATTTGCACTGTCGCAAGTGTTTTTAAATGCTACGTTTCAACGCTTTGTAACCGATAATGTTGGGCTACTTAAAGATTTACATGCTGATTTACATGACGATTGGCTACGCCTATATGCGTCAATTGACGTTAAAGGCATGCAACTGACCTTGTCGGTGGATTTAAAATTGTTGCAAATGGAACTCAATAAAACCAAGCAATTGATTGTCTTTGAGCAAATCAGCAATACTCAAATTTTAGATGCCAAATATCCCAATAAAATGTACCAATGGGGCGTACAAAGTGCCTTATTCTTTTACCATAAAGTATTAAAAAAAGATCCTTTAGGTCCAATTTTACAAAAATTTGAAGTGCTCGACGTTAAAGATGATTTACTGTATTTAGACTTAAACCGTTGGTTAGGTAAAAACCGCTCTATTATTGACACTTTAAGCAAGGTCAATATCAATCATGCAGAACTACGAGAAGCGCAAATTGTGGTAATGGGCAATGTCAACTTAATGGCATTAATGAACAAAATATCTGAAGAACAACACACACATCAAGCAAGTGAAGAGGTAAGCCACGACAATAGCGTGACGCCTATTAAGCAAAAATAACTGTTATTTTTTGCACAACTAGGTAGCACAACCTACATAAAGCTACAGTTTTCACTCAAATTGAAATTTTTTATCCATAATCTAAGTGCATAATATTGCTGTATAAATATTATGCATAGGAAATATTACTTATGGCAACTTCACTAAAAAAATTGCTGCTTACAACGCTGAGTGCTTCTGCTTTGCTGTTGAGTGCCAACTCAGCGTTTGCCATGAGTCCATTCCACGCTACTTACCAATTTAGCTATAACGGCAAAAATATGGGCTCGGCAACACGTAATTTAGCTCGCTCAGGCAATACATGGACCTATGTGTTTAGCGCCAAAGCCGGTGGAATTGCTTCTGCCTCTGAAACTAGCCGCTTTAGCTTGAATAACGGCAAAATCACCTCTTCAAGCTTTAGCCGTACCAGTAAAATATTGGTGCATAACAACACAATGAGCATTCAATTTAACCCAAGCAAAAAACTGATTAACACTAAAAAAGATGACAAGCCTCGTTCATTTGCATGGCAAGCCAATGTCTTAGATGAACTCAATGCCGAATTGCAGTTACGTGAAGATTTAAAAGGCTCAGGTTTAAAATCAAGTTATTTAATTGCCGATGCCAAAGAAGTCGAAGCGCGCCGCTTTATCAAACAAGGTACTGAACGTGTCAGCACCAATTACGGCACTTTTGATACGGTTAAAGTGATCTTAAAACCCACTAAACCCAATCGCGGTACGATTTTTTGGTTAGCGCCCGAACTTGACTATTTACCAGTTAAAGTCACCCATCAAGATGGTAAAACTTCTTATGGTCTATCTTTAACTGGCTATCAAGGTCCTCGCAATTAATACTTGCATTTTTCGGGGTGCTTTTTACAATAGCCGTTTGCTTAAATGAGCACCCACTCCTTAGAGGATACTCCCCGTGCATGCACTAGAACAGAAAATCTTGGCTGAAGGTATTGTACTCTCTGATCAAGTTTTAAAGGTTGATTCATTCTTAAACCATCAGATTGACCCAAAATTAATGCAACAAGTTGGTCAAGAATTTGCGCGTTTATTTAAAGATGCCGGTATTACTAAAATTATTACCATTGAAGCATCAGGTATTGCGCCTGCGGTGATGGCAGGTCTTGAACTTGATGTACCGGTAATTTTTGCACGTAAGTATCAATCTTTAACGTTAAAAGATGACTTATACCGCTCAAAAGTATTCTCTTTTACCAAGCAAACCGAAAGCACCATTGCAATTTCAAACAAGCACATTAGCGCGAGCGACAAAGTGCTTGTGATTGATGACTTTTTAGCCAATGGTCAAGCTGCATTGGGTTTAGCTGATTTAATTCATCAAGCTCAAGCTGAAGTGGTTGGTATTGGTATTGTGATTGAAAAATCATTCCAACCGGGTCGTGATATTTTGCTAGAAAAAGGCTACCGCGTAGAATCATTAGCGCGTGTTAAGTCACTTAGCAATGGCAGTGTAGAATTTGTTCGCGATTAAGCCAAACTTAAAAAAAGAGTGCATAAGCGCTCTTTTTTTTCTTTAGCATTTAAGCCATATCTTGATAGGACAATTTAAGCATACACTTTTTGTGCATTGTTCTTTATTATTTCATGTCTGTTGTTGTGTTCAACGTTTATGGAAAAACCTATGCAGTGTCCAAAGTGTGGTAGTGATCAAATCGAGCAACGTGACCATGAGGGTGGCTTAAAAACCGCAGGCAGTTGGCTCGCGGCCTCAGCAGGTGCCACCGCAGGTACAGTGGGTGGCGCAGCAACTGGTGCCTCAACAGGTGCTGCAATTGGCGCTGTGGCAGCAGGACCCTTAGGTGTAATTGTAGGCGGCACAATTGGTACATTTGTAGGTGCGATTACCGTCGGTGTCACCGGTGGTATTTTGGGCAATTTATTGGGCAAAAAAGCCGGTGTTATGGTAGATCGTAACTTATTTGCAGATTTTCGCTGCTTAGCGTGCAAAAAGCGCTTTAAGGCTGAACTGATTACTCAAGATTCCTCAACAGATCAAAAAAAGTGAGTCTAAGACTCACCCTTTATTAAGCACACAGCTTTTTCGCTAGCTGTGCCAAACGCCGCCCTTGCTCAATGCACAGGGCTTTTTCATCTGCACTGATACTTTGATCATGTCGCGCACCACTGACATGACTGACCCCATAAGGTGTACCACCCGTTTTGGTATGAGATAATGCAGGATGGGCATTGTTTAAGCCTAAAATGAGCATACCATGATGAAAAAGTGGCGGTAACATACTCAATAAAGTACTTTCTTGACCACCATGCATCGAGCCTGATGACGTGAACACACACACTGGTTTATCGTGCAATGCACCACTTAACCATAAACTGGTGGTTTGATCCCAAAAATATTTCATTTCAGCTGCCATATTGCCAAAACGAGTAGGTGAACCTAAAGCTAAACCCGCACAATTGGCTAAATCATCTAAAGTACAATAAATATCGCCTTCATCTGGAATACTGGCTTGAGCTTCGGTGACAACAGTCGCAACACTGGGAACAGTACGAATTTTAACCTGCATACCAGTGGCTTCAATGCCATCGGCAATCAAATGGGCGAGCTGTTTAGTTGCGCCATATTTGCTGTAATACAGCACCAAAACATAAGGCTGATTTATCATAATAAAGCTCAAAAAAAGAAAACTATACGGTATTTTTAGCCATTTTTGGTTAAGCTTAAGGCGAAAAATGGACAAACGTATTAAAAAAATTGAGATGTCTTGGCTATGTTAGAAAAGTATTTAAAGAAACTGCCCTTCTATGATCACACTTGGTTCCAGTTTACGTTATTTGTGATTCGTCGTTTTGAAGCAGATCAATGTCGCGATCATGCAGGCTCACTGACTTATACCACTTTGTTTGCTGTTGTACCGATGCTGACGGTATTTTTGGTAATTATCTCATCCATTAAAGCCTTAGAACCTGCACGACAACAGATTCAACAACTGATCTATAGCAATTTGTTGCCTAAAACCACCATTGCCTTTGACAAAGCTTTAAGCGCCTTTGCTGATAAATCCAGTAATTTAACCGTGATTGGTGTGTTGTTCTTATTTATTACCACAGTAATGATGCTCACCAGCATTGAAACTGCGTTTAATCGAATTTGGCGAGTACAAGAAACCCGTGGTGGCATTATGGGCTTTATGCGCTATTGGACCATTATTTCGCTTGGCCCGATTTTACTGGGCAGTGCTTTTGTAATTTCATCTGCTGTTGCATCTATGAATATTTTAAGCAACAACTTTGCCGGTTATGAATTAAATGGTGCCTTTGTACTGTGGTGTATTTCCTTTGGCTTAACGCTACTTGGCTTTTTTATTTTATATTGGACCATTCCCAATCGTAATGTGCCACTTAAATCTGCTTTGGTGGCGGCAGCATTTAGTGCCATCGTTTTTGAGGCTTTAAAAAATCTGTTTGGTTTTGTCATGTCTAATTTCACCAGTTATGAGTTGGTGTATGGCGCTTTTGCTGCTGTACCTATTTTCTTACTGTGGATTTACCTATCATGGAACATTATTTTATTGGGTGTTGAGGTCAGTTTTGCAATGACCGCTTTTAGTTCGCAAAAAGAACAAAAGCGTCATCCACTCATTATGTTGCTTGATATTTTAGAATTGTTTTACCGCAAACAAAAATTAGGCAAGCCAGTGACCGAAGCACAAGCTTTAGACGTATTAGGACGTGAAGAAATTGGCTATTGGCCCATCTATGTAGATTTAATGGAAAAGCAAAATTTGATTCAGCGTACCGACAACAATGACTATGTACTGTCACGCAATTTAAACGAAGTGAATTTTTGGCAGTTTTACAGTCAATTACCCTATGCCCTGCCGCAGCGTAAGGATGTAGGCAACATTCACCCAGATGATGAATGGATGAAAAAATTAGGCCCAGCTTTAATTGATGCCGATGACTATTTGGCCGCCAAGCTCTCAATTCCTTTGGCAAAAATTTTAGATCGTGATTGAGCTTAAATTTTAAGCCTAAAAAAAGCGCCACATGGGCGCTTTTTTTTAGTTATCCGTTGCAAAGGCAATATCGGTGAGTCCGGCTCCACTCGCCCGAGACATCACTTGTGCAACCATATCATAACGTGCGTCTTTGTCGGCTTTTAAAATGACCGTCGGCTGACGCTCAGCTTGACCGGCATCTGTTAAGCGTTGCTCTAATTCAGCAAGAGTCACCACTTGATCATCCCAAGCCACATCGCCATTGGCATTGATGCTCACTTGAATTTGCTCAGGCGGTAAATCAACAATTTCAGCAGTGGTTTGTGGCAAAGTTAATGGAATTGATGGGTTAGCAACAGTGGCTGTCACCAAAAAGATGATCATCAATACCAACATAATATCGATAAGCGGAATGAGGTTCATCTCATTCATGCCTGCATCGTTGTCTTCACCCAATTGAAAAGCCATTAAGCTTGACCTCCAACTAAACCTTTTTGCGCAACACTTGCTTCAGTTTTAACGCTGCTATCTTGTTGCAACATGGTATCAATTAACAAGCTATGTGCATGATCTTGCAATTCGTTGTTTAAGGTTTTATTAAAACGCATGCAGATGTTGTAAGCAATCACCGCAGGAATCGCCACAGCCAAACCAAAACCAGTCATGATTAAAGCTTCACCCACAGGCGTTGCCACTTGTGCTAAGCCGGCTTGACCGCTCTTACCTACGGCAACCAAGGCATGGAAAATACCCCATACTGTACCAAATAAGCCGACAAATGGCGCCAATGAAGCAATGGTACCTAATACCGATACACCTTTGTCTGCAGAAGCACGTTCTGCTGCAATTTGACGTAATAAAGCTTGTTCAGCCACCGCTTTACGTTGTTCAAAATTTAACGGTGCACACTTGGCTTTTAAACCCGATAAGGCCGTTGACAATTGAGCATATGCAATTTGTTTAAGCTGACGTGTACCGATTAAACGCAGCACAAATACTGTCCATGTTGCAATAGACATCGCCAATAACACGAAATACAGCGTTTTACTGACCGCATCTGCATGTTCCCAATACACTGAAAAGTTCATATTCGAACTCCTAATAAATGTTAGCCGTTAGGATTCAACGTTAATTCAAATGGTTGCGAAGCCGAAATCGGATAAGCGATGCCATTTTCCTTATATGGTTTGAATTTTGCACTCATTACAGCGCGACGAATTTTTTCATCTAAAGCCGGAATGCCACTCGATTGAGTCACACGCGCAACTTTAATATTCCCTTTTTCATCCGCTTCAATCAAGACCACAATACGACGTGTTTCGCCTTGTAGGTCTCGGTTATTGTATTGCGGTTTTGGCGAACGACTCCACTGTACTCCAGAACCACCAATCGACACTGATTTTGGTGACGGTGGCGCAGGAGGTGCAGGTGGAGCCGGCGGCGCAGGTGGTGCTGGCGGAGCCGGTGGTGCAACTGGTTTAGGCTCAGCCACAACAACAGGTGCAGGTTTTGCCACCACTTTGGTTTCTACCACAGGCGCAGGCTGTGCAACCGGTTGCGGTTTTACTTCAACAGGTTTGGCCACAGGTTTTGGTGTTTCTGCTTTTTTAACTTGTTCCACTTTTTCCACTTTTTTTGGTGGTGGCGGTGGTGTATCTACAATTTTGACTTCTTTTGGTGGTGGTGGCGGTGTTGGCTCTACTTTTGGTTTTGGTAGTTCAGGTTTAGGCTGTTCTTGAATCTTTACAAAACGAACTTTTAGCGGCTCTTTTTCTACCGGTTTGAGCTCAGGCGTCTTCATATGGGCTAAACCCCATAGCACAACAGTATGACCCAAGGCCACAGCCACGAGTGCCGTGATTATTTTCTTTTTCATCGGGTGTGGTGTTTGAGGGCTTAGTGTAGACATCTGACTCATAAGAATCTGTTACCTTGAAACTGCACAATAAATTAAAATCTAATCTAATGCACTTATCAGTTCATACAATTAAAGTGGCAACATGATAAATGAGAAGTGTTTTCATTTGCAACCCTTAATTACATCATGTGCATAGATTTTTCAAATCATCAAGCCAAAAAAAGGGTCTACTTTATGTACACCCTTTTTCCTGAGCAAACTTTAATTATTGAAAAACGACAGTTTTGTTGCCATCTACAATAATGCGGTCTTCTAAATGCCATTTAACAGCACGCGCCAAAACATTACGTTCGACATCTTGACCCAACTCACGTAGTTGCTCAACGGTAAAGTCGTGGCTCACACGCTCAACATCTTGCTCAATAATCGGACCTTGGTCTAAATCAGCAGTCACGTAGTGTGCTGTTGCACCAATTAGTTTCACGCCCTTTTCATACGCTTGCTTATAAGGGTTAGCGCCCACAAATGCCGGTAAGAATGAATGGTGAATATTGATCACTTTCATTTCCCACTTCGCCACAAACGCTTCATCAAGAATTTGCATATAACGTGCCAATACCAATAAATCGTTGCCTTGCATCAATTCATCAATTTTGTCATAAGCTTCACGTTTGTTATCTTTAGTCACTGGCACCACTTCAAATGGAATACCAAAGTTTTCTACAGATTCACGCAAGGTTTCATGATTCGACACCACTTTGGTGATTTCACAAGGTAAACCACCACGTGCATGGCGCCAAAGCAACTCAAGCAATGCATGATCGACTTTAGATACTAAAATACCCACCTTCTTCACATCACTTACTAATGCCAAACGCCATTGCATGTTGTAGCGTTGTGCAACATTTGAAGCAAAGGTCTGTGAAATACTTTCTTTGCGGCTTTGTAAATGATCTAACTCAAACTCAACACGCATGAAATAACGTCCGCCTTGAGCTTCGGTTGCGTATTGATCAAGCGCGGTAATATTTGCTCCTTGATGATACAAAAAGCTCGATACAGCCTGCACGATTCCTGGCTTATCTTCACAAGTAATCAGTAAACGTGCTGTGTTAGCAGTACTCATATTCATGGTGGTTGATCGCACTCGTAAACTAATAAAAAAATAAGCCGAACATTCTAACGTGTTTGCTCAGCTTTCTAAATAGTAGATTAGGTCTTAGGGCTTTGAGTCGTTGAAAGATGAGCAAATAATTGTGATGGACCTAAGCTGTGCATCAAACTTTCATAGGTGCTACGACTCTCCCCACGCAAATAAGCCCCTTCTAAAAACAACATTTGACGTAGTGCTTGCCAGACCCACTTTTCTTCTAAATGGTTAGAATCACTTAAATGCCCCGACATATACAAAAAATTAGTCCAATTGGTCAGCACAATCCATAAATTGATCGTGAGTGCTTCAATTTCAGAATCGGTCATGTGCATTAAACCTGCTTGCACAAAAGCTTTATAAATTTTTTGTCCCTGCTGCATCACCTTATTGGCAAATTCAGGATACATCTGTTTAAAATCTTCGTTATTTTCTACCAAATGATAAACATCACGATGTAAAAATCGGTAAGCCCACAGCTGACTGCTTAATACTTGGAAATAGCCAATTTTATCATTGGCATCTAAGACACGATCTTTAGGCAGTGCCAACATATCTAAAGTTTGCTGTTGATACTGTGCCATCAGCTCTTTGATAATTTCATTTTTATTACGAAAGTGATAATACAAATTGCCCGGACTCATTTTGAGTTCAGCTGCGATATGGTTTGTGGTTACCGAACGCTCACCGCGCTCATTAAACAATTGCAAACTTAACTGCAAAATCCGTTCTTTGGTCTTCAATGTTTTTAAATGAGACATGCGCTAAACCGTTTTCAAAAAAATAACCAAGTAGACAACATAAAGCTGCTTGACAATTAGAGCAAATACTCTAAAAATTTTACTCTTGCTTTCGTTTTATGGTATCACGTCATGAACAGTCAAACAAAAACAACGTCGATGACCGCTCAAGGTTTTAATCTACAGCATTTACAAGATATTTTGGCACTGCAGAAGCAGGCGTATTTGCGTCATCCTTTATCAAGTGCACATGAGCGTATTGAGCGTTTGGCTCGTTTAAAGCGTATTTTACTCAAATACCAAGATCAGTTTGCCGATGCCATTAACAAAGACTACGGCAATCGTTCAATTGGCGAAACCAAAATTGGCGAACTCCTGACCTGCTTAGAACAAATTAAATACTATTCCAAGCACATCAGCAAATGGATGAAACCATCTAAGCGTCGCATTGCATTAATTCACCAACCCGCCAAAGGGTGGGTGGAATATCAACCTTTGGGCGTGATTGGGATTATTGCCCCGTGGAACTACCCACTTTTACTGTCTATTGGGCCGTTAATTTGCGCTTTGGCAGCTGGCAACCATGCCATGATCAAAGTTTCAAGCTCATCCAGTCATTTTGGTCGGGTGCTAGAGCGTGCTTTATCAGAAGCTTTCCCACAAGATTTAGTGGCTGTGGTCAATGGCGGCGGAGCAATTTCAGACGCATTTTGTCATTTAGCTTTTGATAAAATGATTTTTACCGGCTCAACAGCCGTGGGTAAAACCGTTATGAAAGCGGCTTCTGAAAACCTTGTGCCGGTGATTTTAGAGTTGGGTGGTAAGTCACCTGTGTTAGTTCATTCTTCAATGAATATTCAAGATGTGGCCGAGCGTATTGCCGCAGGAAAACTGTGGAATGCAGGTCAAACTTGTGTCGCACCGGACTATATGTTCTTGCCAAAAGGCAAAACTGAAGCCTTTATTGAACACTTCAAAGCTTATGTGAACAAAATGTATCCAAGCTTTAAAGACAATCAAGATTACACCGCTATTATCAATGACAAACAGCACCAACGCTTGCAAAACTACCTAAAAGATGCGCAAGAAAAAGGAGCTAAAATCATTGAAATTTATAAAGAAAAAGAAGATTTAAGCACCACAAGAAAACTGGCACCCACCTTGCTTACTAATGTCACTCAGGACATGAAAATCATGCAAGAAGAGATCTTTGGGCCCCTACTTCCCATACTAGAATATGAACAAATTGACGATGTAATTGACTTTATTAATAGCCGTCCGCGTCCACTTGCATTATACTACTTCGACTTTAACCGCGCTCGCGCGAATTATGTCGCGCAGCGTACCCATTCAGGGCACTTTGGACAAAATACGGTGATTACCCATGTCGCACAAGATGATCTACCTTTTGGTGGCGTCGGTGCATCTGGTATGGGAAAATATCACGGTCCTGAAGGTTTCTTCAGTTTGTCGCATGAACGGTCGGTAATGTCAAATCCTAAGCTGTATAGTTTAAAATTTATTTTACCGCCCTTTAATAAGCCGATTCATAAACTGATTTCGAAGCTTCTATTGCGTTAAGTGATTAAGGCATAACCTATCAGACAGGGTCATGCCTTGTTTTATTTAAAATCGCTTGTCTTTTAAGCGCATTTTTGATATAAAACGCCCCTTGAATGAATTCATCCTTTATTTTTGACTGGCCAAACAGATTTGCTGTTGGCTAAATCATTGGAGTTACACCATGTCTAAGGTTTGCCAAGTTACCGGCAAGCGTCCAGTCGTTGGTAACAACGTCTCACACGCCAACAACAAAACTAAACGCCGGTTCGAGCCGAACCTGCACCACCACCGTTTCTGGTTAGAAAGCGAAAAACGTTTTGTACGTCTTCGTTTAACCACTAAAGGTATGCGTATTATCGATAAATTGGGCATTGAAAAGGTTGTTGCTGATCTTCGTGCTCAAGGCCAAAAGATCTAAGGAGTCCTTACAATGCGTGATAAGATTCGTCTAGTTTCTACAGCTGGTACAGGTTACTTCTATACCACGACTAAGAACAAACGTACTATGCCGGAAAAAATGGAAATCAAAAAATTTGATCCAAAAATCCGTCAGCACGTAATCTTCAAAGAAGCTAAAATTAAATAATTTTAGTTATCTTAAAAAAACGACTCCTTTGGGGTCGTTTTTTTTTGCACTTTTTTTACCCAAGTTGTTACACTTTTGCCTTATTTTATTGGCATTTTTCATGCTTTTGTTTTTTAGCCTTAACATCCCTTTAAGGAGTATTTAGTGCCTCATGACGTAGATCTGATTATTTTACTTGCTGTTGGCTTTGGTTTAGCCCTTGTATTTGGCTATATTGCGGCACGCTTACGTTTACCTCCACTCATTGGTTATTTGGTGGCTGGTATCTTAATTAGCCCCAATACCCCAGGCATGGTGGGAGACATCGCACTTGCCAACCAATTGGCTGAGCTTGGCGTAATGTTTTTGATGTTTGGCGTAGGGATGCATTTTTCATTAAATGATTTAATGCAAGTCAAACGTATTGCCCTGCCCGGTGCCATCTTACAAATTGCGGTGGCCACTTTATTGGGGATTGGCGTTTCCATGATGTGGGGTTGGAGCTTTGGCTCAGCGCTGATTTTTGGCTTGAGTCTTTCGTGTGCCAGTACTGTAGTGCTCCTTAAAGCCTTAGGCGATCGCGGTTTACTTGAATCGGTCAATGGTAAGATTGCTGTCGGTTGGCTACTGGTTGAAGACTTGGTCATGGTGTTGGCTTTAGTGTTATTGCCAGCAACCGCAGTGTTATTGGGTGGTCAAGCTGTAGAGGGTTCAAATGATGCAAATATTTGGCTAACCCTTGGCATCACTTTAGTCAAAGTGATTGGCTTTATTGCCTTTATGCTAATTGTTGGTAAACGTGTCGTACCATTTATTATGCAGCTTGTGGCACGCTTAGGTTCTCGTGAATTATTTACTTTAACCGTGGTGGCCGCTGCAGTATCCATTGCCTTTGGTGCATATAAAGTTTTTGGCGTATCTATGGCGTTGGGTGCTTTTTTTGCGGGTATGGTGGTCAAAGAGTCTGATTTTAGCCATCGTGCTGAAGAAGAAACCCTACCACTACGTGAAATTTTTGCCATTTTGTTCTTTGTGGCTGTGGGGATGTTGTTTGACCCACGTATTTTATTAGAAGAACCCTTACATGTGCTTGCTGTAGTTGGCATTATTATGGTGGGTAAAACCATTGCTGCTATGGCATTGGTGCTGTTTTTCCGCTATCCAATTAACACCGCCTTAACAGTTGGGGCATCACTGGCTCAAATTGGTGAATTTTCCTTTATTTTAGCGGCGCTTGGCGTGTCCTTAGGACTATTGAGTCTTGAAGGTCAAAACTTGATTTTAGCCGGTGCGCTTATTTCAATTACCCTCAACAGCTTTTTATTCTCTGCCATTGAGCCGGTACAACGTTGGATTCGTGAACGCTCATATTTGGCGCGTTTACTTGAACGCAGCAGCGATCCTTTGGCCATGCTACCCGATGAAGTTTCACAAGATTACTTACGTGATCAAGTAGTCTTGGTTGGACATGGTGAGGTCGGACGTCGTATTACCCGAACCTTAATGCAAAATGACATTAAAGTGGTGATTGCTGAAGAAAACCGCGAGATTGTAGAACGCTTACGTGAAAAAGGCATTGCCGCTGTCTCAGGCGTTGCCACAGAACCAAGCGTGTTAATTCAAGCACATATTCAACATGCACGGCTTTTGGTACTCTCGCCTATGGATATTATCGACATTCATAAGATTGTGGATATTGCCAAAACCTTAAATCCACAAATTCAAGTGTTATTGTGTGCCGAAAGTAAAGAAGAAGCTGAAGTGATTCGTCGTGACAATATTGGCGATGTGTATTATGCAAAAGAAGAAATGGCCAACAATATGAGCGATCATATTTTAAACCAAATTCAATTGGCACATCATCAGGCACCGAGTCATTAATTTGGTTTTAAACATCAATAAGGTTGTCTAGGGCAGCCTTATTTTTTAGGTATTTTTATGATCATTTTTTATTTGGGACTCATCCTTTTTATTGTTGGTGGTATAGGAATATTAATTGCTGCCCTTAGAACAAGTCTACTTTGGGGTTTGGGTTGCTTATTGTTTTGGCCTGTGAGCATTGCATTTATTGCGTTGCATTGGTCTGAAGCAAAAAATCCCTTTTTCTTGCAATTGGCAGCCCTCTTTATAATATTCATGAGTACAGCAAATTAAAAAACGCGCCTCAAGGCGCGTTTTTTTTAGCTCATCAATTTAGGCTTTTCATCCACAATATGGGCTTGCATCTCTTTCATTTGTTGTTCGATCAAGCCAAATAAAGCTGCCTGCACCATGCTTTGTGCCACTACAGCCGTATGTTCACCCAATAAGGCTTTGACTTCATCATTAAATTGTATGGTCACTAAAGGCTGTTCTTCTGAACCTGCATTACGCAATGCCAATTCACCACTTTCAAGCTGAACCAATTCTAAAATGGCTTCTTGATTACCAAATAATTGCTTTAATTGCTCAATAGACATCGTTCCTCCATGGTCAACATGGTGGCAAACACCAAGACTTACATTGCTGACTGTAGGGTTAAGATTGGGTCAAAGCTTTAACTTACAAGTTCAAGCCTTAAAATTCTACCATCTCGTTACGAAAACCCTCAATCAATTCAGTCAGCTCACGCTGCCATTCACGTAAAATTTTGCTATCGGGTAACCATGCTTGTGGGCTTTGAGTGACTTTAATAATTAAATTTGAAGAGGTTTCATTTTCAGGTTCAGGTGCAGATGGCTCAGGTGCATACTGCGCTAAACGATAGGCGCGTTTAAGCTCGGCAATAAAACCATCTTGAGCGAGTTGTTTAAGTACTACAATTTCAGGCGAGACTTGACCTTTAGCCGCCATTGCCTCTTCAATAGATTTAAAGGTTGGCTGTGTTTCATTTAAACGATAATAACGGCTTAATTCTTGTAAAAATGCCAGCAGTGCACCGTGTAAATGAAATACCGCCGCTTCACGCTGTGCTTGCGCTTGTTGTAGGTTTTCGCCTTGTTCTGCTTGTTGGCAAGCTAAACGCGTAAAATATAGTTTTTGATTGGTACGGTCGGCATGAAAGCGCGCAACTCGAGACATGAGAGTTCCTTGAATTTTTTTAGATTTTGGCGCTTCTAACTTAAAGGCTGTGCAACTATTTGACAATCAAATTCTATGAATGATCACAAGATAAGCGTTTTATTTTTCTCGCATTTACTCATTTTTAAGCATAAAAAAAGGAGCAAATGCTCCTTTTTTATTTAAGCAGGTTTATCTTCTGCTGCTTTGACACGAATACCATGCCCGTGTAAACGCAAAGTATTTAAACCTTTGATGGCTTTAATCGCTTCACGTGGATTTGGCATTTCCACAAAAGCAAAGCCTTTTGATTTACCTGTTGCTGCATCAAGCACTAAGTTACATACATCCACTTTGCCGTATGCTTGGAATAATTTAAGTAACTCCGCTTCTTCAACCGTACGTTCTAAATTACGAACTAAAATTTTCATCTTACAACCTTAAAATAGGCAAAAAATACCAAAAAGCAGCTGCCTAAGTTACTTTTTGAATGGCGCAATAGGCGTAGTTTAATCGAGATTAATGCCAAAATCTAAATTAATCGACTGACGTTCAATTAATGCGCTTTTTACACTTTGCTGACGCGGACGTGCATGGGTTTGTATGTCACACAACAAATGACTGAGTTCATTGAAAAAATAGCTCTCGAGTTTACGCCCTTGCTCATCCACTTTCGTGACTGCCCAATGACTTAAATTTTGCTTGGTCAAAATTAATTCATTTTGCGCACGGGTCAGTGCCACATACAACACACGGCGTTCTTCTTCAATTTGATCAAAATCGCCTTGGGCGCGTGCATGTGGATATTGCCCTGCCGACACATTGGCCACATAACAAACTTTTTGCTCTGTACCTTTGGCCGAGTGAATGGTAATTAAAGTCACCACATCGGTGTCGGATTGACGCTCGATTTCTGAAATAGAAACCGGATCAAGCACGTATTCTTCTAAAAACTCGCTCAGTTGAGTGTGCTTATTGGCCAATTGTTTGACCAACTCAAAATCGCCTTGGCGTTTATGCCAATCTTTTTTGTAGTTATCACTCAATTGTTGTTCTAAGGCTTGCACCCCTAAAGTCACGCAATGCTGCACTTCATGGCGAATGGCTTGCATTTGCTTCATGATTAAAATCGCTTGTAAGGGAACCTTGCCAAAATTTTCCAGCGCGCTAAATACGTCATCCATATTGCTCGCTTGCAACAGCTTTTGGGCTAAACGGCTTGCACCAACATCACCCACTCCCGGCCACAGGGTTAAAAAGCGCATCCATGCAATGTCGTCCATGGGATTGGCCACCACGCGCAACAAGCTAATTAAGTCTTTTACATGCGCGGTTTCAAGCAATTTCATTCCACCAATAAAACGATACGGCACATTGGCAGCAATACAAGCGGCTTCAATGGCGCGTGCAGCAAAGCTTGAGCGTACCAACACCATATGATCACGCCACGGCGCATGGTTTAAAAAATACCGCTCTTTAATATCAATAGCAATCCACTTGGCTTCATCAAATTCATTGGGGAAAATATGCAATTTAGGCTTGACCCCAACTCCACGATGCGCCTCTAAGCGTTTATTGTAATCAATTGGGCTACGCTGTAATAACCAATTGGATAAATCTAAAATTTCTTGGGTAGAGCGATAGTTCTGTTCAAGTTTATAAATATGTGCGTTGGGTACACGGTCTTTAAAATGATGAATATTTTCAAAGTCTGCACCACGAAAACCATAAATGGATTGCGCATCATCACCTACACAAAACAGCGAAATGCGATCCTTTAAAGGTTCTAATAAAGCCCATTGTAGGGGATTCGTGTCTTGCATCTCGTCAACGAGCATATGTTGGCAAAGACCTGCCACGTAATCGACCAAGCCTTCAGATTGCGCTAAAGCCGCTGCCACAATCGCCAAAATATCATCGTAGTCTAAAAAATGACGCTCACGTTTGCGTTTTTCGTACTCTTGCATGATCTCGGCAATTTGCCCATGATACAGCTCAAATTCCGGCATATGCAGTTGCAAGGTATGCGACAATTTTTGCTGTGTATTACGCGTTAATGAATACAAATCACAAAGATCTTTAGGCGCAGGCAAAGCATTCGGATTTTTTTTATCGTCTTTTCCACGAATTAAGCGAAACATCATTAACTGATCATCACGATCAATAATGGTAAAACTCTCTAAGCCAAATGCTTGTGGCACACGGCGCAACAAATACATACAAAAAGTATGAAAGGTTGAAGCACGTAGGCCTTTGGCCGCGTCACCTAAAGCCAATTCTACTCGTGCCACAATTTCACTTGCTGCACGGCGGGTAAAGGTCAGAATTTGGATTTGATTGGCAGGTACGCCTTGTGTAATTAAATATGCTGCGCGTGCCACAATGGTTTTGGTTTTGCCACAGCCTGCCCCTGCCAAAACCAAACTATGCTGTGCTTGGGTGGTCGCAGCGTGTTGTTGTTGTGGGTTTAATTCATCAATTAAAGCATCTAAACTCATGGCATAGCATCTGTGGGGCATCATGCGCTATTTTAACAGAAAATCCTTCTGAACTAATCGCAGCCATGTAGCAGTGCTGTGTTGTAAATAGTGTGCCGCATTTTCTAAAGCCTGTGCTTGCTCAATTCCCTCAGGATTAATTGCAACAATATGATGAAAACCATGTTGATCTAAGTCCACCACCCCTGCAAAAGCAATGACTGGAATATTAAACTGTTGTGCAAGCCGAGCGACGGCATAAGCTGTTTTGCCCAAATGAGTCTGTGCATCAATTTTACCCTCACCGGTTAATACATAATCTGCCTGTTGCATGTGTTGCGCCAAACCAGTTTGTTGCATTATAAACTCAGCCCCCGATTGTATGTGAGCATCACAAAATGCCATGAGAGCAAAAGCTAAACCACCTGCTGCGCCTGCACCTTGCTGCCCTGCCAACTCTTTGCCGATCACTTGACTGACCTTAGCCGCATAATGACCTAAATTAGCATCAAGCTGCTCAACCATAGCAGGGGTTGCGCCTTTTTGTGGACCAAACACATAAGAAGCACCTGTACTGCCACACAGTGGATTGCTTACATCCGAGGCAATGATGATCTCAATGTGCTTTAAACGTGCATCTAGGTGCGTCATGTCAATGTCATCAATCTGATTAAGATTACCGCCACACACGTGTAGCTGCTGTCCTAAACGGTCATAAAAACCTACGCCTAAGGCTTGTGCTAGGCCACTACCACCATCATTGGTGACACTACCCCCTAGTGCAATAATCACCTTGTCTACGCCCAAATCAAGCGCATGTAGCAGCATTTGACCTGTGCCATAGGTTGAGGTCAGCATAGGATTACGCTGTTCAGGTTTAAGCAAAGCAATGCCATTGGCTTTGGCCATTTCAATGATCGCGGTTTTGCCTGCATCGGTTAGGGCAAAATAACTGTCAATGTGTTGTTCAGGCAATGGGCCTTGTACCTGACAGGTAATTTTTTCTAACTTACACACCTGCATTAATGCATCCAGCGTACCTTCACCACCATCTGCCATAGACACACAAATACATTCGGCGTGTGGCATGACCGAGCATATACCGCGTTGCATCGCATGGCAGGCCTCTATAGCCGTTAAACTTTCTTTAAAGGAGTCAGGCGCAATAACAAAACGTGGCATAGGCTTTTCCTCGTTGGCTCATTATTTCAGACATAAAAAATGCCGACTTTCGTCAGCATTTTTGTAGTTTAAGCTTCAACCCATTTGCCATCTTGATACAGCAATGACCATTTGGTGGCTTTGCCTTCTGGTGTCTCAGAACCAATATATTGCGCTTGGTTTTTACGACTAAATTTCACCAAAGTTGCATGACCTTCTGGGTCTGTGTCTGGTGCTTGCAAAATAAACTGATATTTTGGATCAAGCTGATCTGCCACAGTACGGATTTCGGCAACTTTCGGCGCACGAGTTTCACGAATTTTTGGGAACTTACTAGCTGCAAGGAACAAACCTGCTGCGCCATCACGTAACACAAAGAAATCATCGTGCTTGGTTGAGCGTAAATGTTCCATTTTAATTGGGTCAACACGCGGCGGCGCAGGCTGACCACTCTTTAACACTTTACGGGTGTTGTCACAGCTATTACAGGCAAAGTATGGGCCAAAACGACCGGTTTTAAGCTGCATTTCGCCATCACATTTGTCGCACGGAATGGTTGGACCATCGTAGCCTTTGATTTTAAACTCACCTTCTTCAAGTTCAAAACCATGACAATCTGGGTTATTGCCGCAAATATGTAATTTACGCCCACCATCAATCACATAGCTGTCCATGGCAGTGGCACAAATTGAACAACGTTTTTTCGACAGTAAATCAGCCGTTTCTGCTGCATCATCATCAGATAACGCTGCCATTGACTCGACCGGCGTTAAGTTCAGTGTACCTTTACAGCGTTCTTTAGGCGGCAAGTTATAACCCGAACAGCCCAAGAATACGCCCGTGGTACCGGTACGAATCTGCATAGGGCGCTCACACTCTTTACAATGCACGCTCTCTACTTCAACTGGCAAATTACGGCGCATGCCGTCTTCACCTTGGGCTTTACCCAAACGCTGTTTGAAGTCGCCATAGAACTGATTGAGTAAATCTTTCCAATTGTGTTGACCATCAGCGACTTTATCCAGCTGTCCTTCTAAATCTGCGGTAAAGGCATAATTCATCAGGTTGTTAAAGTTTTCATCTAGACGGTCGGTAACAATTTCACCCATTTTTTCGGCAAATAAACGACGATTATCGAGTTTGACATAACCACGATCTTGAATGGTCGAAATAATCGCAGCATAGGTTGACGGACGACCAATACCACGTTTTTCTAATTCTTTGACCAACGATGCTTCGGTAAAGCGTGCTGGTGGCTTGGTAAAGTGCTGTGATGGCTCAAGTTTTTCAAGCTTTAAGACTTCGCCCACTTTTACCGCAGGCAATAAAATATCGTCTTCAGCTTTATTGGCACCACGCACTTTGGTAAAGCCATCAAACACCAAAGTACGACCTTTGGCTTTAAATTCTACGCCATTGGCATCAACTAAAATGGTAGACGACAAATACTGTGCCGAATTCATCTGACATGCTACAAACTGACGCCAAATCAAGTCATATAAACGCTGTGCATCACGCTCAACACCGGCAAGGCTGTCACCTTTGAGTGAAACATTGGATGGACGAATCGCTTCATGGGCTTCTTGTGCCCCAGCTTTGTTGCCATAACGATTTGCTTGTTCTGGCAAATATTGAGAGCCATATTCTGCTTCGATATGACCACGTACCATGCTCACCGCATCATCACTTAAAAAAGTTGAGTCAGTACGCATATAGGTGATAAAACCACCTTCATACAAACGCTGCGCCAACATCATGGTTTTTTTCACAGAAAAACCTAAACGGGTACTCGCAGCTTGCTGTAAGGTTGAGGTGATATATGGCGCGCTCGGATTTACCTTGGTTGGTTTATCTTCACGGCTAACAACTTTATAGTCAGCGTTTTCAATCAGTTGAAGTAAACGATCAGTTTCGGCTTGATTACGTAGTTTAAGCGTTTTGCCGTTTTGTTTAACCGCTTCTAAGCGAATAGGATCTTGGCTAGCTTGCGTATTTGCAAATACTTGCCAATATTCTTCAGGAATAAAAGCACGAATCTCACGTTCACGCTCCACCACCAATTTTACTGCCACCGACTGAACACGACCTGCCGATAAACCACGGGCAATTTTTTCCCACAGCAATGGCGAAATCATAAAGCCCACCACACGGTCTAAAAAACGACGCGCTTGCTGTGCATTGACTTTATTAATGTCTAAACGTGCCGGATGCTTAAACGCTTCTTGAATAGCATTTTTGGTGATTTCGTTAAACACCACACGTTGATAACGTGACTCATCACCACCAATCACTTCTTTTAAATGCCAAGCGATGGCTTCCCCTTCACGGTCCATATCCGTAGCCAGATAAACTTCATCGACTTCTGCGGCAAGTTTTTTAAGCTCAGCCACCACGTTTTCTTTGCCTGGCAACACCTGATACTGCGCCTGCCAATCGTGTTCAGGGTCAACACCCATACGGTTGACTAAGGCACTTTGGGCTTTAAGGGCTTTTTCTTGGTCCGTTAATTTAGTACGCGTTGCCGGTTTTTTCTCAGTTGTTTTAGCACCACCACTGGTCGGTAAATCACGTACATGACCCACAGATGACTTTACAATGTAGTTACTGCCTAAATATTTATTGATTGTTTTCGCTTTTGCAGGCGACTCCACAATCACTAATGCACGCTTTTTCGCAGCATCAGAAGTTGCTGTCGCGCTTTTGGATGTGGATCGAGGAGCGTTCGCCATAATTAAACCGTCTTACTAAAGATAAAAAGTTAAAGTTGTGCCAAAGATTCAAGCCAAGCCTTGATCTCTTCAATTTGAGAGCCTCTAAGGTCTGCTTCTTCTTCCCAATAGAGTCCTACACAGTTAGCCTGCATATCAATAGCATAAATGCCTTTTAATGCAACGTCTAAACCTTGGAATTTTTCATCACCATACACAAGCTCAAGTTGTTGCTCAACCACACGTGCACGCATCAGCGGCAGGCGTGCATTGGGTAACAAGATGCTGTAATACGCCACCATACTGGCACGATTTTCAGTTGCCATTGGGATTTTTGTCCAATCTGGTGCAGCCACAAGCCGTGGGTGCAAGCCAATTTTACGGGCTTTTTCGCGTATTAAGCCTAAAGCCTTTTCTCTTGGACTAACGCGTAGACCAAATATTGATCCCATCACGAACACGACGACAAGAACAGCAATCCAAATTCCAATGTTATCCATAGCTCAACCTTTATGTTCTATTATTAGAGTTGCATAAGCTGAATATAAAAGGCAAGTGGCTCGTTAGAATTTAATTACCAATTAAAATATTGTGATAACTGATTTTTCTATCATTAATCACCACAAGTCCATATTTGCTGAGCAGTTCAAGTGCAGGCTCAATGTCAGTTTTAGGCAAAAATCTGGCCAATACTGCTTCAAAACCGGCTTGATATTGAGGTTTTTTGCGCAGGGTGATCTAAAAAATATTGTTGGATAGATCAACAGGTTTTTTCATGCCACCTCCCCCTTATATTTAATTTAAAAACATTTCATGGCTATACACCACTTCATGCCCATTCCAATAAATATAGCCTTTTTCAATCAGCTCTTTGAGCAACATACGAATATCGGCTTTAGGGAAAATTTGCTCCAACAAATCACGTAACTCATAAATATCTTTAGGTTTATTGTCTTTTAGTTGACGCAAATGACGCGCTACTTCAACTTGCACAGGGTCAATGGTGGCAAAGTTTTTAAATAATTGTTGCTGTATGGTGTGAATTGAATCCTGAGTTGGCACAGCATTTTCGCGATCTTTAACAAGCGGTGTTTCATTCTCTAAATGTGCACATGCTGCATCTAAACTTTCAACTTTAGCGGCATCAGATGTAGATGTATTAAGCTGCAACCATTGTCTTAAAACTTTTTTACGAAAATAAATGTGCTCACGGTCTTGTTTGACTAATTTTAAATTAATCAGCATCCCCACCAAATGTTGAGCTTTTTCAGGTGCAATTTTTAGTACGTTGCCAAGTGAATTTTTTAATTTTTCCAGTGTATTGGGCTTACCGCTCATTTTGGCTAAAGCGTCGCAATATTGCTTCACCAATTGCAATTTAGGCTGCTGTTGAATACGCGTTAAACTTGGTACACGAATACCACTGCTGGCTTGAGTGGGTTGCGGAGCTTCAATTTGAATCAGATGTGCGCTGATTTCAGAACTTTGCAGTAATTCCAATAAAATTGGGCTTGAATCCATGGCCGAGATAATTTCTACATGGGTGTCTTGATCTAATAAAGCCATGAGCTGACCCACCAGCATGGCATATTGATATTCTTTATATTCAGCTTTGCCCACCTCTAAAATCACCACCTGACCGCTGCTGATCCAAGCTGCAAACTCAGTCAAATCATCTAAGGCAAGTTCAAATTTTCCTGTGCTATTAAACACATAGATCACAGGATAATGCTGCACAATTTCACGCAATAAAGACAGCGTAGGCGGGTTATTTTCAAGGTCAAGTAAAACGGCTTTATCAGACATAAGGGCTTATAGGTGATCAGAAAATCACATGATTACAACCATAAGCCCTCAAAAGGTCAAATAAAATCTGCGCCTTTATTCAAACCTATGGCTTAATAATGTGGTGGACGGTCAGCTACAGGGTCAAAGGTGGCAATACCATCGGATAAATCAGACGATTCTACCCGTTGATACAAAAGCTGCATTTGTTTTTTTAAATCAGCCAGTTCTAACGCCTGATGAGCTACTTGATCATTGAGCTGATCAACTAAATCGTCTAAAAATGCAATTCGCACTTGCAAATCTTCAATGGGTGCGGACAATGACGCTAGATCATTTAGATTTTGTTGTTTAGTCATTTAAAGTCCTCATTTGGGATTTCAGGAAACATTATGGCCTATATTACTATAAGGGATGTCCAACTTGCGTTTGGTGGACCTGCCTTGCTCGACGGCGCGAATTTTAACTTAGAACGCGGCGAACGAGTCTGCTTGATTGGGCGTAACGGTGAAGGTAAGTCTACTTTACTCAAGCTAATTGAGGGAAGTTTATTACCTGACAGCGGTGAAGTTTCCCTGCAAAATGGTGTCACAATTTCAATGTTAGCCCAAGACGTACCAATGGATTCAGGTCGTGTGGCAGACATTGTGGCAGACGGTGCAGGTGAAGCGGCGCAAGTGTTACGTGATTATCATGCGGCAAGTGAATCGTGTGTATTGGGTGATATGGATGCCTGCGATCGCATGGGTCACTTACAACACCAAATGGATCAATTAGACGGTTGGGCGCTTGAAACCAAAGTCAACTCGATTTTAAGCAAAATGGGTCTTGACCCAGAAGCTGACCTTGCCGATTTATCCGGTGGTCGTAAACGCCGTGTTTTATTGGCGCGCGCTTTATTGACCCAACCTGATGTATTGTTACTTGACGAACCAACCAACCATTTGGACGTTGAAAGTATTGAATGGTTAGAAAAATTCTTGCTCGATCAAAACAATTTAACTTTATTGTTTATCTCGCATGACCGTTCATTTGTAGACAGCATTGCCACTCGTATTGTCGAACTTGACCGTGGTACTTTGCGTAGCTATGACGGTAACTATTCGCGTTATCTTGAGCTTAAAGAACAGCAAATGGAAGCCGAAGAAAAGCAAAATGCGTTGTTTGATAAGCGTTTAGCTGAAGAAGAAGTTTGGATTCGTCAAGGCATTAAAGCACGTCGTACCCGGAATGAAGGTCGTGTGCGCGCTTTAAAAGAACTCCGTGAGCAATCTAAAGCACGTCGTTCACAACAAGGTAAAGTGGCAATGGCCACCCAAGAGGCCAACCGTTCAGGTAAAGTTGTCTTTGAAATTGAGAATCTCAGTGTGCAATTTGGTGACAATACACCAATTATCAAAGATTTCTCGGCCTTGGTGTTACGTGGCGACCGTATTGGCTTAGTAGGCGACAATGGTGTGGGCAAAACCACGCTCATTAAAGCCATTTTAGGTGAACTTGAGCATACGGGTGTGGTTAAAACAGGTACGCAGCTTGAAGTGGCCTATTTTGACCAATTACGTAATGCGCTTGATCTTGAAAAATCAGTTAAAGATAACGTGTCTGAAGGTTCAGATCATGTAGATGTTAACGGCAGCCGTCGTCATATTTACAGCTATTTACAAGATTTCTTATTTAGCCCAGAACGCGCACGTACCCCTGTAAAAGCCTTATCAGGTGGTGAACGTAACCGTATTTTATTGGCAAAATTACTGCTTAAACCATCTAACTTAATTGTGATGGATGAGCCAACCAACGATTTGGACATGGTGACCCTTGAGTTACTCGAAGAGATGCTCGGTGGCTATAAAGGCACCCTTTTGCTCATCTCGCATGACCGTGCCTTTATGGACAACGTTGTGACCTCAACATGGGTATTTGATGGTAAAGGCAACATTGATGAATACATCGGTGGCTACCAAGACTATCTAGAGCAACGCCCTGACCAAACAGCTGTTGGCTTAAAAAGTGAGGCTAAAAAAGCCGCTGCTAAAGCCGAAGCAGCAACTGCTGCACCTAAAAAAGTTAAACTCAGCTATAAAGATCAACGTGCTTTAGAGCAATTACCTGCCGAAATGGAAGCACTTGAAAAAGAGCAAGCAGACATTAACGCACAATTAGCAGATGGTTCATTGTTTGTATCTAATGCTGATCAAGCTATGAAACTGTCTAATCGTTTAACTGAAATTGATGAGCAATTGCTTGAAAAGTTAGAACGTTGGGAAGAGCTTGAGAATTTAACCAAGTAATCTTTTCAGCCTAAAAAGCCGCTATATGCGGCTTTTTTTATGCTTAAACATCAGGGCTTTTTATCTTTTTAATTCGTTAATTTTACATATTGATAGAAGCATTTTAAGCTTGTGTGTTTTGTCGTGGCACCTATGAGTATGAGCTTGGCAATTTGCATTTTGCTTTAACCTTCATGCTAAACTGCCAAACTTGTTTGGTTATCTTCAGCGCTCATGAGTCAAAAACAGCATTATCCATCGGGTAAATTTCAGTGGTCTTTTCTGCTGCCACGTTATTGGGGCATTTGGATTGGTATTGTCTTGCTGATGATATTGGCCATACTACCGTGGGCAATACAACAACGCCTTGCTCATATACTGGGTCGCATTGCATTTAAGCAGCTTAAATCACGCCGTAAGACCACTTTACGTAATTTAGAAGTATGTTTTCCTGAATGGTCAGTACAGGAACGTGAAGACAAGGCACGCCAAGTGTTTATTGATCAAATGCTTGGGATTTTTGAAACCTTAAATGCTTGGTATAGCCCAAAATGGTTTGCTGGACGGGTCACGGTTGACGGCTTAGAGCATTTACAAGCAGCCCAAGCGCGTGGTCAAGGCGTGTTACTCTTAGGCACGCACTCAACATTATTAGATGCTGGCGGCTATGCCTGTGCGCAGTTTTTTGAACCCGATGTGGTGTATCGTCCGCAAAACAATCCACTACTAGATATGCTGATTTATCGTTGCCGCGCCACCATTTACCAACATCAAATTGACCATGATGATATGCGTGGCTTAATCCGCCATTTAAAAAATGGACGCGCTATTTGGTACAGTCCCGATCAAGATTTTGGTTTAAAGCAAGGCGTCATGGCGCCGTTTTTTGGCGTACCTGCCGCAACTGTTACAGCACATCGTCGTTTACTTAAAATGACCAAAGCTGCTGCTATTCCTTTGTATTTTTATCGTCACGGCGATATCAACAATCCTCAATACCGCATTATGATTGAACCTGCATTGGCACAGTTTCCAAGTGAAGATGAGTTGGCCGATGCAACACGCACCAATCAGATTATTGAAGCCCAACTTCGCATTGCGCCTACGCAATACATGTGGTTCCATCGTCGTTTTAAAACTCGCCCACAAGGCTACGACAAGATTTACTAAAGCAGGAAAATGCACATGAAAGTTATGCAATTATTACCCGAGCTCAATAGCGGTGGTGTAGAGCGCGGTACTTTAGAAATTGCCCGTGCTTTAGTTCAAGCAGGTCATCAATCTGTGGTGGTGTCCCATGGTGGGCGTTTAGTCGCTGAATTGGAGGCTCAAGGTTCAAAGCATTGCAGCCTTGCCATTCATAAAAAAGCCTTATCGAGCTTATGGCAAATTGCGCCACTACGTGCCTTAATTGAAAAAGAACAACCCGATATTGTACATGTGCGTTCACGTGTACCGGCATGGCTGACCCATTTTGCACTCAAAGGTATTCCCAAAGCTACACGCCCACGCTTGATTTCAACGGTGCATGGCTTTTATTCCATTAATCGTTATAGCCAAATTATGACTCAAGCTGAAAAAGTCATTGCAGTGTCTGACAGCGTGGTGGATTACATTACCCAAAACTATAAAAACTGCCCACCACAAGATATTGTACGCATTTACCGCGGCATTGACGCCAAGGCTTTTCCACATGGCTATATGCCACCTAAGCATTGGCAAAACCAAGTGTGGCAAGATTTTCCTGAGCTTAAAGATAAGTTTTTGATTTGTCTGCCGGGTCGTATTACCCGCTTAAAAGGTCATGAAACTTTAATTACGCTCATGCAACAGCTTAAAACTCAGTTTCCGCAAGCACATGCTGTGGTGGTCGGTGGGGCAGATCCGAAAAAAGTGGCGTATTTAGATGAACTTAAAAACACCATTCAATCAAAAGATTTAAGCGATCAAATTACTTTTGTTGGGCATCGCTCGGATATTCGCGAATGGCTTGCCATGTCTGATTTGGTATTGTCTTTATCTAATCAAGCAGAAACCTTTGGACGTACCGTGTTAGAAGCTTTGTCTGTGGGTACACCAGTGGTGGGTTGGCAACGCGGTGGCGTGGCAGAAATTTTAAGCCAACTCTATCCCCAAGGTTTAGTGGCGGTTGATGATCAAGTCACTTTATTACAAAAAATTCAACAGCATATTCAAACACTGAAGCAAGTGGCCCCTGTCACTCAGTTTAGCTTAGACGATATGTGCCAACAAACTTTGGCGTTATATGAGCAAATCACCACCTCTAAATAAGTCAAAACCCGAGTTCTACATCCTGTAAAACTCGGGTTTTATAAGGTTGTGCTTGCAATATTATTGTTGTTTTTTATTGTTTGGTCATCCAGACCTGACATCAAATCCATGATGTTTTATCCTACAGCTTGGTCTTCCTTAGTGGGATGATCCGTTCCCGTGTCCATCTGCTGTTAAACTTAGATTAAGCCAAAGCAGATTGCTTGGCTATTAGCACCTCACCTCATTCTGTGTACGCCAATGCTTACATTAAGGGGTTTTAGTG
Source organism: uncultured Acinetobacter sp. (assembly GCF_947624825.1). Lineage (GTDB taxonomy): Bacteria > Pseudomonadota > Gammaproteobacteria > Pseudomonadales > Moraxellaceae > Acinetobacter. The sequence goes on from NZ_CANQLZ010000008.1 coordinate 39,789, forward strand.
CCATCTTTATAGTCTTGGGCAATTTCATCGGTCACAATTTTCTCCTCGCGTTCGGCTTTGGCAATACCCTCTTGAATGGCTTGCTGTGCCTGTTTTTCATCGGCATCGGTTTGTTGTAGTTCTTGTTGAATGTTCTCAAAAATTCGTCCAGTTTGCAGTACCACATACACCGGAAAATGATCTGAACCCATATGTGGCAAACGCTGCATATCCACTAACGCAAAGTCAGTGCTATGAAAAACATGATCGAGTGACCAACGTAACAGTGGATAATTGGCATGAAAGGTGTTGACGTATTTACGCCCCACGCGTGGATCAAGTAAACCACTAATACGCTGGAACAAACGCGTGGTACGTGACCATGCCACATCATTTAAATCGCCCATCACAATACAGCTTTGATCTAGGTCTTTAATTTGATCACCCACAATTAACAGTTCAGCATCGCGTAAAGTGGAATCTTTGGCTTCAGTTGGACTTGGCGGTTTTGGATGTAAGCAATACAGCTCCACCTCATGCCCTGAACGCAAGGTCACTGTGGTATGAATCGAAGGAATTTCATCGCTTAAGATAAATTTCACCTCGCTGTCTTTTAACGGCAATTTACTATACAAATGCATGCCATATAAATTATCTAAAGGCACAGGCACACGATACGGATAGTCTTTTTCAATCACAGCCAATTCGTTTTGCCATGTCTGATCTGTTTCTAAAGTTAAGACAATATCGGGTTGATATTTCTCAATTTCAGCAATTAATAAATAATATTTCTTATTAGGGGTCAATACATTAGACACTAAAAGCGAGATTTGCTTTTCACGGTCAAGTTGCTCAGGACGTACACTTGCGACCTGTTTTTTCCACACAAAAGTATAAGGCAACACCATTTTAAGCTGATACGCCAATGCTGCCATCAGCAACACTAAAAACACATAACGGGTGCTATCCCATTCACCCGACCAAAATAAAATGCCAAGTAACGCTGCAAAACCTAAGCATAAAATTTGTAAGCGTGGAAAATCAGCACCGCGAAACCACCATTCATCACGAGGGATCAACGACCAAAAACTGAGCCAAATCACCAAGCCTGCTATTATTTGAATCCACAGCATGTATCCCTCTCCTTTTTTGATATTCTTAAAGTTTTAGCCACTTATAAATTTATATCAATTTTGCATGTAACATAAACAAGATATATTGGACAATATTGTTAGTGTTTTGCTGATGTAGCTCTTGCAGTTCAACAGCCTTTTGATACACTCGAATCCCTTTTAGATTTTTAACGCACCGAGGCAAAGTGACATGAAAGTAGGTCTGGTCGGTTGGCGCGGGATGGTTGGTTCCGTCCTTATGCAACGTATGGTTGAAGAAAACGATTTCGCAGATATCGAACCGTTTTATTTCTCTACCAGTAATGCAGGGGGTCAAGCGCCTGCGTTTGGCGGTAAAACTGCCCCAGCACTTATGGATGCAACAGACATTAATAGTCTCAAGCAAATGGATGTCATTATTACCTGTCAAGGTGGTGACTATACCTCTGAAGTTTTCCCAAAGCTAAAAGCTGAAAACTGGAATGGTTACTGGATTGATGCGGCATCTACACTACGTATGGATGACGAAGCGATCATCGTGCTTGATCCTGTCAACATGAACGTGATTCAAGACGGTTTAGTCAAAGGCACAAAAACATTTGTGGGCGGTAACTGTACTGTATCATTGATGCTCATGGGCTTAGGTTCTTTATTCCAAAATAACTTGGTGGAATGGGCAACCTCAATGACCTATCAAGCAGCATCGGGTGCTGGCGCGCAAAACATGCGTGAATTGATCACAGGTATGGGTTATTTATATAACAATACTAAAGATCTGCTTGATGATCCGCGTTCACCAATTTTAGACATTGACTCTAAAATTGCACAATTACAACGTGGTGAAGGTTTCCCATCGGCAAACTTTGGTGTGCCACTGGCAGGTTCTTTGATTCCGTATATCGACAAACAACTTGAAAGCGGTCAATCAAAAGAAGAGTGGAAAGGTCAAGTTGAAACCAACAAGATCTTAGGCAACCAACAGATCGTACCAATTGATGGTCACTGTGTGCGTATTGGTGCAATGCGTTGTCACTCGCAAGCAATTACCTTAAAGCTCAAAAAAGACGTTCCATTAAACGAAATTGAAGACATGATTCGTCAGTCTAGCCAATGGGCAAAAGTGGTACCAAACACACGTGAAGCGTCTATGACTGATCTTACACCTGTGGCAGTCACTGGCACACTCACTGTACCAGTCGGTCGTTTACGTAAAATGAACATGGGTAAAGAATACTTAGGTGCATTTACAGTGGGTGACCAACTGCTTTGGGGTGCTGCTGAGCCATTACGTCGTATGCTGCGCATCTTAATTGAATATAAAAATGCTTAATTTTTACTAAGCAAATAAGAAGCCGGTCACATTGATCGGCTTTTTTGTGTCTAATCTGTTACTCTTTCATATTATTGAGTAAACTTAACTCAAGTTGAGTATGAAGAAAGACACAGAATGAATTTTTATAATAAATTTAAACTCACTTTATTTGGCTGTCTCGTTTCACAGCAAAGTTATGCCTTAAATCTGATGCCAATTGATATTCAATCTACACCGGGGGAACTGTTATATGCCGAAATTAAATTTCAGCATGCCGATACGACCCAACCCTTACGTGTAGGTTTAGCCTCAGTTGAAGATTTAAGATATTTAGGGGTCAGTCATCAACCACCCGGGCATTTAAATTTTTTTGTACGTCAATCAGGTCAAGATACAGGGGTGATTACCATTACCTCATCACGTCCTGTGATTGAAACGGAATTAAACGTTGTGGTGAAAATTCAACATGCCGGTAGCACACGTTTACAACATATTAAAACGCGTTTGGCTGACTTTAAAGCACAGTCCAATACATCACCGACCGAAAAAAAATTAGTCCCGATTAAACTGCTACGCGAAGAAGAAATTCCGCTCACTTTAGCCACATCAACCCAATATCAAGCCGCTGATGTCAAGGTGCAAGAACGTCCTTTAGCGGTGAGTCATACTCCTCCGCCTTTATTGCAAGGCACGGCTTTAACTGCACAAAACAATCATCCAGCTATACCTGATGTTAAAGCGCCAGTTAAATCCCACGCTGAGTCTAAACTGGCTGCATCACAAGAACAGGTACTCATGGTACAAAAAGTTGCGCCACCGCCGTTAGAAACTCAAGCGCCCCCAAGCAATGCTACAAAAGTAGAGGAAATTTTGGCGGCTTCTGCTTCTGCTTCTGCTTCTGCTTCTGCTTCTGCTTCTGCTTCTCAAGCCAATACCACAATTAGCTCGTCTGCTACGAGCAGCACCCAAAAACATACGGTGCAAAACAATGAATCTTTGTGGTCTATCTCAGCACAAATTGCCAAGCAGCAACAACGCTCCACTTCTGAGGTTATGCAAGAGATTCATCACCAAAACCCGCATGCCTTTATTGCCGGTAATCGTAATAGACTACGTCGTGGTGCAATACTCGATTTAAACCTAGAAATAGCTGCTGTTCAGCCAAAAGCGGTGAGTACAAAAGACTTACCAGTTGTGGCAAGTAAACAATCGGGCAAGGCAAAATATCGTTTAAATGAAGCGCACATGAGCCTTGTTGCTCAGAAGCAAGCAGATTCTGCACAAGGTTCCGCGAAAAAAAGCACACAAACTGCAAAAAGCTCGCAGCAGTTAGCATTAAAAGTTATGACATCGCGTGAAAAAAGCGTTAAATTACAAAGAAACGTAACACACCTCGATCAGATGCTTAAGCAAAAGGATCATAGAATTCAATTACTAAATACTCGTTTGGCGCAATTGCAACAGCAACTCAAAGCGCAACAAGTACAGAAAAAATGATCAACTAACGTGTTACCACAACGATTTTTTGCGTGGGTTTGAGCCAACCAATATGCTCGCCACAAGGGGTTAATCAATATGCTGTTATATGTGCTTCCATTTATTATCTTATTGGTTGTCGCCATTGTTTTAAAAAAGCGCCAAGACAATCAAAAAGCAGAACCAACCAAAAAAACCACGGCAGCCAAAGCTAAAACGGTGAGCACACCAAGCACAGAGGTTGTTGAAACACCTGTGGTGGTTCAAGCTGTAGCTAAAGCAGTTGGGTCACAAGAACGTACCCCATTGGCACCTGAATTGCGTCGTCACATTGAAAATCAAATGCGCGATGGCAATTACTTTGCAGCAGAAGCACAGATTAACCAAGCCTTAAATCGTGACAATGCACAGCACGAATTGTATCTCATGCTGCTTGACTTACATTTGCTACAAAATGATGAGTTTGCCATTAATCAATTGTTTACCCATTTACGTTCATTACAGCTCGATGATATTGTGCAACAAGCACAAGACAAACGCGTCGCACACGAAGCACGTCTTGTTGAAGAAGCCAAAACCAAAGCCGAAAGCCAAGCGGCTAAGCTTGCTGTAAGTTCATTGTCTTTTGATCAGTTACAACAAGAAGAAGTTAAACCCGCTGCACAAGCTCCACTTGAGTTTGCACCAAAAGCTGAAGTGGCACCTGCCACAGATGTCGCTAAACCGCTTGATTTTGCTGTTACCAGCAACACAACTGAAAAAACCGAACCCACACCACTTGAATTTAATGCAGCACCTGTTGCTAAACCAGTTCAAGACGAAGTCAAACCTTTAGACTTTGCTTTTACTTTAGATCAAAGTGCAGCGCCTGTAGAGCCTGTGGTTGAGTCAAAAGAACCGCAAGCGCTTGAGTTTAGTTTAGATCAAACGCCAAGCACGCAAAAATCAGAGCTTGAATTTAATCTTGAGACAGCACCAACTCAACCTGCCAAAGCTGAACTTGAGTTTAGTTTAGACAATGCAGCGAAAGCTAAACCTGAGCAAGCACTTGAGTTTAATCTTGAACCATCAAAAGCAGAAAAAACTGAATTTGATTTTAATCTAGAACAACCAACACCGGCACCACTAGACGTGCCTGTAGCAAAAGTTGAACCTCAAAGTTTTGACTTTAAATTTGAAGCACCAACAGAAGTTGCAGCTGTAGCCGAAGCAGCTGTTAATACTCAAGATCCATTGTTACAACTCTTCCCTGAGTTAGCGCAGCTAAGTGAAATTGATTTGAACTTAAAACTTGCCGCTGAATATGTACGCTTAGGTGCTCATTCAGATGCGATCAGTGTGCTTGCTGAACACGAAGCCAGCTATAACGATCAACAACGTGAATTTGCTCAGAGCCTGCGAAATAAAATCGCCTAAGCGATCTATTTAGCACTAAGATAAAGCAGTCATCCTTGGCTGCTTTTTTATATGAAAAAAATCGCGTTAATTTATATGGGCGGCACCTTTGGTTGTGTCGGTCAACCGTTGGCTCCCATGCCAGCTGCACAGTTTTTACCTCATTTACAAGACATTTTAGAGCCTGCATTTGATCTTGATTGCTTGATTGCACCCGTGATTAAAGACAGTAGTGCTTGCACACCCAGAGATTGGCTTGAACTTGCTGCTTATGTGCAAACACTACAACTCCAAGGCTATCAGCATTTTGTTTTAATTCATGGCACAGACACCTTAAGCTACGCCGCGGCAGTCTTGGCACATTTTTTAGCCCAGTCAGTGCATATGGTGGTGACAGGTAGTCAATATCCTCTGCTCAATGCCCAAGGCAATGCATTGCATGAACACAGTGATGCTTTAGATAATCTGAATTTGGCGCTATCGCAAGTCAAGCAACTTAAAGCTGGCGTGTATGTTGCGTTTAATCAAAAGATTTTTCATGCCCAAAGCGTGTTAAAGCAGCACAGCACCCATTTAGATGCCTTTGCAGGTCTGCATGCACAAATGGCGTTTAAGCCTACACTCAAGCCATACCAAATTACTGCGCGCGATTTAGCATGTGCCGATACTTTTCGGTGTTTAAATATCATGTGGCAGCCATTAAGCCTGACCCAACACGTGATACAACTTAAACAACTGTGCCAAGATGCGCCCGACGTTTTAATTTTACAAGGCTTTGGTATTGGCAATTTACATGCTAATGACAGCTTGATTGAAGTCTTACATGAATTGTATCAAGCTGGATGCTTAACCCTATTAACCTCGCAAGTGCCTTTTGGTGGCTTAGAGCAACGCTATGCCATTTCGGCATGGACCACGCATGCCAAGATTTTAATCAGTGATTGTGCCAGTCACGCAGATCTTTATGCAAAAGCGCTTAAAATCTATTTACAATACGCCACACTCGATGAGCGCCGTGCTCATTGGCATGAATTCACCAGCATTTGAGGTCACTATGCAACGTTTTGCCGTCGGTATTGAGTTTTGTGGGATGCAGTATCGAGGCTGGCAAACCCAGCAAGCAGGCGTTGTGAGCTTGCAAGAAACCATTGAGCACATTTTAAGTAAAATTGCCAATGAGCCAATTGTGCTGCATGGTGCAGGACGCACTGATGCTGGTGTACATGCCACCAACATGGTCGCGCATTTTGATACCACAGCCATCCGCCCTTTACGTGGATGGTTAATGGGCGCCAACAGTCAGCTACCTAAAGACATTGCGATCCAATGGATTAAACCCATGGATGAAAATTTCCATGCGCGTTTTAAAGCCAAAGCACGCCGTTATCGTTACGTGGTGTATAACAACCCTATGCGACCTGCTTTGCTGCATAAACAAGTGACGCATATCTATCAACCTTTAGATGTGACTAAGATGATGGAAGCTGCGAAAAAGTTTGAGGGTACGCATAACTTTGAAAGTTTCCGTGCTGCGGCCTGCCAATCTAATCAACCTGTACGTCATGTTAAGCATTGTCGTTTAATTCAGCATGGCTGCTATTTGGTGCTTGATATTCAAGCTGATGGTTTTTTACATCACATGGTACGTAACATCATGGGCTGCTTACTTGAAATTGGGCAAGGTATGTATGAGGTGGAGCATATTGATGCCATTTTTGCAGCTCAAGATCGTAGTGCTGCCGGCATTACCGCACCACCCGATGGCTTGTATTTTATTCATGCCGATTACCCAAGCGAATTTGAACTGCCTCATCTGCCGCTTGGACCGCATTGGTTAAATATGCCGGAATAAAATCTATTACATCACGCAAAACTGAGTTCTAAGGCAAAAATAATACCCAAACTAATGTGACAACATAGCTTAAAAGCCAAGGCTGCGATGTCATATTTTGCGCTTTGGCACACTTGCCTTTCACTTTGCAAAGTACAAAGCGCTCCTGTGGTAAATTTGATTTTCTGTAGTGGCTAATCAAGTGCGCGTTCGCTTATTTTACTCTCACCTAAACGACTAGTGGGCGTTGCCCACCTTGTATTTCACAAAAAAATTGACTATAATTTGCGCCTTTCCAATTTATTCATTCAGGTAGGCTATGGCCAATAAAGAGGAACTCATCGAGTTCGAAGGCGTTGTCACCGAGACGCTTCCTAATACTATGTTCCGTGTACGATTAGAGAACGGTCACGAAGTGATTGCCCACATTTCTGGTAAAATGCGCAAACACTATATCCGCATTTTGACTGGCGACAGTGTAAAAGTAGAAATGACACCTTATGATTTGACTAAGGGTCGTATCACTTATCGTGCACGCTAAGTTTTAGCGTAAGCAAAAAGCCACTTCTTTAAAAGTGGCTTTTTTTATGCCCATTCAATCGCTCAAAGGGCAGCGCTTGCGTTGCCCACATAAAAAAACGCAGCCTCAAGCTGCGTCTTTTTAAGTTTGGTTAAAACTTAGTTCAATGCTGCAACCACAGCTTGACCCATTTCAACTGTACCTACTTTGTTCATACCTTCAGACATAATGTCAGCAGTACGTAAGCCTTGATCTAACACTTGACCTACAGCATCTTCAATCGCTTTAGCTGCTGCTTCTTCGCGGAATGTATAACGCAACATCATGGCAACAGATAAAATGGTTGCAAGTGGGTTGGCAAGGTTTTGACCTGCGATGTCTGGCGCTGAACCGTGGCAAGGCTCATACATACCTTTCCCTTGCTCATCTAAAGACGCAGATGGCAACATCCCAATTGAACCGGTTAACATTGCTGCTTCGTCAGATAAGATATCGCCAAACAAGTTAGAGGTTACAATCACGTCAAATTGCTTAGGTGCACGTACTAACTGCATAGCGGCATTGTCTACATACATATGTGACAATTCAACTTGTGGATAATCTGCTTGGTGCATAGCCGTTACGGTTTGTTTCCAAAGCTCAGTCACTTCAAGTACGTTGGCTTTATCGACTGAACATACTTTACCACCACGTAAGCCTGCAAGTTCAAATGCCACTTTTGCAATACGCTTGATTTCAGATTCGCTATATACGTCGGTGTTAAAACCTTGTTTTTCACCGTTTTCTAATTCACGAATACCACGTGGTTGACCAAAGTAAATACCACCGGTTAATTCACGTACGATTAAAATATCTAAACCTGCCACAATTTCAGGCTTTAAGCTTGAAGCATCAGCAAGTTGCGGGTACAAAATCGCAGGACGTAAGTTGGCAAATAAATTAAGTTCTGCACGTAATTTAAGTAAGCCACGCTCTGGACGAATTGAACGTTCAATCGTATCCCACTTAGGACCGCCAACAGCACCTAATAAAATTGCATCAGCACGTTTTGCTTGCTCAGATGTCACGTCTGGGTACGGCGCGCCGTGTGCATCAATTGCCGCACCGCCCAATAAACCCTCTTCCCACGTCAAACCTAGCGCAAATTTTTGGTTAACCGTCGTTAATACTTGTTCAGCCGCTTTTACAATTTCAGGGCCAATGCCGTCACCAGCTAAAATCAAAATATGTTTTGACATGAGATATTCCATTGATCAATGACCAAGCAATTGGTCGTATTAAAGTTTTCGTTCCACAAACTCGCCAAGGCCAGTGAGGGCATTATAAGGTTTACAAAAACGACGGATGGTCTTTTTTGCTTGCTTTAAATCGACACATAACGGATCGGGTGCAGAGGTGTTTAATAAACTACCTGAATTGCTACTACGCTGCCGATACATATGTAAGGTGTAACGTGTCTTGGCTTTAAAGCGATGAATGAGGTGCAATTTTTCTGCTTTATTTTTGGATACTGGGTAAAAACGTAGCACCAATTCATGTTGACCGGGCGCAACCGACAAATACAAAGCATTGTTTTGACCCACATGACGTTGTTGCAAACGTAAAATATTGGCCGAAATGGCTTGGCGATAAATCTTGCCTTTGTCGCTGTCCATAATATGAATGGCATTGAAACGCTCAAATTCACAATGGGTCGTCCCTGAACAATAAATCAATGCGTTGTTCGGTTCATCTTTACTCATAGGCACATGTTTAATCTGTGCTGTATCCACCAATTGGCAGGCACTGAGCAGCATTACTGTACTCAGTGCACCAACCAAGCATATTTTTTTCATTTTGCCACTCATGCCTTTGCAATCTTGGCAAAATGTTAGCAAGACTTAATAATCTATGCTATGGCATTAACCACGAATCTCGTTAAATACCCAAGGACGTGCCGCTTTGGTTTTTTCTTCATAAGCACGAATGTCATCGCTGGCTTGCAAAGTCAAACCAATATCATCTAAACCATTGATTAAGCAATGTTTACGAAATGGATCAACTTCAAATTTAAAGCTTTCACCACTTGGTGTACGTACTTCTTGTGCTTGTAAATCAATCGTTAATTGATAACCTTCAGTTGCAAAACATTCTTTAAATAACTGATCAACAATCTCTTCAGATAAGATCACTGGCAACATGCCGTTTTTAAAGCTGTTATTAAAGAAGATGTCGGCATAACTTGGTGCAATCACCGTGCGAAAACCATATTCTTCCAATGCCCACGGCGCATGTTCACGGCTTGAACCACAACCAAAGTTGGCACGTGAGATCAAGATAGATGCACCTTGGTAACGCGCTTGGTTTAAGGCAAAATCTTTATTTAATGGACGTTTTGAATTATCTAAACCTAAATAACCTTCATCTAAATAACGTAATTCATCAAATAAGTTTTCGCCAAAACCCGTACGTTTAATCGATTTTAAAAACTGTTTTGGAATGATCAAATCGGTATCAACGTTGGCACGATCTAATGGTGCAACGATACCTTGTTCAACGGTATATTTTTTCATTGTCTTGCTCCTATTAGAATGAACGTACGTCAACAAAGTGACCGGCAATTGCCGCTGCTGCTGCCATTGCTGGGCTTACCAAGTGTGTACGACCGCCATTGCCCTGACGACCTTCAAAGTTACGGTTTGAGGTTGAAGCACAATGCTCACCCGGTTGTAACTTATCTGCATTCATGGCCAAGCACATCGAGCAGCCCGGCTCACGCCATTCAAAGCCCGCTTCAATTAAGATTTTATCTAAGCCTTCAGCTTCTGCTTGTGCTTTGACTAAGCCAGAACCTGGAACCACCATGGCTTGCTTAATACTTGAAGCCACTTTTTTGCCTTGAGCAACTTTGGCAGCTTCACGAATATCTTCAATACGTGAGTTGGTACATGAACCAATAAATACACGGTCTAATTGAATGTCTGCCAAGGCTTGACCTGCAGTTAAACCCATGTAGTTGTAAGCACGCGTCCAGTCGTTACGTTGTACGTCATCTTTGGCTTGCTCGAGTGTAGGAACCGCTTGAGTCACTGGAATCACCATCTCAGGAGATGTACCCCAAGAGACTTGCGGTTCAATCTCTTCACCTTGTAATACCACTACAGTATCAAAGTGTGCAGCTTCATCAGAATGTAGAGTATTCCAATACTCTACCGCTTGATCCCACTGCTCGCCTTTTGGCGCGTATGGACGGTCTTTTACGTATGCAATGGTTTTGTCATCTACAGCAACCATACCCACACGGGCGCCGCCTTCAATCGCCATGTTACATACCGTCATACGACCTTCGATCGACATATCACGGAATACTTGACCACCAAATTCAATGGCATGACCTGTACCGCCTGCGGTACCAATTTTACCGATAATAGCCAAAACCACATCTTTTGGTGTTACGCCTTGACCCAATTTACCGTCAACACGTACCAACATGTTTTTCATTTTCTTTTGAACTAAGCATTGGGTTGCCAATACATGTTCAACTTCTGATGTACCAATACCGTGTGCCAAGCAACCAAATGCACCATGTGTTGCTGTATGCGAGTCACCACACACCACAGTCATACCCGGTAAAGTTAAACCCTGCTCAGGACCTACAACGTGTGCAATGCCTTGACGCACATCATTAATATCAAACTGTACCACGTTAAAAGTTTTACAGTTGTCATCTAAGGTTTGTACTTGAATACGTGAAGTGTCGTCTTCAATTCCTGAGATCCCTTCTGAACGCTCTTTTTTAGAGGTCGGTACGTTATGGTCAGGAGTGGCAATATTGGCGCTTAAACGCCAAGGTGTACGACCGGCAAGTTGTAAACCTTCAAAAGCTTGTGGAGAAGTCACTTCATGTAATAAATGACGGTCAATATAAAGCAATGCAGAGCCATCATCTCGTTGTTTTACTAGATGGTCATCCCATAATTTGTCATACAATGTTTTTGCTTGTTGGGTTTCGCCTGCCATGTCGATATGCTCCACTGGACTGGGTAAATTTATATATTAAAAATGATTATAAACAGCTAATCACATAAATCTAATTTATCATTTTTATTAATTCAAAAACTTTTTTTAATAGATTATTTGACCATCAAATCTTAATTTTATCATTCAATTTTACGATTAATTTTAAAAATATATTCGTTTTTACAAATTAAAGTCTGGGCTTTATGATGTATCTATCAGCACAAGATAAGCAATCAGGAGCAGTTCAATGGCACATATCCAACACTTTGTTGATCAAAATCAACGTATGTTTAAAAAAACCTTAAGCTATTACATTATGCATATTACAGTGGCGCTCTTGGTGGGTTACTTTGTCACCGGTAGTATTTGGATGGCCATGACATTAAGTGTTTTAGAACCAACCATTCAAGCTGTGGCGTACTTTTTCCACGAACGCGTATGGGAAAAGAAACAGCAAGTGATCCCTCAAGCTTAAATCATCTGCTGCTCCTCATCAGACCACTCTTTAAGGGTGGTCTTTTTTGTGTCTTATTGGACAGATGCTGCCACCTCACTTGTCTAATTGTTAAACAAGCGGTTATATTTTGATGCAATTTGGGTATTTTTTCTTTGCTTAAATATAAAAAATTATAAATAATGAAATACGCATAAAAAAACTTTATGGATGAGCGCTTATGAATCTTGCAGCCTTTGAAGCTTTTGTCAAAGTGATGGAAATGGGTTCAATTTCAATGGCAGCCGATCAGCTGTTTATTACCCAACCTGCTGTCACTAAACGCATTCATAGTTTAGAGGAATATTTTGGCGTTAAACTGTTTGAGTCGGCAGGTCGCGGTGTACAAGCCACGCATGCTGCCCATTCTTTATTGCCTAAAGTCAAAAATTGGCTCAATGAGCTTGGCGATATTCACCACACTTTAAGCCATGAACAAAATGAAGTGCAAGGCAAACTCAAGCTTGGCACCAGTCATCATATTGGCTTACATCATATTCCGCATCATTTGCGTCGCTATGTACAAGATTATCCAAACGTGCGCTTAGATGTACGTTTTGTGGATTCAGAACAAGCCCATGAGCAAGTTTTGGCGGGCGACCTAGAATTGGCGTTTTTAACTTTACCGCCACAACTGGATGCACGTTTAAAATACATCACCCTTTGGGATGATCCATTGGTGTTTGTGGCAGCACCTTTTCATCCGTTGGCACAGGCACAAAATTTAACCCTACATGACTTAATTGCCTATCCAAGTTTATTGCCGGCTGCACAGACCTATACCTCACAAATCACTTTGGCTGAATTTGAAAAGCAAGGCGTAAAACCTAAAGTCACCATGAGCAATAACCCACTTGAGTCTATTCGTATGTTGGTATCGATTGGCTTAGGTTGGTCGGTGTTACCTAAAACCATGGTCAGCCATGAACTGCAACAATTAGATATTAATCTTGAGATGCATCGTCAGTTAGGTATGGTGTGGCATCCCGGACGTAGTCAGTCTAAAGCCGCACAAGCCTTGGTCGGTTCCATGCAAGCTGAGTAACATTTGTTTATATACAATAAAAATGACTTCACGTAGAGTAAAAGATCAGCCAAGGCTGGTCTTTTTTAATAACAAAAATAGGGGCAATTTATGCACCATACATCCAAGCCGCCGTTGCCACTTGATTCATCGCCCAATTTACAACAAGCCGATGCAGAACAATTACGCCAAGATATTAAAAATTATTTTTTACAAACCTTTAGCTATTATGAATCTTTGTTTGAATGCTTAACTGAACAAGGTTTTTATCAAAAAGCCATTGCGCTACGTCACCCCTTGATTTTTTACTATGGTCATACTGCAACTTTTTTTGTCAATAAATTACTGCTGGCCAAATTAATCCCTGAGCGTATTGATCCACATTTTGAAGCCCTATTTGCCATTGGGGTCGATGAAATGAGTTGGGATGATTTAGACGATCGTCATTATGATTGGCCAAGCATACAAGCGGTGCATGCCTATCGGCAAAAAGTCAAAGCCTTAGTCCTTCACTTAATAGACACCCAACCTTTGCAAGCCCCGATTAATTGGCAACATCCGTGGTGGGCAATCATGATGGCGATTGAACATGAACGTATTCATTTAGAAACTTCATCGGTGTTAATTCGCCAACAACAATTAGAATATGTATTGCCTCATCCTCACTGGCGTCCTTATGCTCAACATGAAAGTGCACCTTTAAATGCTTTAGTCAGCGTGCCTCAAACCGATGTATGTTTATATAAAACTCATGCCAATCCTTTTTATGGGTGGGATAACGAATATGGTGTACATAAAGTGCAGGTCAAAGCCTTTGCAGCCAGCCGTTATTTGGTCAGTAATCAAGAATTTTTAGGCTTTTTAGAAGATGGTGGCTATACACAAAGCCAATTTTGGAGCACTGAGGGATACGCATGGCTTGAATTTTCACAAGCCAAGCACCCTACATTTTGGCTCGCTTCAGCCCAAGGTTGGCAATTGCGTTTAATGACTGATGTGGTTGATATGCCTTGGAACTGGCCCGCTGAGGTCAATTTTCATGAAGCCAAAGCCTTTTGCAATTGGAAAAGTAAAATTACAGGCGAAAAGGTACGTCTGCCTAGTGAAGACGAATGGTATGCACTGTATCAAAACACCCGTTTAAGCCCAAAAGAGATACAACAATACGCCAATCTACAATTAAATTTAGCCGCCTCTTCTTGTCCTGTAGATCACTTTATTCACGGCGAATTTTATGATGTGCAAGGCAATGTCTGGCAATGGACCGAAACACCGATCTATCCATTTGATGGTTTTCAGGTGCATGCGCTTTATGATGACTTTACCCCCCCACCTTTGATGGCGAACATCATTTAATCAAAGGCGGTTCATGGATTTCAAGCGGCAATGAGATTTTACATTCGGCACGTTATGCTTTTCGTCGGCATTTTTTCCAACATGTAGGCTTTCGTTATGTAGTAGGTGAACAAGATTTAAATCCAATTCGCTCACATTATGAAACCGACAAGCTTGCAGCTGAGTATTTGGAGTTTCAATATGGGGAATCGTACTTTGGCGTTGCCAATTTTGCCAAAAGCTTAGTTGAGTTGGCCGTACAGCAATTATCTAATCTTAACACGCATAAAGCTTTAGATTTAGGCTGTGCCACAGGGCGAGCCAGTTTTGAATTGGCACGTTACTTTGATCAAGTCACCGGTATTGATTTTTCCGCTCGCTTTATTCAGCACGGCGTGCAATTGGCCAAGCATAAAACCATTCACTACAGTATGACGGTAGAGGGTGAGTTAATGGAGCACAAAGCCTGTCATTTGGCTGACTTTAAACTTGATGCTGTGGCAGATAAGGTCAGCTTCTTCCAAGGCGATGCCTGTAATTTAAAAGAAGAATTTAGCGGTTATGATTTTATCTTGGCGGCCAATTTAATTGATCGTTTACACCATCCTAAAGACTTTTTAAGCGACATCCATCGTCGTTTAAATGTTGGCGGTATCTTAATGCTGACCTCGCCTTATACATGGCTGAACGAACATACCCCAAGGAGTGAATGGATTGGTGGTTTTAAACAAAATGCTGAAAAATTTACCACGCTTGATGGCCTTAAAGTTTTACTCGCTCCGCATTTTGAGATGATCGATACCCCTCGCCATGTAGAATTTGTGATTCGTGAAACACAACGTAAATTCCAACATAGTGTAAGTGAAGTCACGCTTTGGCGACGTAAAGTTTAAAAAAAGCGCCTCAATGGGCGCTTTGTATATGAGATATTGATTAGATATAACTTAAATACGCTTGAGCACTTTTAGAATGAACCAAATAGTGTGCCCAAAGTAATCGCTACAGTCAGTGCGACCATTGGAATTAATACGGTACACATTGCCACGTTGCCATAAGACTGCTTATGGGTCATGCCACAGATCGACAATAAAGTGATGACTGCACCCGAGTGCGGTAAGGTGTCTAAACAGCCGGCGGCCAAAGCGGCAATACGGTGTAATAGTTCAGGGCTAATCCCGGCAGCATTGGCCATCGCCAAGTAATCCGCGCCCAAAGTAGACAAAGCAATCGACATACCACCAGATGAAGAACCTGTAATCCCTGCCAAAACATTCATGGCAATTGCTTCAGAAATTAATGGATTGCTCGATACATTTAACACCATGTCACGGATAATCACAAAGCCTGCCAAAGAGGCAATCACTGCGCCATACCCCACCTCAGAAGCGGTATTAAAAATTGGTAGCATTGAGCCAAGCGCGCCTTTGTTTACGGTTTCTTTTAAGTTATTCCACTTGCCCAAACGTAATAAAATTAAGCTTAAACACGCCACCACCAAAGCAATGACCAGTGCCCATAAGCCGGTTTGTTTAGTCGGATCTAATTTTGGATACAACTCATTTAAGCCACTAAAATCCATGTTGGGAAATACAATGTATGTAAATAAAGCGTTGACGCCAATCACCAACAGTAAAGGCAAAAATGCCAAAAACACCGGCATTTGACCTTGAGAGGTTACGCCATCTTGTAATTTTTCTTGTTCTTGGGTGTCAATACCATATCCTTCGCCATGTTTATGCGCTTTATTGGCACGGCTTTGTAACCACATACATCCCAAAGCAAACATGATGAAACCGGAAATCATGCCAATACCCGGAGCTGCAAAGACGTTTGTGCCAAAAAATGGAATTGGAATGGCATTTTGAATTGACGGTGTACCGGGTAAAGCGGTCATCGTAAAAGTAAATGAGCCTAAAGCAATTGCGCCCGGAATTAAGCGTTTTGGAATATTGGCTGCTTGAAACATCGACTTAGCAATGGGGTAAATTGCAAATGCCACCACAAACAGTGATACCCCACCGTAAGTGAGTACAGCACATGCCAAAACCACGGTTAAAATAGCGCGTTTGTGCCCTAATTTATTCATGATCCAATTTGAAATACTCGAGGCCGAACCTGAATCTACCATGAGCTGACCAAATAAAGCACCCAATAAAAAAATAGGAAAGAATTTTAAAATGTAGCCGCCTAAAGCTGACATAAAGGTTTCGGTGTATTGTGGCATCATGTAAACCATGTCACCCGACAGCAAAATGGCAACTGCTGCCATAATGGGTGCCAAAATCAATACTGAAATCCCTCGATAGGCAAAAAACATCAGCAATGCCAATGAGATAATAATTGCTAAAGTACCCATGTGTTCTCCTTGGTCTGTATTTGTTGTTATCCATAACTTTTTTTATAAAAACCGAAACTCACGATGGCTCATTTGAGCCAACATCAGCTGAATGCTCAGGCAATCACCCAAGTCCATTTTTGTTTTAAATGATGCGTACCTACCTAAAAAATAAGGTGGGTCAAAGGTTTAATCTTGACTGGCTTATTGGATTAAAGAATCTTCATGTAAAGCTTCGTTGAGTTGATCGACAATAATTGCCCATTCGCCGTCAGATTTTATTTTTTCTGCTAAAAATTGACGCTGCCCAGCACTCCAATAATCCGCTTCGGTAATTTTGGTGGCAGCAGGTAACTGATGCGTGCTGATAAACAGTTGGATTGCCTGTTCTGAACTGTCTAGCCCGAGTTGTTCAAATAAATGCGTCATGCGTGGACGTACCTGAGTCATGTTCTACTCCTTATTGTTGTGATGACTTAGATTTAGCATACGCAATTTTTTTAAAGCTGCACGATAAAAATGTAAAAAAGCACTCATTTTGAGTGCTTTTTCAGACCATCTAAATTGAGCTTAGATAGACCAATCTTGAATATCCCAACCCTGCGTCTTGGCTAAAGCGTCTAAACGATCGTCAGGATTGACGGCAATGGCATGATCGGCATATTCCAGTAAGAAACGATCATTAATTGAATCTGAATACGCCCAAGACTCCGTGACTTCACGCCCTGCCAACCATTGATCTAAACGCGCCAATTTACCTTGTTGATAGCATGGAATATTAATCACTTTACCGGTGTATTGACCATCAATAACTTCGGCATTGGTGGCAATAATTTCAGTAATGCCAAATTCACGAAAGATAGGCGCAGTAATAAAATCAGAGGTTGCCGTAATCCCCACCAACTGATGCCCTGCATCAATATGACGTTGAATGGCGTTAAAACCTTCAGGACGCATTTGAGCGCGAATCACTTTTTGCATAAACAGTTCATGCAGTTCGCTTAAATAGGCTTGATCATTTTGGGTCAAAAACTCAAAAACAAATTCGTTATACGCAATCGGGTCTAGTTGACCGGCTTTATAATCTTCATAGAATTTATCATTCATGGCACGATGACGAATTGGGTCAACTAAACCTTCATTTACCAAAAATTCACCCCATGAGTGGTCTGAATCTGTATTAAGTAAGGTATGGTCGAGATCAAACAGTGCCAATTTCATGAAAATACTCGTAAAAGCTGAAATTTAAGAAAAAAAATGTAAATCTATCTCGGCTAGTCGATAGAAATTCGTTAAGATCATAGCAGTTTTAACATTTTTAAACTTTGCTTTTTTCGTGATGGACACAGAAATAACAATCCCCGAAGGCAAAGATATAATTTACACATTTTTTAGGTAGCCAAATGATCGACTCTGAAGGTTTCCGACCCAATGTCGGGATCATTTTGGCAAACGATTCTGGACAAGTTTTATGGGCAAAACGCATTGGTCACAATGCATGGCAATTTCCACAAGGTGGTATCCAACATGGAGAAACCCCGGAGCAAGCACTTTATCGTGAGCTAAGAGAAGAAGTTGGCTTACTGCCCGAACACGTCCAGATTATTGCGCAAACAAAAGGTTGGCTGCGTTATCGTTTGCCACATCGGTATATCCGAACAGACTCTGACCCGGTTTGTATTGGTCAAAAACAAAAGTGGTTTTTACTTAAACTGACTGCCTCTGTACAACATATTCAGTTGAATCTATCCGATCCTCCTGAATTTGATCAATGGCAATGGGTCAGTTATTGGTATCCGCTTGGTCAAGTCGTGAATTTTAAACGCGACGTTTATCGTAAAGCCATGGTTGAACTGTGTCAGCAGTTGCCGATTGAAAAAACCTAAAAACTCTGTACCAAATACAGATTTTTTAGGTCACTCTTGTTATAAATACAATTGATCTTTTACCCCTTTGGATTGGGAGTTACCTTATGTCAAACATGCAACTGGATACCTTGCGACGCATTGTACAAGAGATCAATGCGTCCATCAGTTTGCATGAATCTTTAGACATTATGGTCAATCAAGTCGCAGAAGCCATGCATGTGGATGTCTGCTCAATTTATTTATTAGATGAGCGAAATCAACGTTATGTGCTGATGGCATCCAAAGGCTTAAAAGCTGAATCTGTGGGTCATGTATCTTTAAACACCAGCGAAGGCTTAGTTGGGTTAGTCGGTCAGCGCGAGGAAATCGTCAATTTACACGATGCCCCAAGCCATGAGCGTTTCTTGTATTTAGCTGAAACCGGAGAAGAACTATATAGCTCTTTTTTAGGTGTACCTGTGATGTACCGCCGTAAAGTGATGGGTGTATTGGTAGTTCAAAATCAGGAAAAACAAGATTTTAGCGAGGCTGCCGAATCATTTTTAGTCACTTTGTGCGCGCAACTTTCAGGGGTAATTGCCCACGCTCATGCAGTGGGTAATATTGATGTTTTTCGTAAACCCAATAGCCTACCGACCTATAAAACTTTTCAAGGGGTGGCAGGTTCTGGCGGAATCGCCTTAGGGCGTGCCATTATTTTGTATCCGCCTGCCGATTTAGCAGCAGTGCCTGATCGTGAAGCCGATGACATTAGCGAAGAATTAGAACTGCTTGATCACGCGATTGCTGCGGTGAGAACAGAAATTGAATCGCTCGATGAAAAAATGCAAGATGCCTTAATGGCAGAAGAGCGCGCTTTATTTAGTGTGTTTTTACGCATGCTGGATGAAAATGCGTTACCGGCTGAAATTAAAGATCAAATCCGCGATGGCAATTGGGCACAAGGTGCGGTGCGTTTAGTCATTGAAAAGCACATTGCCCTATTTTCACAAATGGAAGATGAATACTTACGCGAACGTGTCTCCGATTTAAAAGACTTAGGTCGTCGTATGTTGGCTTTTTTACAAGAAGCCGATTCTAGCCATCGTGAACTCACCGATGAAAGCATTTTAATTGGTGAGGAAATTTCTACCGCAGCCTTGGTTGAACTGCCTGTTGATAAGATTGCCGCGATTGTCACCACCGAAGGCGCCATGAATTCACATATGGTGATTGTGGCTCGCGCTTTAGGTATTCCAACTGTGGTGGGTGTCACTGAACTACCCATCAATACCCTTGATGATGTTGAAATGATTGTCGATGCGCATCAAGGTCGGGTGTTTATTAATCCGCCACGGCGTTTACGTGCGCGTTATAAAGAAATTCAAAAAGAAGAAGAACAAATTGCCAAAGACTTGCGTCAATATGAAACCCGTGATGCCATCACACCTGATGGCGTTGCAGTCAAACTCTACGTGAATACAGGTTTAATGATTGATGTAGTACGTGGTGTACAACGCGGCGCTAAAGGCGTTGGTTTATACCGCTCAGAAATTCCATTTATGTTACGTGATCGTTTTCCCGGCGAAGAAGAACAACGCACTATTTATCGTCAGCAACTGAGTCACTTTGCCAATAAACCTGTGGTGATGCGTACCTTAGATATTGGTGCCGACAAAGACTTACCTTACTTTGCTATTGATGAAGAAAACTCAGCTTTAGGTTGGCGCGGTATTCGCTTTACCTTAGATCATCCTGAGATTTTCTCAGCGCAAATTCGTGCCATGCTCAAAGCCAGTATTGGCTTAAACAACTTGCATATTTTGTTGCCTATGGTCACCAGTGTCAGCGAAGTTGAAGAAGCATTGTACTTACTTGATCGTGATTGGCATGCCGTACAAGAAGAAGAACAGGTCAAAATTCAAAAGCCTAAAATTGGCATTATGGTAGAAGTCCCAAGTGTACTGCTACAAATTGAAGAATTTGCAGAATTGGTAGATTTCTTCTCGGTCGGCTCTAACGATTTAACCCAATATTTATTGGCAGTCGATCGTAATAATCCACGCGTCGCTAACGTCTATTCGCATTTTCATCCATCTGTGTTACGTGCTTTAAGCCGCTTAGTCAAAGAATGTCACAAATACGATAAACCGATTAGCTTATGTGGAGAAATGGCAGGTGACCCGTTATCGGCAGTACTTTTAATGGCAATGGGCTTTAATACCCTGTCCATGAGTTCAAGTAATATTTTAAGAGTGCGTAAAGCAATTTGTCATATTCCTATGAGCGAAGCTGAGCAACTTTTGGATAAAGTGCTAAAAATGAACAATCCACTAATGGTGAAAAGTTGGATGGAATATTATTTTAAAACCCACGGTTTAGCCGATATGGTCAAAACCAATCGCTTGGTCAGTGTTTAAGCGGCCATAAAAAAAGGGAGATCTTCATTTGAACATCTCCCTTTTTTGTGTTTTTGATAACCACGTTTTAAATCTTTTTTGCGGTCTACAAACACTTGGCTTTTATTTACCTCATGCATATGTTTAGCAACAAAATTATGCACGATCAGTTCAGGCTGTTTTTTCTTGGCCATTTTAAGCGTCCTCTTTAAGGTCATCATCATATCAATTCTGTATATTGTAGTTTACAGGATAAATTTCAAGCATTTTAGATTATTTTTTATTTTAAAATTTGATGATATAGCCGCTTGATATGATCTATGTTTTTTTGTAAATGATGAAACATTTCATTCTTAAATATCACTGCATAAACCCATGCTTTTATTCATTGAATTTATCACTGAGCTAAAATAAAAAATCTGATTAGTCAAAGCCTAAAGCAGCTCTTATAGTATAAGCTGTAAGACTTAGAGGCCAATTTTTGTTGCTTCATCAGTTGTGTGTTAAGCAGCATAAGTGACGTCTATTTGTCACATTACAACTTTAAAATCAATTAACAAAATGCTTAATGTCATTGGCAATAAAAACTGTTATTGATTGAGCGCAATCAAGCAATTTAGACACCCATGACAATAATAATGGAGTAAGGATAATGAGCAACGACATGAAAAAATGTCCTGTGACCCACTTGACCACTGATGCTGGTGCCCCTGTGGTGGACAACCAAAACAGTATGACAGCAGGTGCTCGCGGTCCACTGTTATCACAAGATTTGTGGCTACATGAAAAGCTGGGTAATTTTGTACGTGAAGTGATTCCTGAGCGTCGTATGCACGCCAAAGGTTCAGGTGCATTTGGTACATTTAAAGTCACCCATGACATCACGCAATATACGCGTGCCAAACTATTCTCAGAAGTGGGTAAAAAAACCGACATTTTTGCACGTTTTTCAACGGTTGCTGGTGAACGTGGTGCAGCTGATGCAGAACGTGATATTCGCGGCTTTGCCCTTAAATTTTATACCGAAGAAGGTAACTGGGATTTAGTGGGCAATAACACACCCGTGTTCTTCTTACGTGATCCACGTAAATTCCCTGACTTAAACAAAGCAGTAAAGCGTGATCCAAAAACTAACTTACGTAGCCCAACCAACAACTGGGATTTCTGGACGTTACTACCAGAAGCATTGCATCAAGTCACGATTGTGATGTCAGATCGTGGTATTCCAGATGGCTATCGCCATATGCACGGTTTTGGTAGCCACACTTTTAGTTTTATTAATGCCAACAATGAACGCTTTTGGGTTAAATTCCATATGCGTACTCAACAAGGTATTAAAAACTTAACTGATGCTGAAGCTGAAGCGATTATTGCTAAAGATCGTGAAAGTTCACAAACTGACTTATTCAATGCCATTGAAGAAGGCAATTTCCCGAAATGGACTATGTACGTCCAAGTCATGCCAGAAACGGATGCTGAAAAAGTATCTTACCATCCATTTGACTTGACCAAAGTATGGCCAAAAGCTGATTACCCACTGATTGAAGTAGGTGAATTTGAGCTTAATCGTAATCCTGAAAACTATTTCCAAGATGTCGAGCAAGCAGTTTTTGCACCAAGTAATTTAGTACCAGGCATTAGCTTCTCACCAGACCGTATGTTGCAAGCACGTTTATTTAACTATTCTGATGCAGCACGTTACCGTGTAGGTATGAACCACTCACAAATTCCGGTCAATGCACCGCGTTGCCCAGTCCATTCAAACCGTCGTGATGGTCTAGGTCGTGTCGATGGAAACTATGGTGCTTTACCACATTATGAGCCAAACAGCTTTAATCAGTGGCAAGAGCAACCACAGTACAAAGAGCCTGCACTCAAAATTACTGGTGATGCAGATTTTTGGGATTATCGTGAAGACGATAATGACTACTTTAGCCAACCGCGTGCTTTGTTTAACCTCATGAATGATGAGCAAAAACAAGCTTTGTTTGACAATACTGCGGCTGCAATGGGTGATGCTTTAGACTTTATTAAATATCGTCATATTCGTAACTGTTACGCCTGTGAGCCAGCTTACGGTGAGGGTGTAGCTAAAGCGCTCGGCTTAACAGTTGAAGATGCAAAAGAGGCACGCGCAACTGACCCTGCGCAAGGTAGTCCAAGCTTACTTTAAGCTTAAAGTGACCTAAAAAAACCGCCAATATGATCTGACCCCAAAAAGTTGGACTCCAAGTTAGGTAGATTCTAAGGACTGATTTCTGTATTCAACAGGGGTCAG
>NZ_CANQLZ010000009.1 GCF_947624825.1 uncultured Acinetobacter sp.
AGATTAACACTCATGGTGCAGTTGCCAAGTCTATTGGTCAAGTGATGATGGTTATTTTTTATTGCAAATTGCAATCAAACACAGTTGCTGTGGAAGAACTTTACTGGATGAAATTTTAAACATAGCGCGCAACACATCTTAGCAATCAGTTTAAGTATTGTGGTGGCATCAACAACTAAGTTGGCTACCTCAAGCTATTTTTGACGATAAAAACCATTATATGAGCCTTATACAGCTGGCTAGCCAAAGTTACGAAGTTTAGCAAAACAAAGCCAAGAATAGCATTGTGTGCACAGGCTTGAGGCTCGTACAATGCAGAACTTGTCCTTGTTGAAGTTTTGATTGTTATGCATGAGCGTCAGCCGTTTCAATTAGTTACCGATTATCAACCTGCAGGTGATCAGCCACAGGCAATTGAAAAGCTTGTACGAGGCGTGCAACAAGGCATGCACGATCAGTTGTTGCTTGGGGTAACAGGTTCGGGTAAAACCTATACCATGGCCAATGTGATTGCCCAAACACAACGTCCGACCATTGTCATGGCGCATAACAAAACTTTAGCGGCACAGCTTTATGGTGAATTTAAGGCATTTTTCCCCAACAATGCGGTGGAATATTTTGTGTCTTATTATGATTATTATCAGCCAGAAGCTTACGTGCCTTCATCAGATACTTTTATTGAAAAAGACTCTGCCATTAATGATCATATCGATCAAATGCGTTTATCGGCCACGCGTGCTTTGTTAGAGCGCCGTGATGCGATTATTGTGGCTTCGGTTTCGGCAATTTATGGTTTAGGTGACCCTGAAGCGTATATGAGTATGTTGCTGCATATTGTGCAAGGTGACCGTGTGCATCGTGACGATTTGATTCGTCGTTTGGTCGAAATGCAATATACCCGCAACGAACTTGAATTTTTACGTGCGACCTACCGTATTCGTGGTGAAGTGATTGATATTTTCCCTGCCGAATCGGACCAACATGCCATTCGTGTGGAACTGTTTGACGATGAAGTCGATTCCATTCGTTGGTTTGACCCACTCACCGGTAAAATGGTGAAAAAAGTACCGCGCGTCACCATTTATCCCAAAAGCCACTATGTGACGCCAAAACATAATTTAGAACGTGCCATTGGCACCATTAAGACTGAACTTAAACAACAATTAGAATTTTTCCGCGCTCATGACAAACTGCTTGAAGCACAGCGTATTGAACAACGCACCCGTTATGACATTGAAATGATGCAACAGTTGGGCTATACCAACGGTATTGAAAACTATTCACGCCATTTATCCGGTCGTCCATCCGGTGAAGCACCGCCCACTTTATTTGATTATGTACCCGAAGACGCTTTACTGATTATTGATGAATCCCATGTCACCGTGTCACAAATTGGCGCGATGTATAAAGGTGACCGCTCGCGTAAAGAAAACTTGGTCAATTATGGTTTCCGTTTGCCAAGTGCCCTAGACAACCGCCCAATGAAATTTGAAGAATGGGAGCGCATTGCACCGCAAACCATTTATGTGAGTGCTACACCGGCCAAATATGAGCTTGAAAAAGCCGAACAAATTGCTGAACAGGTGGTACGCCCAACAGGCCTAGTTGACCCTGAAATTGAGATTCGTCCGGTGTTAACCCAAGTGGATGATGTGCTCTCAGAAATTAATTTACGTAAAGATTCTGATGAGCGTGTATTGGTCACCACCTTAACCAAACGCATGGCTGAGGATTTAAGTTCTTATTTAAAAGAATACGGCATTAAAGTTGCTTATTTACACTCAGATATTGATACAGTGGAGCGAGTGAAAATCATTCATGAGCTGCGTACTGGCGTTTATGATGTCTTGGTGGGAATTAACTTATTACGTGAAGGTTTGGATATGCCAGAGGTGTCTTTGGTGGCCATTTTAGATGCCGACAAAGAAGGTTTTTTACGTTCTGAGCGTTCTTTAATTCAAACCATTGGTCGTGCAGCACGTAACTTAAAAGGCAAAGCGATTTTATATGCCGATCGCATCACCGACTCTATGCAAAAAGCCATTGATGAAACTGATCGTCGTCGTCGCAAGCAAATAGAATTTAACGAGTTACATGGCATCACGCCACGCAGTGCTAAACGTCAGGTAATTAAAGAAATTGATACTGGTGAAGTGTTAGATGACGATCAAATTGATGCAAACATCTCAGCACAAGCCAAAGCTTTAAATGCCGACGAGCAACACTTATTGGCCAATCCAAAAGTGTTAGCCAAACATATGGCCAAACTTGAAAAAGACATGCTAAAAGCCTCTAAAGAATTGCAATTTGAGCAAGCAGCACGTTTACGCGATGAAATCTTACGTTTAAAAGCGCAAATGTTGCAATAAGCCCTTAGGTGGAACATACAGATGCTGACGAAATTTTGCGTGATGGCACTATTGATCCGCCATATTTATCATTAGACACTGACAATTTTTTATAAAGACCAAATTGGGGTTTAGCATCTATACTACAGCTACGTCTTCAAGGAGCATAAACGATGTATAAGGGCGTGATGTTGTCAGTATTGGCATCGTTTACCTTTGGGGTGTTGTATTTTTATACCGAATTTTTAAAACCGCTTGATAGTGAACAGACCTTTGCATGGCGGATGTTGTCGACTTTGCCATTTTTAACGTTGTTTATGTGGTGGAGTGGTGATTTAAGTCGTGTTGCAGAGGTTTTTCAGCGCGTCATTAAACAACCCAAAATGTTGCTGTGGTTAATGTGTAGTTCATTTTTATGTACCACGCAATTGTGGTTGTTTTTATGGGGACCTATTAATGGTCGTGGCTTAGAAGTTTCCTTGGGCTATTTTTTACTGCCGTTGGTCATGGTTTTGGTGGGTTGCCTGCTGTATAAAGAAAAACTCAGCGCGTGGCAAATTGCTGCCATTGGTTTGGCATTGTTGGGTGTGTCACATGAAATTTGGCGCATGGGCTATATGGCATGGGAAACTGCCTATATTGCTGTGGCTTATCCTTTATATTTCTTTTTACGCCGTGTGTTTAAAACTGATCATTTAGGTGGGATTTGGCTTTGGTGATTCCGGTTGCCATTTATTTAGCCTTTATGCACAGCGATAGTTTTAGCATTATTGTTGATGTTCCATATTTGATTTGGGCGGTGATTGGACTTGGCTTTTTAAGCTGTTTGGGATTGGGCAGCTATATGTTGGCCAGTCGTTATTTGCCATTTGTGATCTTTGGTTTACTCAGTTATTTAGAGCCAGTCCTGTTGGCATTTTCTTCAATGATGTTGGGTGAGCGTATTGCCCATGATGAATGGTTGACCTACATACCCATTTGGTTGGCAGTATTATTATTGGTGATTGAAGGCAGCTTACACGTGATTAAACAGCAGCAAAAACAACGTGCTTTAGCCAAAAATAGTCAGGCTTTAGCACTTGAAATTGAAAAAAATCAGCAAAAATAGTGCTTATGTGTCTTTTGTGTAATTAAACAGCACTTGGCTGATGTTGTAATTTTACTGAAAAATAAGGATTTTTTATTTTTCTGTAGAGAAATCATTTAAATAATTACAACTATTTTGCAGCTTTATAGTGAATATCGTACAAAATTGCCGAGCTTTTCCGAGCTTTTGATTCAAACTTGCTAAGAATTCCATTACAATTGTCAGGTTTTGAAATTTATGCCTAGATATACAATTAATTAGAGGACGTATCTGTGAGCAAAGAGACTATCATCGCCCTACATGCAGAGCACCAAGGTCGCTGGAAAAACCGTGAAGAACTTGCGGAACAAATGATCGCATTAATCGGTCAGTTATACCGTGAAAAAAATATCGTGGTTTCAGTATTCGGTCGTTCTTTAGTTAACCGTTCTGTGATCCAGATTTTAAAAGCACACCGTCGTACACGTGTACTTGATGTTGAGCTTTCTGTTGTCAACACTTTCCCAATCTTAGAAGCATTGGCACAAGTGGACAACATTGGTACAGCTGAAGTTGATCTAGGTAAACTTGCAGTTGCATTTGCAGCACAAGGTGGCGATGTAAATGCATTTGTTGCTGACGCAGTAAAAGCAGCTGAAGGTCGTCCAACATCTGTTGAAGGTCGTGACGTTGTGCTTTACGGTTTCGGTCGTATCGGTCGTATCCTTGCACGTTTAATCATTGGTCAATCAGGTCTTGGCCGTGGCTTAAACTTAAAAGCAATTGTGGTACGTAAAACTGCAGATGGCGATTTAGAAAAACGTGCGTCTTTATTACGCCGTGACTCAATCCATGGTCCATTTGCAGGCACGATTTCTGTTGATGAAGAAAACGAAGCAATTATTGCTAACGGTCAATTCATCAAAGTGATCTATGCATCTAAACCAACAGAAGTAGATTACACCGCTTATGGTATCAACGATGCATTAATCATTGATAACACAGGTAAATGGCGTGATGCAGAAGGTCTTGCACAACACCTAGAATGCCCAGGCGCGGCGCGCGTGATCTTAACTGCACCTGGTAAAGGTGAGATGAAGAACGTGGTATTTGGTGTGAACCAAGCGGACATCTTAGATGAAGATAGCATCATCTCTGCTGCAAGCTGCACAACCAATGCCATCACACCAACACTTAAAGTGTTAGATGACAAATACAAAGTGATCAATGGTCATGTTGAAACAGTTCACTCGTTCACAAACGACCAAAACTTAATCGACAACTACCATAAAGCGGATCGTCGTGGTCGTGCTGCAACATTAAACATGGTGATTACTGAAACAGGTGCAGCTAAAGCAGTGGCTAAAGCACTTCCTGCACTTAAAGGTAAGTTAACAGGTAACTCGGTACGTGTTCCAACACCTAACGTATCGCTTGCTATTCTTAACTTAACTTTAGACCAAGAAGTTGATCGTGACGAAGTGAATGAATACATTCGCCAAATCTCAATCAGCTCAAGCCTTCAAGGTCAAATTGGCTATACCAACTCAACTGAAGTGGTATCGTCTGACTTTATTGGTTCACGCACTGCAGGTGTATTTGATGCGCAAGCAACGATTACCTCTGGCAACCGTTTAACAGCATATGTTTGGTACGACAACGAAGTGGGTTATAGCTGCCAAGTATTACGTATCGCTGAACAAATGGGTGGCGTAACCTATCCAAAAATTCCTGCTGAAACAAATGCATAATTTGTAAAGCTAAGAAAAAGCGCCTCTTGAGGCGCTTTTTTTATTTTAAAGATTATGTGTTTTGCATGTGTTTAAAATCAAAGCGATCAATCATCAAAATGCCCACAGAAAAAATTGAACCCAAAACCACACAGCCTAACCATTGATAATGTTGCCAAGCATAGACTGCGCCTAATGAACCTAAGGCAGCGCCAGTAAAATAAATGGTCATATAAACCGCATTAATGCGTGAGCGTGCTTTGCCATCTATACGATAAACCAAGTTTTGATTTAACACATGAAAAGCGGTTAAACCAAAATAGCTCATTAAGACCCCAATGGCATAAATGATTAAACTGTGTTGCGCAAAATATAAGGGTATGCAAGACAACAGCATTAACGTAATACACAGTTTTGCGACAAAGTTTTCTTTACCTTGTCCAACCGTTTTGCCTGACCAACTCGATGAATAAATGCCAATCACACCCAGTAAGCCAAATAAGCCAATTTCAAAGTCGCTAAAGTAATATGGTGCACTGCCCAAGACAAAAGTCATTGAGGTAAATACCATAGACAACACGCCAAAACCTAAAGCACCGGCACTAGCACGACGAATTAAATGTGGATTTTGTCGAGCTAAACTAAACAATGAGCGATAAATATCACCGATCTTTAAGCTAGCTTGACGTTGGGTGTCGGGGAGTTTTTTCCACATCAGCCCGGCAAATAACAAGGTTAAAATCCCACTACTCAAATACACCCCTTGCCATGACCAATAGGTCGAGACAAAACCTGCAAAGGTGCGCGATAAAATAATCCCCATCACCAAACCACTCATGAGTTTACCCACTGTGGCAGCACTTGATGCAGGTGGACTAATGCTGGATGCAAATGGAATTAACACTTGTGCTGAAATGGCGCCAAAAGTGGCACATAAAGTAAAGACATATAAACTGCTTAAACTGCTGCTTGTGGACAATAAAATTTGTGAGATGCCTGCAAAGCACATGAGGCTGACCACAAGTTTACGTTTATTAAAAAAGTCGCCTAAAGGCACCAATAACATTAAACCAAGCATATAGCCAATTTGCGCCACCACCACAGCAAAACCGGCTTGACTGGTCTGAATATTAAGACTTTTTTCAATTGAATAAATGAGCGGTTGGTTAAAATAGGCTGAACCTGCACATAAACCGCAAGCCAGCGCCATGATAAGTACAAATTGCGATGAGAGTGCTTGAGTTGGAGAAGAAGACATGTTTGGCATGGAAACACTTAAA
The DNA here is from genome assembly GCF_947624825.1 of uncultured Acinetobacter sp. Lineage (GTDB taxonomy): Bacteria > Pseudomonadota > Gammaproteobacteria > Pseudomonadales > Moraxellaceae > Acinetobacter. The sequence goes on from NZ_CANQLZ010000009.1 coordinate 6,425, forward strand.
CAAGATTTGTAAGTGACTATAGAGGCTCATTCTGCCTACAACAAATAACAAAAAACGATCAATTGATTGTTATAGCGAATATAGATCTTTGAAAAAGCATCAAAACGAGGAATAAAAAATAAAATTCTTAAAAAATAACCGCGCTTATCACAGAGCATGTACTGAATATAGTCGAGAAATTTTGAAAAATATGGCAGAATAAGCGGTTTTAAAGTTTTTAGAGGATTGGCAGTATGCGCTTTGTTGATGAAGCAGTCATTACCGTAGAGGCTGGCGACGGTGGCAATGGCGTAGCCAGTTTTCGCCGTGAAAAGTTCGTACCATTTGGTGGTCCAGATGGTGGTGATGGTGGTCGTGGCGGTAATGTCATTATTGAAGCCGACGAGAACACAGGCACCCTAGTAGATTATCGTTATACCCGTAGATTCCGTGCTGAGCGCGGTAAAAATGGTCGTGGCGCAAACTGTGCTGGCCGTGGTGGAGAATCTGTAGTTCTTAAAGTTCCGGTGGGAACCACCATTGTCGATATTGAATCTGGCGATATTATTGGCGATTTGGTAGAAGCAGGTCAAAGCGTAATCGTGGCACAAGGCGGTGATGGAGGTTTAGGGAATACCCACTTTAAATCATCAACCAACCGTTCACCACGTAAATGTACGCATGGTTTTAAAGGCGAATTTCGTGAAGTTCGTCTTGAATTAAAAGTATTGGCAGACGTAGGTTTGTTGGGTATGCCAAATGCGGGTAAATCAACCTTTATCCGTGCGGTGTCGGCCGCGAAACCAAAAGTAGCTGACTATCCATTTACCACCATGGTGCCTAACCTAGGTGTGGTGGATGCCGACAGTCATCGCTCATTTGTCATGGCTGATATTCCAGGTTTGATCGAAGGGGCATCGGAAGGTGCAGGTTTAGGGATTCGTTTCTTAAAACACTTAGCCCGTACGCGTATTTTGTTACACATCGTTGATGTACAACCGATTGATGGTTCTGATCCTGCACATAATGCCAAAGCAATTTTAGCTGAATTGAATAACTTCTCGTCAACGTTATCTCAATTGCCAATTGTGTTGGTATTGAACAAAGTCGACCAGTTGGCAAGCGATACCCGTGATGAGTGGTGTGATCACCTGCTTGCAGAAATGCAGTGGACAGGTCCGGTGTTTAAAACCTCTGGTTTAACCTTTGAAGGCACCAAAGACGTTGTGTATTACTTAATGGATCAAATTGAGCAGCAACGCGAGCGTGAGCTTGAAGATCCTGAATATGCAGCACAAATGAAAGCGTTCCGTGATCAGCTTGAAGCTGAAACACGTGAGCAAACCATTGCCGCCAAAGAAGCGTATCGTGAGATGCGTCGTCAACAACGTCTTGCTGGTATTTTAGGTGACGACGAAGATGATGAAGATGGCGATGACCAAGACAATGGCGTAGAAGTGTTCTACGTACGTTAATCGGTAAAAGTAAGAGTCTGAGGACAAGATGATAGAAGTGGTAGATGGGCAACGTCAGCTCAAGGATTGCAAACGAATCGTTGTAAAAATCGGATCATCTTTACTCACAGCAAACGGGCAGGGTTTAGATCTAGATGCCATCTCGCATTGGGCGGGACAAATCGCAGATCTACATAATGCCGGACACGAAATTATTTTAGTGTCCTCAGGTGCTGTGGCTGAAGGGATGGTACGTATGAAGTTTGACAGCCGACCCACAGATTTACCTAGTCTTCAGGCGTGTGCCGCGATTGGTCAAATGGGCTTAATTCAAACTTGGTCAAGCGTGCTTGAACAACATGAAATCGGTAGCGCACAAGTGCTGCTGACCCATGATGACTTAGCGGATCGTCGTCGTTATCTCAATTCATGTGATGCCTTGCAGCACCTGATTGATTGGCGTGTGATTCCTGTGATCAATGAAAATGACACGGTTTCAACCGACGAAATTCGCTTTGGTGACAATGACACACTTGCTGCGATGGTTGCCGGTCAAGTGCATGCCGATCTTTTGATTATTTTAACCGATCAAGAGGGCATGTTTGACGCCGACCCACGATCTAATCCAAATGCCAAACTGTTTAGTACAGTGCGTGCCATGGACGAAAGTTTGTTTGACATGGCAGGTGGTGGCGGTAAATTTGGCCGTGGCGGAATGCTGACCAAAGTTCGTGCAGCACGTTTAGCCGCTAAATCGGGTTGTCCAACCTTAATTGCCAGTGGCGACAGTGATGCAGTATTGTCACGTCTCATGGCAGGTGAGATGCTGGGTACCTTATTTATTACCGACGATGATCGCATCACTGCACATCAGCAATGGTTAGCGGCACATTTACAAACCGCAGGTCGTTTGGTGATTGATGATGGTGCCATTCAAGCCATTAAAGATAATCATCGTAGTTTATTGCCGGTTGGTGTAAAAGCCGTAGAAGGGCACTTTGAGCGTGGTGATGTGGTGGAATGTGTGGATACACAGGGTCATCGCATTGCAGTAGGACGCGTTAATTTTAGCTCGCGTTCTGCTGACATTGTTAAAGGTTTAGCTTCAGATAAGGTACATCAGGTCTTAGGTGAAGCACGCTCTTTAGAGATGATTCATCGTAACCATATGGCGATTTACTAATTTAAAAAAATCCCGCTTTCGAGCGGGATTTTTTTATTGATGTTATTGCAGTTGAATTGAGCCGCTAGCACTGACACTCATTTTTGAATCACCGGCTGCCACATTTTGTTCTGTCACACTATTATCAGCTGATGCTTTCATCATCGCGACACGTGGCACAGCAGCGGCATAATAATAGTTATTGCTACTGATGTTTAAACTGACCAACTGATAATTGGCCTTATTCCACGCTTTTGCCATGGTCTTGGCACGTTGTTGAAAGTTCTGAGACGCTTCCATGATCAATTCATTTTCAACCTGTTTACGTTTCTGATCGGATACCGAAAAATGAATCGAACTGGTTTGTAAGTACTGCTGTAGTTCACTAATCAGTTGGCTTGAGGCTCTAAAATCAGCACTTTCTAGGCGAATCTCACTGCGTCCACGCCATTCTTTAAGCTTACGATTGTCCGTGTCATAAATTGGATAGGTGCTTTGAGCACCTGTTTCAATTTTAACTTGCGGGTATTTTTTAGCAGCAAGCGTGGCTTGATTGAGCAATTGGTTAATATCATTGGCCAATTGGGCAGGTTGTTTATGTGATTTTTCTACATACAAGACGGCGTGCATTAAATCATTAGACACTTCGCGTTCAGCTTCAGCTTGAATATTAATCAGGTTGTAATGTAAGTCATTGTCGTTGGCATAGCTGGTTATAGGTGATAAAACAGTCAAACTTAAAGCAGCAAATAATATTTTATTCATAGCAGGCATAATCAATCGAGGAAGGAACGGATTGTTCCATCTTAGGCTGCATTTTAGGCATAAATAAGCAGAGTTTGTGGTAGGAATGTAAAAAATATAAGAGCATTAAATTTTGATAAACATAAACAAAAATAGAGGTTTATAAAAATCGTATTTAGTTTGCTACCAAACGGTTAAAAAGTGGTTAAAAAAATTATAAAAAATAAGCATTTCTTTCAATTGTCATAATGTGCGATGATAATTCAATCTATTGGTTAGTATGATCAGTTTTTTGAATGAATTTGAGCATGATAAAACACCGAAAATTGTTTATTTTTCGCAAAAATTCGGTATCATCGCGCTCCTAGTTATGACGAATAACAAGTGATCGTCTAACAAGTATATAAAGCACCGAGTCAAAGACCGAAAGTCCCCCGACTTATTCCTTTCAACCCATATCAGAGATGGTAATTCGATATGAGCGTTACTTCAGTAAACCCTGCCTCTACTAACGAGTACTATTTGACTCGCCAAAGTCAAATGGAATCAAATGTGCGTAGTTATCCACGTAAATTACCGTTAGCGATCGCAAAAGCGCAAGGGTGTTGGGTTGCCGATGTTGAAGGTACACAGTACCTTGATTGTTTAGCTGGGGCAGGTACCTTGGCGTTAGGTCATAACCATCCTGCGGTTATTCAAAGTATTCAAGACACGCTTGCAAGCGGTCTACCATTGCATACTTTAGACTTAACGACTCCTTTAAAAGATGCCTTTACCGAAGCGTTGCTTGAGCAATTGCCCGGTGGCAAAGAAGAATACTGTTTACAGTTCTGTGGTCCATCTGGTGCAGATGCAACAGAAGCTGCGATTAAACTGGCTAAAACCTTTACTGGTCGTGGCACAGTGATCAGCTTCTCTGGTGGTTACCATGGTATGACGCACGGTTCATTGGCAATGACAGGTAACTTGTCTGCAAAAAATGCAGTCAACAACTTGATGCCAGGTGTGCAATTTATGCCATATCCGCATGAGTACCGTTGCCCATTGGGTCTAGGCGGTGAAGCGGGTGTAGATGCGTTAACATATTTCTTCGAAAACTTTATTGAAGATGTAGAAAGCGGTGTAACTAAGCCTGCAGCTGTGATTCTTGAAGCAATTCAAGGTGAAGGCGGCGTGGTGACTGCACCTGTAAAATGGTTAAAGAAAATCCGTGAAGTGACTGAAAAGCACAACATCGTGCTTATTCTTGACGAAGTTCAAGCAGGCTTTGCACGTTCAGGTAAAATGTTTGCCTATGAACACGCAGGTATTGAACCAGATGTTGTGGTAATGTCAAAAGCGGTAGGTGGTAGTTTACCACTTGCAGTATTGGGTATTAAACGTAAGTTTGATGCTTGGCAGCCAGCAGGTCACACCGGTACATTCCGTGGTAACCAGTTGGCAATGGGTACAGGTCTTGCAACGATTAATACCATTAAAGAACAAAACCTTGCCCAAAACGCGCAAGAACGTGGTGATTATCTACAAGCTGAATTTAAAAAATTAGCAGTAGAATTCCCATGTATCGGTAACGTTCGTGGCCGTGGCTTAATGATTGGTGTTGAAATTGTGGATGAGCGTAAAGCTGCTGATCACATGGGTTCATTACCGGCTGATTCTCAATTGGCGGCTGCGATTCAAACTGCATGTTTCAACAACAAATTGTTGTTAGAAAAAGGTGGTCGTAACGGTACAGTGATTCGTTTACTTTGCCCACTCATCATCACTCATGATGAATGTGTTGAAGCTGTTGCTCGTTTCAAGAAAGCACTTGCTGAAGCGCTTGTTGCAGTTCGAGGTGCATAATAATGGTTGATTTTGCAGAACATCGTAAAGCTTTGCTCTGTAATGATGCTGCCTCTATTGCTGACTATACGTCAGCAATGGAGCAAGCAACCCAAGCGGTTGCAGCATGGTTACAAAATGACAAAATGTACACAGGCGGTAGCATCAATGAGCTACGCAGTGCCATCGCGTTTAATCCTTCTAAACAAGGTTTGGGCGTAGAAAAGTCGCTTGAGCGTATGGTTGAGCTTTTTTTAAACAAAAGCTTAAAAGTACATCACCCGCATTCGCTTGCGCATTTGCATTGTCCAACCATGGTCACAAGCCAAATCGCGGAAGTGTTAATTAACGCGACTAACCAATCAATGGACTCTTGGGATCAAAGCCCAGCCGGTTCATTGATGGAAGTGCAACTCATTGATTGGTTACGTCAAAAAGTAGGCTACGGTGCAGGTCAAGCTGGTGTATTCACCTCTGGCGGTACCCAGTCTAACTTGATGGGTGTGCTTCTTGCGCGTGATGCATGCATTGCAAAAAACTGGAAAGACGAAAACGGCAAGCCGTGGTCTGTTCAGCGTGATGGCGTGCCATCTGATGCAATGCGTAACGTGAAAGTCATTTGTTCTGAAAATGCACATTTTTCTGTGCAAAAGAACATGGCGATGATGGGCATGGGTTTCCAATCAGTTGTGACTGTTCCTGTTGACGCAAATGCGCGCATGGACATGGATGCACTTGAAAAAACCATGGCGCACCTTCAAGCGGAAGGTAAAATTGTGGCATGTGTGGTTGCAACTGCGGGTACAACCGATGCAGGCGCAATTGATCCACTGAAAAAAGTACGTGAAATCACCAATAAATATGGCGCGTGGATGCATATCGATGCGGCATGGGGTGGTGCTTTAATTCTGTCTAACGATCACCGTGATATGTTGGATGGCATTGAGCTATCTGATTCGATCACGCTTGATTTCCATAAGCATTATTTCCAAACCATTTCTTGTGGCGCATTCTTACTCAAAGATGAAGCGAACTATCGTTTCATGCATTATGAAGCAGAGTATTTGAACTCAGCTTATGATGAAGAGCATGGCGTACCAAACTTGGTGTCGAAGTCACTCCAAACAACACGTCGTTTTGATGCGTTGAAATTGTGGATGACGATTGAAGCACTTGGTGAAGAGCTTTATGGTTCAATGATTGACCACGGTGTAACGCTTACTCGTGATGTTGCGGCGTATATCGATGCAACTGATGGTTTAGAGATGTTGGTTGAGCCACAATTTGCATCGGTATTATTCCGTGTGATTCCTGAAGGTTACCCAACAGAATTACTTGATACCTTAAACCAAAACGTGGCAGATGAATTGTTTGCACGCGGTGAAGCCAATATTGGTGTGACTAAAGTTGGTCAAGTTCAATCTTTGAAAATGACCACTTTAAGCCCAGTGGCAACGTTAGACAACGTGAAGAACTTGTTGGCACTTGTGCTAAGCGAATCTGATCGTATTAACGTGTCAATTGCAGATGGTACTTATACACCACCAATTGCTTAATTAGATGCTGTGTAAGAAAAAGGAGCTCAATTGAGCTCCTTTTTTATGTGCTATTGGTCGTGGCATGGCAATGTTTTGCGAGTGATGAGCATGTTTTTGAGAAAATCTTATATAATTTTTAAATTACAACCAAAACCCCAAAAGTATAAATAAACCAAAAACTAGAATGAATGGATGGAAAAAATGAATATTAAAAATATTGCACTGCAAACTTGCTTTATAAGTGCATTGCTCAGCTCTCCTGCCTATGCTGCAGATCTGATGATTAAAAATGCGACTGTCTTTGATGGTACAGGTTCAGCATTAATTAAAAATGCGCATGTACTGATTGAAGATGGCAAAGTAAAAGCAGTTAAAACTGGAAAAATCAAAGACAAAGCCGATCGAGTGATTGATGCTCAGGGCAAAACTGTGATGCCAGGTTTAATTAATGCACATTTGCATCTTTTTTGGAATTTTTATGACTTTCCTATAAAAATGCCCGCGACCAGTAATGCTGAGGCAAAAACATTTATTCAGGGTGAATTAACTGAGCGATTAAATGGACATTTACAATATGGCATTACCTCTATCTTATCGCCGATTGATTTTGCACCCTATATTTATGAAGTCAGAGAGTTGGTTGAAAAAGGTGAAATTAAAGGACCACGCATCATCGCAGCAGGGCCGGTATTGCTGAAATCTGGTGACTATTATGCTTGTGCAGGATTAACAGGCAAACAAGAGCAATGGTGCAATACCCATGTCCGCTTATCAATAGATACACCACAGCAAGCGCGTGCGTCTGTGCAAAAGCTCGTGCAAGATAACGCAGATGTGGTGGTTTTTGATGGTGTCACCAATCAAACGCAATTGAGTAAAGCGGTGATGAGCGCCATTGTGGATGAAGCGCATAAGCATAAATTGAACGTTTTAGCACATAATGCCGATGCCAAAGATGTGAACATGTTGTTAGAGGTTGGGATTGACGGCTTTGTTCATCCACCCACTGTAACCAAAGATACCGATGGCAGCTTATTACTCAAAGCCGGTCAGCAACAAAAGCCGGTTGCCATTACATTGGGTTTTTTACAGCGTTTTATTGGTTTAGGTTATGCCGAAGATAAAGACAAACACGATTATGATGTGCTGCGCAATAATGTGCAGGTCATGCTCAAAGCGGGAGCACAGCCATTATTTACCTCTGATATGCCAGGTATTCCTCCCAAAGAGGTAGTTCCAACCGTGACTCGAGTCATGAAAGGTGAGGGTATTGATAATCGAAGCATATTGTTATCTGCAACCTCTATTGCAGCCAAAGCACTAGGACAACACAATTTAGGAACCTTAGAAAAAGGTAAAATAGCCGATCTGATTATCTTGGATGGCAATCCGCTTCAAGATATTAGTGCCTTAGAACGTGTAGAGGTGGTTATTAAGGATGGTCGAGTTGAATTTGATCAATTTAAGGCAAAATAATTACAGATACATGAAAAGACGAAAGGCTGATCAAGCCTTTCCTCTTTTTGTAATGATATGTCAGTCAATTAGAAAAAATCTTTGCGCAATTTTTGGGTGTTATGCTTTAAATCTACTAAATATGACCTAACTGGATGAGTAAGTTTACGCAAAATAGCGTAAATGACGTGCTGTGTCGGCATGTATTTGTATTGTAAAGACGCTTCAATTGTTTAGTCATTGTTACAATGTTTAGAGGTGGGTGTTGTAGTCACTAGCACAAAGATTAATCACTCAGTGTTTAATTGTGTAATCAAATAGATGCTCATTGACTGAGCAAAGCCAAAATCATGTGATGATTTAATTTTTTAAAATATAAATAAAATACAATTATTTAAGATAAAGTCACCTTAATACATGGATTTTTTTTGAGGAAACATAAAACCTTGCTTGTTCAAATGTCAGGCACAATTATCATAAAAGCGTCATATTGCTGTAACCTCACTGTCATATTTTAAAATCAAAATGCTCATATCGAAAAAAGTACACAACTTAACAATTCTGATGCTGTACTTTCGGCCTAATCAAGAGAGATGAGAATGCGTTTAACCCACATTGCAATCGCCCTGACCGCTTGTACTTTGGCAGCAACGACTGCAAATGCAGCACGTGACACTATTCAAATTGCCGGTTCTTCAACTGTTCTGCCATATTCAAGTATTGTTGCAGAAGAGTTTGGCAATACGTTCCCTCAATTTAAGGCACCTGTTGTTGGCTCTGGCGGTTCATCAGGTGGTTTAAAACAGTTCTGTAATGGTGTAGGCGACAATACAATTGATATTGCCAACTCATCGCGTCAAATTAAATCAACAGAATTAGAAAGCTGTCATCAGGCAGGCGTAAAACAAGTTTTAGAAATTAAAATTGGTTATGACGGTATTGTTTTTGCGTCAAATGCTCAAAAAAGCGAATATAAATTAAAGCCTTATCATGTTTTTGCAGCATTAGCAGCACAGTTGCCGTCAAAAGGCACAATGGTTGATAACCCATATACCCATTGGAACCAAATTGATAAAAGCTTACCAAATGAGCCAATTACTTTAGTAATTCCAGCATCTAACCATGGTACGCGTGAAGTGTTCCAAGAAAAAATGGTAGATGCAGGTTGTAATGCTTATGCAGCGATTAAAGCGCTTGATAAAGATGCACATAAAGATGCATGTACAACATTCCGTAAAGATGGTCGTGTAGTTGAAATTTCAGGTGACTACACAGAAACATTGGCACGCTTAACCACATCGCCAAGCGCGGTGGGTGTGTTTGGTTTAGGTTTCTATGACCAAAACCGTGACAAATTACGTGTTGCGACAGTAAACAATGTGGTGCCATCTGAAAACACGATTTTAAATGGCGCGTATCCTGTTTCACGTCCGTTGTTCTTCTACGTGAAAGGCGAGCACTTAAAGTCAATTAAAGGTCTAAACGAATTTACTGAATACTACCTGAGCAAAAAAGTATCAGGCAAAGGTTCAAAGCTTGAAAAAGCGGGCTTAATCGCATTGTCAGATGCTGAGCGTGCACAAATCTTAAGTGATTTTAAAGCAGGCAAAGCTGTAAAATAAGTTAAGCGTAAAACGGCCAATGCAGGGTATATCCCTTCATTGGCTTTTTTTAAATTTTTTTTCAAGTCACTTGAAAAAATGCTGGAGAAGACATGAATCTGCTACTTATAGGCGTATTATTGGCGTTGATTGCCATTGGCTATCAGCTCGGTTTACGTAAAAGTCGTCAATTAGCAGGTCAGGGGAATAACTCGGCAATGCTGCATTCGCGCCCAGGTTATTATGGTGCGTTGGTGGCGTTATGGTGTGGTATCCCTGCAATTTTAATTTTGTTGCTATGGAATGTAATTGAGCCAAGTATTTTGCGTCATGTGGTCATGGATAATGTACCAAGTGACATTGCAGCAGGTTTAGACCCTGCAAGTACAGCAGTACTCATGGATCGTGTACAAGCGATTGCGTCAGGTTTCGGGGTGAGTGATCAACCGCTCAGCTACGAGTTGGCAGCAGCAACGGAACTTGCAAAAATGGCCACAGTTGCCTCTTTTGCAAAATTTGCAGTGGTGTTATCGGCAGCGATTGCAGGTTTATTATTGGCGAAAAAGCGTTTAAGCCAACATTACCGTGCACGTAACCAAGTCGAAAAAACCATTAATGTCGCTTTAGCATTATGTTCAGGTGTGGCAATTTTGACCACCATCGGCATTGTCATGTCGATGTTTAGTGAAGCCATGCGCTTCTTTAGTTTTGTTAGTCCGCTCGATTTCTTCTTTGGAACCGAATGGAACCCAGGTTTTAGCACATCAGGTTCAGCCGACGGTCAGTACGGTTTATTGCCGCTGATTTGGGGTACTTTAATGGTCAGTGGTATTGCCTTATTGGTGGCAGTACCTGTGGGTTTGATGATTGCGATTTACTTAGCAGAATATGCATCATCAAGTTTCCGTGCTTGGGCAAAACCTGCCATTGAAATTTTGGCGGGTATTCCAACGATCGTTTATGGTGTATTTGCCTTAATGGTGATTGGTCCTTTCTTAAAAATGTTAGGCAGTCAAATAGGTTTAGACATTAATGCCACCAGTGCACTGACCGCAGGTTTAGTGATGGGTATTATGATCATTCCTTTTGTTTCATCATTGTCGGATGACATTATTACGCAAGTACCACGCGCATTACGTGATGGTTCTTTAGGCTTAGGTGCAACCAAATCAGAAACGATTCGTCAGGTGGTGTTGCCTGCAGCATTGCCGGGTATTATCGGTGCATTCTTATTGGCAGCGTCGCGTGCCATTGGTGAAACCATGATTGTGGTACTTGCCGCAGGTAATAGCCCACTGTTGCACGCCAATCCTTTAGAAGCAGTATCTACGGTCACCATTACCATTGTGAATCAATTAACAGGTGATACCGACTTTGCTAGCCCGCAAGCCTTGGTTGCCTTTGCACTTGGTTTAACCTTATTTGTGATTACATTGGGTCTCAACATCATTGCACTATACATTGTGCGTAAATATCGCGAGCAATACGAATGAGTACATCAAATCAATCTACGCTGCCACAGTTTGATCCTAAGGCAGCAGCGGTCGCACGCGATAAGCGCAAACAAGTGATTGCAAACTCATTGGCTAAACGTCACCGTAAAGAAAAAGCCTTTAAATTTTTTGGCTTTACTGCGGTACTGTCAGGCTTATTCTTTGTTGTATTACTATTTAGTAGTATTTTATACAAAGGTTTGCCGGCATTTTGGCAAACCAGTATGACGCTGCCGATTACCTTCGATGCGCAAGTTATTGACGTTGGTCCAAAACCTGTTGCCATGGAAAACGAAAATCCTGCACAATATGAACAGCGTTATATTGATTGGCAAATGAAAATGGGTATGGTCGATTGGGATGCCTTGATCGTAAATGCCATGATTGCCAAAGACCCAAGCATTGCTGCGTATCGTGATGATTTATCGGGCTTGTATACCAGTTCTGAATCTTATCGCTTACGTGATATGGTGTTTAAAGATCCAAACTTAATTGGTCAAACCAAAGACATTAACGTGTTGGCCGATGCAAATGTTGATGTTTGGTTGGCAGGAAATATTGATCGTTCATTGCCTGATGCACAGCAACAATTAAGCCCTGAAATTCGTCAACTTGCCGATGACTTAAAAGCCAAAGGCCTGTTAGAAAATACCTTTAATACCAATATTTTCTATAGCGCAGACTCACGTAGTTCACCTGCAACCTCAGGTTTGGCTGGTGCGTTCATGGGCTCGCTGTTTATGATGCTGATCGTGATTTTTATCTCGATTCCAATTGGTGTGGCATCTGCGATTTACTTAGAAGAGTTTGCGCCAAAAAATGTCATTACTGATATTATTGAAGTTAACATTAACAACCTTGCGGCTGTTCCTTCAATTGTATTTGGTTTGTTAGGTGCAGCAATCTTTATTGGTTGGATGCATTTACCACTTTCAGCACCTTTGGTCGGTGGTTTAGTGCTGAGTTTAATGACCTTACCGACCGTGATTATTACCACGCGTGCTTCATTAAAAGCGGTACCTCCTTCGATCCGTCAAGCGGCATTAGGTTTAGGTGCATCGCGTGTACAAACGGTATTTCACCATGTATTACCGTTGGCCCTACCGGGTATTTTAACCGGTGCTATTATTGGGGTCGCGCAAGCTTTAGGTGAAACAGCACCGTTATTGTTAATCGGCATGAGTGCCTTCGTATCGAGCGTACCTACAACGCCGTTTGATCAATCAACAGCATTACCTGTGCAAATTTTCTTATGGCAAGGTAATGAGTTACGTAACTTCTTTGAAGGACGTACCGCAGCCGCGATTATTGTGTTGTTGGCGATGATGATTAGTTTAAATGCCTTTGCAGTTTGGTTACGTAAGAAATTCGAAGTGCGTTGGTAATTGAGGATAAATTGATGAATACAGTTGTAAAAGATAACGTGAATCCAGTGAATACCGATGCAAATGCTGCATCAACAGGCAGTAGCTTCAGCGCGCAATTTGATATGCAGCCAAGCAAACAAAAGCCTGCAAATGCTAATGTTAAAATCAGCACTTCAGATGTTCATGTGTATTATGGTGAAACTGAAGCGATTAAAGGCATTGACTTAAATATCTACGAAAATGAAGTGATTGCATTCATTGGGCCATCAGGTTGTGGTAAATCGACATTCTTACGTACCTTAAACCGTATGAATGACACGATTGATAGCTGCCGCGTAACCGGTAAAGTGATGCTTGAGAGTCAAGATATTTATGATCCAAATCTTGATGTGGTGTTATTGCGTGCGCAAGTGGGTATGGTATTCCAAAAGCCAAACCCATTTCCAAAATCTATTTTTGAAAACGTAGCCTATGGACCAAAATTACATGGTTTGGCACGCGATAAATATGATTTAGAAGAGATTGTAGAAAGCAGTTTACGTAAAGCCGGTCTTTGGGATGAAGTGAAAGATCGTTTGAATCAACCAGGTACGGGTTTATCTGGTGGTCAGCAGCAGCGTTTATGTATTGCACGTACCATTGCAGTCAGCCCTGATGTGATCTTAATGGATGAACCATGTTCAGCCCTCGATCCGATTGCAACGGCAAAAGTGGAAGAATTAATTTCTGAACTTTCTAATCAATACACCATTGCGATTGTCACCCACTCGATGCAACAAGCAGCGCGTGTGTCTGATCGTACAGCATACTTCCATTTGGGTGACTTAATTGAAGTGAACTCAACTGAAAAAGTCTTTACCCAACCGGATCATCAATTGACCGAAGCGTATATTACTGGACGTTTTGGTTAAGCTTGAATCAGTTAAAAAGAGCCTACGGGCTCTTTTTTATTTGTAAAAAAACATTGAATTTTCTTTGATTTGACCTCATGTTGATGAGGAACATAAAAATATACGAGAGCGTTATGCTATTTCATGCCCCTAAAATTGCTGCAGAACTTTCGATTCGTCATTTAAATGCCCGCGTGAATGAGCAGCGTAAAAAAGTGGCACAGATGACGGCATCTAAGCTAGAACTGTTACAGTTAAGTCAGCAGCTGGCTAAAGAGGCGCGTGCGCGCAAAAAGAATAATGAAAAAGTCTATGTACTTGACTTTAAAGGTGACACTGCTGCGTCTGCGGTAGAAAGTTTACGTGAGGAAATTACCCTGATTTTAGCCACTGCTGAAGCTGGGCGTGATCGTGTGGTGGTTCGTTTAGAAAGCCCCGGCGGTATGGTACATGGCTATGGTCTTGCAGCTGCACAATTGGTACGTTTACGTGAAGCTGGTTTTCATTTAACCATTTGTGTCGATAAAGTGGCTGCTAGTGGTGGTTATATGATGGCCTGTATTGCCAATCATATTATCTCAGCACCGTTTGCTGTGGTCGGTTCAATTGGTGTTGTGGCACAAGTGCCTAACTTTAATCGTTTACTGAAAGAACACAACATCGATTTTGAGCTTTATACGGCAGGCGAGTACAAACGTACCGTGACCATCTTTGGTGAAAACACTCAAGAAGGTAAAGCTAAATTTGAACAAGAGTTACAACAAACGCATGCCTTATTTAAGCACTTTGTTGAAAAATACCGTAATCAATTAAACATTGAACAAGTTGCCACTGGTGAGCATTGGTATGGTCAAGACGCTTTAGATTTAAACTTAGTGGATGAGCTGAAAACTTCCGACGAATACTTACTCAGCTTATTGGCAGCGCATGACGTTTATAGCATTGAAACGCGTAAAAAACCGACCTTAGGTGAAAAGTTAGGTCTTCAAGCTGCACAGGTGGCTGACCATGTAGTACCTACTTTGGTCAATAAAGTTTTACAGACCTTAAGCCAAGCCAACAGCAGTTTAGTGCAATTACGTGACCCAAAACTTTGAGTCACTTGACTTCAAAAGAAACCAGCATCTTGCTGGTTTTTTTTGTTTTAAGCATTGTTGCTTTTTTAGGCTTTTGCTAAGTTAGATGCTTGAGCATGATGCTATAAAAAAAATTGAGGAATCTATGGCGATTATCGTCGTTTTAAATAAAGAAAATTTAGCCACTTTACATAATACCGATACCCAATGGGTGGCATTAAATCAGGCATCTATTGTACAACTGAGTCATAGTCGCGAAGATATTAGTAACATAGTACGTTCAGGTCATCAACTGATTATAACTTTAAAGAATGGTCAAAAAATTACCCTTGAACAGTTCTTTCACGCGGATGGTTCAACAGCACATAGTTTGGTTTTACCTGAGCAAAATGGCACATTTAATGTGGTGGAATTTGATCAAAAGGGTAAGGTGATTGACTATAACCCGATTCAGTATCTCAATCAGTTGGCAAGCGGTCAAACTTGGCTAAACCCACAACCTAGCACGGTCGTGGCACAAGAACCGATGGAAAAAACCGCATGGTATGACAAATCTTGGGTCAAACCAGCTTTAGTGGTGTTAGGGGTGGAAGCCATTTACCTCACCGCATTTGATGATGACAACAGTACTGACCAAGTAAAAGATACCACTGCACCTACAGCACCAAGCGCGAGCATAGATGCCCAAGGTCAAGTGGTGACAGGTAAAACTGAAGCCAAAGCCAAAGTTTATGTACAAGATTTACAAGGTAATTTGTTAGGAGAGACGACTGCAGATGCCAGTGGTAATTACAGTGTTCAATTAAAACGTGATGTCACCGATGGTGAAACTGTGGCTGTGTATGCCAAAGATGCTGCAGGCAATCAATCCAATTTGGTGGCTGTTAAAGGTGAAAAAGACACCATTGCACCTCAAGCAGTAGAAGCACAATTTAATGATGCTGGCAGCATCGTATCGGGTCGTGCTGAAGCAGGTACTCAGGTTCGCTTATACAGTGCAGATGGCAAGACTGTATTGGCAGGTCCAGTGACAGCAGGCTCAGATGGTTCATTTGCCATCAGTGTAAATCCGCCTTTAACTACAAATACCGCGGCAAAAGTCATTAGCCAAGATGCTGCAGGTCATCTATCTGTAGACACTATTGTAATTGTTGGGCAAGATACTTTAGCACCCGCTCAACCAACATTAGAAGTCAACAGTGTAGGAACTCAAATAAAAGGCTATGCCGAAGCCAATAGCAGCATTGAAATCCAAGATGAGCACGGTCAAGTTATTACTAGCACAACAGCCAATGCTGAAGGTTATTTTGAGATTCAGCTCACAGCTGCATTGACAGATGCTAGTACAGCCCAGCTTGTTGTTAAAGACGCCGCAGGTAATAGTAGTGATGCGCTGAGTTTAAAGCCAAAGCTTGACACCTTAGCACCTGAGGCAGCTAAAACGACGATCAATGCAGAGGGTACACAGGTCACAGGTACAGCTGAGCCAAATAGCAAAATTAAAATATCAATCATCAGCAATGGACAAGAAAGTACCATTGGCTCAGGTCAAGCTGACAGTACAGGTCAATTTAGTATTAACTTAACGCAGCCACTGATCAATAACAGCATCGCCAATCTGTATGTCATAGATGCTGCCAATAATCAGTCAGTTGCCAGCCAAGTGATTGGGCGTAAAGACACCATTGCACCAAGCAAAATTAATTTAAACACGCTGAGTGTGCATGATGGCGTGGGGGATAAAACAGGCAATCTGAGCCAAAATGCCCAAACAGATGATGCACGCCCCAAATTTGAGGGACGCGCTGAAGCCAATGCCACCTTAACTATTTATGATCAAGGCATTGCTGTGACAACTGTAAAAGTTAAATCCGATGGTACGTGGAGTTATACGCCTGATGCTGAATTAGCTTTAGGCTCCCATCAGTTTAGCTTTACTCAAATGGATCAAAGTGGCAATACCAGTGCTATGAGTGATACCTTCAAATTGAATATTGTGCCCGTTGTTCAGCCAACTGTAGCAAGCCTAGATTTTGATACGCTCAGCTTGGATTTTGTTACACAAGAGAGTAGCTTTTTTTATACCACAACCCAAAGTCTAGTTTTGGAGCAGCCTCAAGACAATAGCATTGAACCGATTTTGGCCACTTTGTTGGGTGGGGCAGAGGCTTTAAGTAGTACTAGTGTATTGATAGAACCTGTTGTGCTCACCACAACTTTCAAACAAGATGATTGGTTACAAGCGTACAGCTATATTTAAAGTGCATAAAAAAAGCGGCGTTTAAACGCCGCTTTTTTAGGACAACAGTTTAGATTTTTGAGATTAAATCTTGAACTTGTTTAGCTTGTTCAGCGGCATTACCTGTATAGGTTGCCGGTGTCATGGTTGCTAAACGCGCACGATCTTCAGCAGGTACGGCTTGTAATTCGTTACCGTTGACAAAATCAACCATCATCTCGCGTGTCATCGCTTGACCACGAGTAAGGGCTTTTAGTTTTTCGTAAGGTTTTTCAACGTTGTAACGACGCATTACAGTTTGGATTGGTTCAGCCAATACTTCTTGCGCATTGTCTAAATCTTCGTTAATGCGTGCAGCATTCAATTCAAGTTTACCAATACCTTTGGCACATGCTTCAAATGCGATTAAGCTTTGTGCAAAACCAACACCCATGTTACGAAGCACAGTTGAGTCAGTTAAGTCACGCTGCCAGCGAGATACTGGAAGTTTTTCGCCAAGGTGAGCAAGCACTGCATTCGCAATACCTAAGTTACCTTCTGAGTTTTCAAAGTCAATTGGATTCACTTTGTGTGGCATAGTTGATGAGCCCACTTCGCCATCTTTTAACTTTTGTTTGAAGAAACCAAGTGAGATATAACCCCAAACGTCACGGTTAAAGTCGATTAAGATGGTGTTGAAACGACGTAGAGCATCAAACAATTCAGCCATATAGTCATGTGGCTCAATTTGTGTGGTGTACGGGTTAAATGTCAAACCTAAAGATTCAACAAATGCTTGTGAATGCGCAGGCCAGTTGATATCTGGGTAAGCAGAAAGGTGAGCATTGTAGTTACCTACTGCACCATTGATTTTACCTAATAATTCAACATTGTTGAATTGTTTGATTTGGCGCGCTAAGCGATACGCAACGTTTGCCATTTCTTTACCCAATGTAGTTGGGCTTGCAGTTTGACCATGTGTACGAGACAACATGGGTTGGTCTGCATGTTTCTCAGCTAAAGCTACAATTGAATCAATGATTTGTTGCATAGATGCTGCAAGCACTTCACGACCGCTTTTGAGCATTAAAGCATGCGACAAGTTGTTGATGTCTTCAGAAGTACATGCAAAGTGAATGAATTCGCCTGCATTTTTTAATTCTTCAATACCCGCAATTTTTTCTTTTAAGAAATATTCAACCGCTTTTACATCGTGGTTGGTAGTACGTTCAATTTCTTTAATGCGGTTAGCGTCATCTTCAGAGAAGTCAGCTACGATGGCATCTAAAGCTGTATTTGTTTCGCTTGAGAACGCAGGAACTTCAGTGATTTCTGGGCGGTTGGCAAGTGCTTGCAACCAGCGTACTTCAACAGTCACACGGGCATGGATGAGACCAAACTCAGATAGGAAAGGACGGAGAGCATCACATTTGCTCGCATAGCGTCCATCTAATGGAGAAAGTGCAGTTAAAGCGTTCATAGCAATTCCTTAAACTTTGGAATGAAACGTAAAAAATCTAAAAACATCAAGTTGCTGTCTGATATTGCAGGCGAGCAAGGTCTTGAATATCGCGTACAAGCTTGCGCTTGCCTAAAAAAATAAGATTCCATGAACTTCCGCCCACTTGGCGCCATAAATGCGCCATTTGTAAGCCAGTAAATAAAGAGGCACGAATCCGATTGGTATGTGCTACATCTTTAAATGCTTCGGCATTGCCACGCACCATAATGCGCGGATTGATTGATCCGGCAGTCTCTACATAGGTTTGGGCAAGATTAGCGATAATACTGGGGTGGGAATAGTTGTGATCGAAAAAAGACAGCTGTTTTAATATTTTTTGCTGAGATTGCTCAATAATTTTAACAAATTCGGGGTTTTGATAGACTTTCTTTTCTAAATGCAATAAAGCCATAGCATAGCTCATGGGTAATTTGGTGTTGGCTAATTTTGGCAGTCTAGATTTTGGTGCAGTATTAAATGGTTGGTTTAAACAGTTTTCAAAGGATTTTAAGCCTAAGGACAGATCGGACAATTGATGAAAAAAATCTAAGGTTTGTTGGCTATTATGGGTGGGGCGAATATTGAGACTGGCTTTAATCAGCTGTTCAAAATAGAACTGACCACTGTCTCCCATACCCTGTCGACCACCTAAAGCGGTCATATGGGTGAGTTGGGTGGCTTGAAAGACACCGGCTAACGCCAAGGCACGGTTTTGCCGTGGCGTTAATGCTATGGTCGACTGCTGAAAAGGCAAGCCAGTCATGTTGAATCCTTTAGATAAATGCTGGTGTTGGTGCATTGGTATGGTGAATGACACCACCACCTAAACACACTTCACCTAAATAAAACACCACACTTTGTCCGGGTGTGACTGCGCGTTGGGGTTCATCAAACTCAACCCGTACACCATGTTCAGAATTTTCATCTTTAAATACAGTACAGGCTTGATCTGGCTGACGGTAGCGTGTTTTGGCGGTGCAGCGGAATCCTGTGGTCGGAATATCTTGTTCGCCTGCCACCCAATCAATGCTTTGGCTCCAAAGCATGCTGCTTTGCATCAGAGGATGCTCATGTCCTTGACCCACCACCAAACGATTGCCCGGAATGTCTTTATATAAAACAAACCATGCGCCTTCTGCTGCACCTTTTAAGCCGCCAATGCCAATACCACCACGTTGACCTAAGGTGTAGTACATGAGGCCGTGATGTTCACCAATTTCGGTGCCGTCTTCTAAGACAATTTTACCCGGTTGTGCCGGTAAATATTGCTGTAAGAAATCGTTAAAACGGCGTTCACCAATAAAGCAAATACCGGTTGAGTCTTTTTTCTTAGCAGTGATTAAATCGAGTTCTTCGGCAATTTTGCGCACTTGTGGTTTTTCAATTTCACCTACAGGGAACAACGTCTTGTTAATTTCCCGACCATGTACCGCATGTAAGAAATAGGTTTGGTCTTTATTGTTATCGACACCACGTAACAGCGGTGCATATTCTTCACCGCGTGAATTGGTTTGGGTTTCACCACGACGGCAATAATGACCTGTGGCAATAAAGTCTGCACCTAAGTTCACCGCATGATCTAAGAAGGCACGGAATTTAATTTCTTTATTACATAAAATATCTGGGTTTGGGGTACGACCTGCGGCATATTCCGCTAAGAAATGCTCAAAGACACGATCCCAATATTCCATGGCAAAATTGGCAGTGTGTAATTTGATGCCAATTTTATCGCATACGGCTTGGGCATCGGCCAAATCGTCCATCGCTGTGCAATATTCCGTGCCGTCATCTTCTTCCCAGTTCTTCATGAACAAGCCTTCAACTTGATAACCTTGTTGAAGTAGAAGGGCAGCAGACACAGATGAGTCTACACCACCAGACATACCGACGATGACACGTTGTTGCATAGGATTAGGCATCCAAATTTGAAATTAAGGGAGAGTTTTGGTGCTCATCAATGAGCGATAAAGGATAACGCTTGCCGGCTTTGGCATCTTGAATTGCTTTAATGACCAAAGGACTACGCGCGCGTGCAGTCTCTAACAGTTCATCTAAGCTCATCCAAACAGCACCTAAAATACCTGTATCGAGTTGAGCATCTGGAATTTGCTCAAGTACTTTGCCAATAAAACAAAAGCGATAATAAGTACGATCAGGAAACAAAGGTGGGGTATAGGTATAAATGCCAAGTAACGATTCAATCTCGATACGGTAACCGGTTTCTTCCATGGTTTCACGGATTGCAGCGTCTATAATCGTTTCGCCTGCTTCAACGTGGCCTGCGGGTTGGTTAAATACGCTATGCACAACGCCTTCGGTCTGTTCTTCAACAAACAAAAATTTACCGTCTTGTTCAATAACGGTGGCAACAGTCACATGCGCAGTCCAAGCAGTCATCGCAAAGCACCATGGAATAAAACGCATATTCTACGCAATTTCTATGAAGTTGGCTATGCTCAGCTCTGATTTGTTGCTTAGATGGCTGATTTTTGATGAAAATAGGTCAAAATAAGTTGCTGTTAACATTTAGTTTAATCGCAATGATATGCTTTAAAAGCCCATTATTTTGAGCAGTTAGCCAAAAGCTCAGCATAGTTTTGAGGTGAATTTTAGCATTTTCATAACAAGTTAAGCTGAGTACTTGAGCACTCAGCAACAGTCGCTTAATTTTGCTGTAAATAATCGCGTGACACTTTGACATAATTTTGTGCAGAATAAGGTAAAAATGCGCGTTCTTTTTCAGTGAGCTCACGTACTTTTTTGACCGGACTGCCCATATATAAATAACCACTTTCTAAGCGCTTACCCGGTGGCACTAAAGATCCTGCCCCAATCATCACATCATCTTCAATCACCACATCGTCTAGTACCACTGTATTAATGCCTACCAAGACACGATTGCCAATGGTGCAGCCATGTAAAGTCACATGATGTCCAATGGTGACATCTTCACCAATAATTAAAGGTGAGCCTTGTGGTTTGGTGGCAGTTTTATGACTCACATGCAGCATGGCATGGTCTTGTACATTGGAATTTTTGCCAATTCGAATATGATTGACATCGCCACGGATACAGGCAAATGGCCAAACCGAAACATGATCGGCTAAATGCACATCACCAATGACCACAGACATCGGGTCAAGATAGCAATTGGGTGCCACTTGTGGATAAACATTTAAATAGGGACGAACAGAAGCAGCCATCGATTTTTTCCTTAAAGTCGTTTGTGAAGATAAAAAAAAGCATGCTCAAGAGCATGCTTAATGTAGCGTGTTTTAATTAAAACAAGTTACTAAAAAATTGTTTAATGTGATCAAGCATACGTGCAAAGAAGCCGGCTTCTTCAACTGGTTTAAGCGCAACCAGTGGTTTTTCAGCAATCACTTTGCCATCTAAAGATGCCACATATTTACCAACCACTTGACCTTGCGTTAAAGGTGCGGTGAGTTTAGGTTGCACCACCAATTGGGTTTTAATGGCGTTGGCCTGACCTTTGGGTAAAGTGACACTAAAGTTTTCGGCTAAGCCAATCTCTACGTCATTGGTTTGGCCGTACCATACTTTGGCTTTGGCTAAAACTTGATTGGCAGGTTGTACTTTTACAGTTTCAAAATTGGCATAGCCCCACGCCAACAAATCACGGGTTTGTGTGGCACGTTGTTGGATGTTGGGTGCACCAAAGATCACCGAAATAAGGCGCATTGGACCACGTTTAGAAGATGTGGTTAAGCAGTAACCTGCTTCTTCGGTGTGACCTGTTTTTAAACCATCGACACTTGGGTCGGTATACAACAGGGCATTACGGTTGCCTTGCTTGATGCCATTAAAGGTGAATTCTTTTTCAGAATAAATTGGATAATATTTTGAACTGTCATGAATGATATGCTGGGCCAATGTCGCCATATCTTTGGCAGTTGAAAAATGCCCTTCAGCTGGCATACCCGTCGAGTTCATAAACTGAGTATTGCTCATGCCTATACGCTTGGCTTCTTCGTTCATCATATGTACGAAGGTGCCTTCATTGCCAGCAATATGTTCAGCCATAGCTTTAGAGGCATCATTGCCTGATTGCACAATAATACCGCGCAGCATTTCAAGTACCGTCGCCGTGCCATCTAAAGGCACATACATACATGATTCAGTACTGCTGCCACGGCACCATGCCGACTCATTCATACGAACTTTTTCGTCTTCGGTGAGTTCACCTTTCAATAGTTTTTGTTCGATGATGAAGCTGGTCATCATTTTGGTCATTGATGCGGGTGCTAATTTTTCATTTTCGTTTTTTGAAGCAAGGATTTGACCTGTTTCATAGTCCATCAAAACATAAGATTTGTTATTGAGTCCTGGTGGTGCTGATAACACAGTTGCTGCATATGAAAAACTAGGCAAGAGCAAGAATGCAGCAAGGGCACTTTTACGGGTCATTCTAGAGGGTTCCAATATCATGAGGTGAGCACAATGAGCCTAGCATTCTAGGACAAACGACACACAACTGCTATGGGGCAAAGCCAGTCAGACTCAACATATTGTTCGCATTTTGTGAGATTGCCTTAAAATGGGCGTAGATGCCTGATCCTAAAATGCAATAATTGAATTTTTAATTGATACCTAGATGACTAAGCTACTCAAAAATCAGGCTATAGCATGATAAAAATAACCAAAGATTAAACATTGTGCCAGCATTTTAGATTGAGAAAAAGGCAATGCGCTTTAGAATAAGCCAAACAGTATTTGAGTATAAAGGATCAGAATATGAATATTTTAATTGCCAATGATGACGGAGTATTTGCACCCGGCATTCAAGCCCTAGCACAGGCATTACGACCTTTAGGACGAGTGGTGGTAGTGGCACCTGAAGCAGAACGTAGTGGCTATTCATCGGCGCTGACCTTAGATCGTCCTTTACGTCCTGTTGAAATTTCCCCTGATGTATGGGCAATTAATGGAACGCCCGCTGATTGTGTCTATTTATCGATGAATGGCTTATTTGATTTTGAATTTGATTTGGTGGTCAGTGGGATTAATAGTGGTGCCAACTTAGGCGATGATGTGTTGTATTCAGGCACGGTGGGTGCAGCTTTTGAAGGGCGTTTAATGAAACAACCGGCCATTGCAGTATCTTTAGCAGGCGCCAATGTACGTGGTTATTTAAGTCCACAAGATTATCAAGTGGCTGCAAATTGGGTGCATGATTTTATTGCCAAAGGCATGCCTGAGCTACCAGCGCGCCATATTTTAAATATTAATATTCCAGATGTGGCGAAGCTTAAAGGACATAAAATTACCTATCAAGGACGTAAACATTTATCTAAACCGATCACCAGTCAAGTCGATCCACGCGGGCGTCAAGTATTTTGGATTGGTTTATCCGGTGAGGCAGTGACTGAGGCCAAAATGGGTTTAGGTGAAATTGGTTCAGATTTTGCAGCGGTGCAACAAGGTTATGTCAGCATCACACCAATTCAAATGGATGCGACCAATTATGCAGTTCTACCTGACTTATATCAGCAATTTTGCGCAGATTTAGCGTGAATGTTATAACTTTGTGATAAAAACAAAGAACTGAAGATTTACAGCTTTTATTTTTGTTAGTCTGCTTTATTCTAACTGAATTTACTTTGTGGAGAGTTTGATTGATGTCCATCCTACATATGGTGCAAAACACGCCAAATACGGTGTTTAAATCGGTTTTTTTATCTGCAGCATTGCTTGCAGTCGTAGGTGTGACGGGATGTGCGTCAAAACCACAAGTCAACAATAGTGCGCGTTATGCTGTAGCCCCTGACTTTTATACGGTACGCTCAGGCGATACTTTAAGTGGGATTGCAGCACGCTATGGTCTCAATTATCAAAGCATTGCTGATATGAATGACATTGCCGCGCCGTACCGAATTTTTGTGGGTCAGTCATTGCGCTTAAAAAATACCGGTGCTAAGCGCAGCATCAGTACACAGCCAATCACACAAACTGCGCCTATTCAACGTCAAAGTATTGCGCTACCAAGCACCACTACCACTGTGACCCAAACACCTAAAGCCCCAACCACGCCTACAGTGGTCACGCCAAAAACACCAGTGGCTACAGCGACCACCCAACAAAACTTGCGTTGGGTACGTCCAAGCCAAGGCACTGTATTACAAGGCTTTGATGTAGCCAAAGACGTTAAGGGTATACGTTTTGGAGGCAAGATTGGTGATCCAGTATTGGCTGCGGCACAAGGTCAAGTCATTTATGCGGCTGATGGTTTAAAAGAATACGGTCAATTGGTGTTGATTAAACATGTAGATGGTTATATTACTGCCTATGCACATAACAATAAGTTATTGGTGAGTAGCGGCCAGCAGGTTACAGCAGGGCAAAAAATTGCTGAGATGGGCAATAGTGGGACCAATCAAACCATGCTTGAATTTCAAGTACGTTTAGATGGAAAACCAGTGAATCCAAATAGTGTTATACGAATTGATTAAATTTAACGAATACAAAGCATAAATTTCACCGTATAATACAACGAGTTGCTTTTATCAATTTCTTTTGTTAAAAGCACTCATAAGTTCAGAGGGAAATTTATGTTAGATCAACTTCGAGCAATGGGAGTATTTGCTTGTGTGGTTGAAAAAAGCTCATTTAGCGGTGCTGCGCGTGAACTTGGAATCACGACCAGTGCGGTGAGCCAGCAAATTCGTTCGCTTGAACACGAGATGGAAGTAACTCTACTGCATCGTTCAACACGTAAATTGAGTTTGACTGAGGCCGGACAAGCCTTTTTTTATAGCTGCCAAGAGATGCTTGCTGCTGCAGAGCGCGGTAAAGTCCGCATTAATGAATTGCGTGATGACTTAATTGGTGAATTACGTATTTCAGCCACACCAGAACTTGCAGCACAACATGCTGTACCGGCATTATCGCATTGGATGCAGGCACATCGTGGTTTGGCGGTACATTTTGAAACTGATAATGACAATGTTGATTTAATTGATAGTCGCATTGATATTGCCTTGCGTGTTGCTACAGAAATAGATGATACGCAATTTTGTGTACAACCATTATTACGCGCAGAACAAATTTTGGTGGCGTCGCCGAGCTATTTAAATCAAAATAATCCGGTATCTCGTCCAGAAGATTTAAAGCAACATGATTTATTGTTGGTCAATACACTTAAAAATCAGCACGAACTGAATTTTACCCATGTGACCAAAGCAGAGCAGCTTAATTTGAGCATGCATAATCGTTTAAGTAGCAACAGTGCTGCCGTAGCGCGTGCTTTATGCTTACATGGTCATGGTATTGCTCGAGTCTTTTATTTAGATGTACAAAAAGATTTAATGAGTGGCGCATTGGTAGAGGTATTACCCGAGTGGAAACTACCGCCTTTAAATCTGTATGCGGTCACCTTAAAGCATGAACAATCTCCAATGAAAGTGGATCGTTGTTTAGATGCCTTAAAACAATACTTTTGCCAAATGGCAGCAGGGCGTGTTTACCAAGAAGCCAGTTAAAAAATAAAGTTTTATCCTAAAAAAAGCCGCATATTGCGGCTTTTTTTATGTGGGTGTTTTAAGCCAAGAATTTTTTAATCATGCTTACTAAGCGTTCAATCAGTTGATCCGCTTGGGCTTGGGTAATGTTTAATGTTGGTAATAAACGCACCACATTACCCGCAGTCACATTAATGATCATATGATATTCATCACGTGCAACATCGACCAATTCAGCGCAAGCTTTTGGTAATTCAATGCCAATCATTAAACCAAAACCGCGTACAGTCACGCTGTGATCGGCAAGTTGTTCACGTAATTGATTGACAATATAGGCGCCTTGTTGTGCTGCATTTTCAACTAAGTTTTCTTTTTGCAGGGTATCAATCACCGTATACACCACGCGTGAACCTAAGGCACTACCGCTATAAGTTGAACCATGGTTACCTGCTGTAAGTACACCCACGCCACGACCTTGAGTCATGACAGCACCAATTGGGAAACCATTGCCTAAGCCTTTAGCTGTGGTGAGCACGTCTGGCACAATGTTGGTGTGTTGATAAGCAAAGAATTGACCTGTACGACCATTACCGGTTTGCACTTCATCAAGCATCATTAACCAATTGTGTTGGTTACAGAGATGACGGATATCTTCTAAATAGCTAAAGCCTTGCGGTGCTGTGTTGACACCACCTTCGCCTTGAATCGGTTCAACTAAAATTGCCACAATATCCGGATGATTGATAGCAGCTTCTTCAATTGCTTCGATGTCACCAAACGGTACACGGATAAAGCCTTCAACAAGCGGGCCAAAGCCTTCTTGTACTTTTTTATTGCCTGTAGCTGACAAGGTTGCCATGGTACGACCATGGAATGAATGATCGGCTACAATAATTTTTGGATTATTGATGCCTTGCATATGACCAAATTTACGTGCAATTTTAATCGCGCCTTCATTTGATTCAGCCCCACTGTTAGAGAAGAACACTTCTTCCATTCCAGCAACTTCAGCTAATTTTTGTGCTGCTGCAATCTGCCAAGGCACTTCAAATAAGTTACTGGTGTGAATTAAAGTGGCTGCTTGTTCAGCAATCGCCGCACTCACCGCAGGGTGTGCATGACCTAAACCACACACAGCAATACCCGTTAAAGCATCAAGATATTCTGTACCATCTTCTGTATATAAATATGCACCTTGTCCTCGCACAAAGCTGATCTTTTGGCGGCCAAAGACCGGCATCAAATGCGAGGGTTGATCAGTTTGTACGGGCGCAACGGTGAGATTATTCATGACGAACTCTTATCTGAGGAATAAAAAAAATAAGTCTGTACTGTGCCAAAAAGGCGTAAAATACAGAGTCTATATAAGCAAAAAGTGTTTCATATTGAAAGTATAATTGGAAATAAAAATAGAAATATTGCTTTTGTCATACTGTTTTATACGGTTTTGGGTATAATGCAGCACAGATTAGTTGAGGATTTATCAATGACTGAACAAGTACGCGATACTGAAGCGTTAATTCGCGATCAAATTGCTAAACATGCAGTATTACTTTACATGAAAGGCACACCACAATTTCCACAGTGTGGTTTCTCTGCGCGCGCGGTTGAAGCTCTCAGTCAAATTGGCCGTCCGTTTGCTTATGTAAACATTTTAGAAAACCAAGACATTCGTGCAACTTTACCGCAAATTGCAAATTGGCCGACTTTTCCACAATTGTGGATCAATGGCGAGTTGATCGGCGGTAGCGATATTATTCTTGATATGTTCCAAAAAGGTGAATTACAACCTTTAGTTGAACAGTACAGCCCAGCGCCTGAAGCTTAAGCTTTGTGTTGAGTGATAAAAAAAGCGCCCGAAGGCGCTTTTTTTATTTATGGGGTTTCTGTGACATGCTCAATTGCATCTTCAACCGCATTTTTGGCTTTTTTATCTTTAGCCTTTTTCTTGTTCTTTTTTTTCTTTTTCTTCGGTTCTTCCTCAAAAGCTGCACCATCTTCTAAGGCTTGCCAATATTCCAACTGATTCATCACTGCTGCAAAAATAGAGCCTTTAGTGTAACGACCTTTTTTATTGAGTTGTCCCACAGGACGCGCCATTAAAATTTCTAAGGCTTGGGCAATATTATCAATGGCATGAATATGGAATTGACCTAAATTCACCGCTTCAATCACGTCTTTACGCAGCATTAGATGTTGCATGTTTTGACGTGGGATAATCACACCTTGTTTGCCCGTTAAACCTTGTAATTTACACGCATCAAAGAAGCCTTCAATTTTGGCATTTACACCACCAATCGGTTGAACTTGCCCCAATTGGTTCATAGAGCCAGTAATGGCCCATGACTGATCAATTGGAATTTGACTGATGGCTGAGATCAGAGCAGACAGTTCAGCAACGGTGGCGCTATCGCCATCAACTTGACCATAACTTTGTTCAAAGGCAAGGGCAGCTGAAAAGTGTAAGATCTGTTCACGACCAAAGTGGGCTTTTAAGAAAGACGACATCAATAACACGCCTTTGGCATGTAAGGAGCCGCCCAATTCCACACTGCGCTCAATATCTAAAATATCGCCGCCACCTTGATACACCGATGCGGTTAAACGCGAAGGTAAACCAAATTCCACATCTGCATAATGAATCACCGACAAGGCATTGATTTGCCCTAAACGATGACCTTTGGTTTCAATCAGTTGTGTACCACGGGTTAAATCTTCCCAATACAACTCACGTAAATAGCCTAAGCGATACTGACGGTGTTGTAAGGCCATATTAATATGCTGCTCAGTCACCATTTTATCAGCGGATTTTTCCGCATGATGATGCGCTTCACGAATCAAATCACCTAAGGTTAAAGCATGCAATGACAACGAGCTTTGATCTTCTGCTTGACGGCTTGAGTCAGTCAGCAACGCGGCAAGGGCAGAGCGATCAAAAGGCAGCAATTTATCGCTTTGTACATAATCGGCAATCAGCTGCATATAGGCTTGTTCGTTGCTTTCATTGCGTTGCAAGGTGTCGGTAAAATCGGCACGGATTTTAAACACGCTGCCAAGCTCAGGCTCAACTTCTAAAATTTGATAATAAATTTCAGGCTCAGCCAACAACACCACTTTAATATTGAGTGGAATCGCGGCCGGTTCAATCGAAATACTGCCGGTTAAGGTCAGCATATGCTCAAGCGATGAAAGTTTGAGTTGCCCTGATTTTAACGCACGTTTAAGCCCTTGCCATGCATACGGCTGTTCAAGCAATTGCTCGGCTTCTAGCATTAAGAAGCCACCGTTGGCACGATGCAGGGCACCGGGGCGAATTAAGGTAAAGTCGGTGGTAATGCTGCCGTGGCGTGTCAGTTGTTCTACATGACCCAATAAATTGTAGTGCGTTGGAAAATCTTCAAACACCACCGGTGCACCAGCATTGGCTTTGTTGCTAATTACCACATTGGCATGGTAACGCGCAGGGACACGGCTAAAATGACTTGGGCTGAAATCATCTTCTTCTTGATCTAAAATCAGCTCTACGTGCTGAATAATGTCATCGCCATAATCAGTTAAGTAGTCTTTTAAACCTTTAACCTCTTTAAATTTATTGGCAAGCGCGGTCATACGTGGCATTACCACTTGCTTGGCAATATCACGATTGAGCACTTGGACTTGATCGCGTGCATCATCCTCTAAATCACCCAAATGTAAACCTAAGCGATCGAGTTTTTTGTCCATATAACGCATGTTGGCGGCAATTTCTTGCTGCCGATCAATGCTCAGTTGCGCCAAGTCTTGTTGGGTCAACTCAATGAGTTTTTGCTCATGATATTTCACCGGTACAAAACAATGCGCTTCATCGCGAGTTACCAGTTTTAAATCCAGCTCGGTGCCTTCTTTGGTCAATTCAATTAAGGCTTGTTGCTGTTCTAAACCGGTTTGTTGACGAATCAGGTCAAGGCGTTGTTCATAGCTTTCGGTGCTAAAGCGACGTTGTAGTTGTTTTAAAATGGTTTGCCAACTTTGGTGCAATTGTGCTTGGAACTTCACCCCTTGACCAGCAGGCAGCTCAAGTGCAATTGGTTGGCGAGCTTGTTTAAAATTATTGACATACACCCAATCACTTGGTGTTGGCATATCTTTGGCATGTTGCTCAAGTAAACGCTTGACCATGGTGCGTTTACCTAAACCTGCTGTACCTACCGCAAAAATATTGTAGCCAGAATACGGCAAAGCAATTCCTGCTTCTACCGAAGCACGGGCACGATCTTGACCTAAAAAATTATTCAGCGGTTTAATGCGTTTGGTTGATGCTGGAATTTTGGTGTAATTGGGAATATGCGTCAGCTCACTTGAGCGTAGACGGGTGCCACTTAAGGTGTTTTGAATATCCTGTTGATCGAAAGCAGAGACGAATCCTTTAGGCGAGGGTTGTAATTGTGGTTGGCTTGTGGCGTTATTTTGCTCAAGTTTTTCGGTCACTGTATAGAATCCAAAACAATAAATAAAAGTAAAAGGAAGCCTTAAGGTATATGGGTTAGCCCTATAAATTCAAGCAAAACTACATTGGATTGATGAAAATATTGCACAGGATGCTCAAATACAGTTGAAAGCCTCGCCGTTAAGCGGTTGAATAGCGCTATTCATTTTGCAGAAAATAATAAGCAATGACCACACAATCGACTGGATGGAAATCAGCATTTGCCGCATTTTGGGATCGACGTGCGCTGATCATGTTGTTTTTGGGTTTTTCAGCAGGTATTCCAATCCTGTTGATTTTCTCAAGCTTATCGCTTTGGCTAGGCGAAGCAGGCATCAGTAAAAGTGCAGTGACGTTCTTTAGTTGGGCGGCTTTAGGCTACTCATTTAAATTTGTGTGGGCACCTTTAATTGATGAACTGCCACTGCCATATTTAACGCAAAAATTAGGGCGTCGCCGTGCATGGTTGTTGGTTGCACAAGTTTTAATTATTTGCGCTATTGCCATCATGGCATTTTCAGACCCTGCTTTAGGTCAAAGCCAAGTCTATCAAATGGCGATTGGTGCGGTATTGCTTGGCTTTGCAGCGGCCACCCAAGATATTGTCATTGACGCTTATCGGATTGAGTTGGCCGAAACCCAAATGCAAACCGTGTTGGCATCTACTTATAATGCCGGTTACCGGATTGGCATGATTATCGCAGGTGCAGGCGCGCTCTTTTTAGCAGCATCATTGGGTACGGCCAAAGGCAATTATATTTATGATGCGTGGAAAATCACCTATTTAGCCATGGCAGGCGTGATGTTAGTGGGGATTGCCACTACTTTGGTGATACGTGAGCCCAACGTGGCACGCGTCAATAAAAACTACCAACGCCGTGACTATTATCGTTTGGTCATGGTGTTTTTTGTGGCAGTGGCGAGTTTTGTTCTAAGTTATATCTATTCAGGTAATTTGGTCGAGCTAATAAAACAGCAATCACAGATAAAAGACACGTTTGTATTGTTTAGCTTAGAAAGTTTACGCTTTTTAACAGCAACAGCTGTAGCTTTATTGGTGGGTTCAAGTTTAGTTAAATGTGGTGCGGTCAATCGTGATATGGCCTATGCCACATGGGTCCATCCGATTGCCGATTTCTTTAAACGTTATGGGTTAAAACTCGCCTTAGTCTTGTTACTGCTCATTGGTTTTTACCGTATTTCTGACATTATCGCGGGGGTAATTTCCAATGTGTTTTACCAAGATTTAAACTTTAGCAAAGAACAAATTGCCGAAGCAGTTAAAATCTATGGGGTGATTTTTAGCTTAGTCGGTGGCTTCTTAGGGGGCTTGTTGGCACAGCGCTTTAATATTATGAAATTGATGTTTGTCGGGGCAATTTTAGCCTCTTCAACCAACTTAATTTTTATTGGTTTGGTCAAATCAGGTCAGCCTTTAAGTGCTGTGCAATTAGATGTCGCTGGGCAAAACTACTTAGTCAATCCAGATGAAGTCGGCTATTGGAGCGTACCAGTTGATGTGCAAGATTTAAAAGCTGCACAACATATTGATGTCACAGTGGGTTATGCCAATCCAGCAACAGCCACACAAGCGCCTGTTACGTTGTCCATGCCATATCTAGTACAAGACCAGCAGCATCCTCAATTACAGATTTTACCCATCACCAGTGACAATACTTTAACCCTGCACGAGCAAGACGCCACCATTGTGGTACGTGGACAATATACAGGTCAGGCATTAACACAGAATCAGCAGTTGGTATTTGCCTTAGATCAACAGCAATTTCCGGCCAAG
The DNA here is from genome assembly GCF_947624825.1 of uncultured Acinetobacter sp. Classification (GTDB taxonomy): domain Bacteria; phylum Pseudomonadota; class Gammaproteobacteria; order Pseudomonadales; family Moraxellaceae; genus Acinetobacter. Next base: position 38,465 of record NZ_CANQLZ010000009.1, read on the forward strand.
TTAGAAAGTCATGGTGTATTTAGTGCTGCCATTCCTGCGCAAAAATTAATAACGGCACAGCAGCCACGTTTAACTGCATTATTGCTCGATCAAGCTCAAGTACTTCAGCAAAGCACACATGCTTATAAAGTCAATCAACAGTTAACTTTGCCACAAGATTTAGATATTGATATTCAGCCCATTCACCCAGTGAATCTTGATCAGCAAGAGCAAGTTGAAATTAGCGGTAAGGTGATTAAACCCTATAGTGATGGTTGGCTGTATTTTGCCATTATTGTGGATAATTTAGCTTCAGGCCTTGCAGGGGCTGCATTTATTGCCTTTTTATCAAGTTTAACCAGTGTGTCATTTACAGCGGTGCAATATGCCATTTTTAGCTCACTGATGACCTTAACCCCTAAAATTTTAGGGGGTTACTCAGGCACCATTGTGACCAATATTGGTTATCCAAATTTCTTTTTAATGACCACGTTAATTGGGATTCCCATTTTATTTTTAGTGATTTGGGTCGCACGCTTATTGGCCAAACATCAACAAAGCAATTAAAGCACTCGGGCGTTCAAATTGAATTTTGCGTGTGAACTGCCTATAGTAGCTTGAGCAAATTAATCAAAAGGAAAAACATGATGCGTATGTTACATACCATGTTGCGCGTAGGCAATTTAGAGCGTTCATTGGCGTTTTATACTGAGGTGCTTGGTATGACTTTACTTCGTCAACGTGATTACGAAGAGGGTCGTTTTACCTTGGCTTTTGTTGGCTATGGCGATGAAGAAAATCATACTGTGCTTGAATTAACGCATAATTGGGATACACCAAGTTATGAATTGGGTAATGCGTATGGTCATATTGCTATTGCAGTAGATGATGCCTATAAAGCTTGTGCAGAGATTAAAGCCCGTGGTGGCAATGTGGTGCGTGAAGCCGGCCCTATGAAAGGTGGTGTGACAGTCATTGCCTTTGTTGAAGATCCAGATGGTTATAAAATTGAGTTGATTCAGCAAGATGACAACGCGCGCAACAACTAAGTGTTGCCACTAAAATTATAGATCAAACAAAGCCCAATTTTTTGTATTGGGCTTTTTTATGGAATATTCAAGGATGATGTATGCTTAAACTCTTGGCGCTTGATCGCTTTACCATTTTATTGTTTGTGATGGTGCTTTTGGCTAGCTTTATACCAGTGTCAGGGCAAGCAGCAGTATGGTTTGGTCATTTCACTACAGTCGCGATTGCCATTTTATTTTTCTTACATGGTGCCAAATTATCGCGTGAAGCAGTCAAAAGTGGCATGTTACATTGGAAGTTACACGGTTTAGTATTTGCTTTTACCTTTATCTTATTTCCAGTGTTAGGGTTATTGGCCAAACCTGTGTTGCTGCCACTGTTGGGGCAAGAGCTATATTGGGGGTTTTTATTCTTATGCTTTTTACCGTCCACCGTACAATCCTCGATTGCTTTTACCTCAGTGGCCAAAGGCAATGTAGCAGGCGCGGTATGCAGTGCTTCGTTTTCTAATTTAATGGGTATGTTTATTACTCCAATTTTGGTCAGCGTATTTATTTTAGGGCAAACCCAACACAATTTTGATCCCACCCAATCGATTGTGCAGATTACTTTATTGTTGTTGGTGCCGTTTATCTTGGGGCAAATCCTGCGTCCTTGGGTATTTCCCTATATGCAAAAACGCCCTAAGTTGGTCAGGGTTTTTGATCAAGGCTCGATTTTAATGGTGGTTTATGCTGCATTTAGCAGCGCCGTGGTGGCAGGGCTGTGGCAGCAAGTGGGACTCGGGAGTTTGTGTGTTTTGATTGTGCTGTGTTCTGTGTTGTTAACCATTGTGATGCTTTTGGCACTGTGGCTGCCCAAATGGCTTGGTTTTAATCATGCCGATCAACGTACGATTTTCTTTTGTGGTTCAAAAAAGACTTTAGCCAGTGGTGTACCTATGGCACAAATTTTATTTATTGGTCAGCCCTTGGGGATGATTGTGCTCCCTATTATGATTTTCCATCAAATTCAGTTGATGGTCTGTGGGGTAATTGCCAATTACTGGAGCAAACAAGCCGACACAGAATAATTCGCTTTTTATAAGTGATGAGCGTATAATACGCGCAGCTTGTTGTGCTTAGCTCTGACGGTATCCGTCTCGGTGGGCCAAAAGAATGGTCTGTTATGGTGTTGATCTGCTAATGTTTTAGCCATTCCTCAGTTTTGAGAGTGATCAATTGCGATGACAGCAAAACCTTCTTACACTTTATGGAGTAATCGACCATGCGCGCCGATATTCACCCAAAATACGAAAACATCGTTGCAACTTGTTCATGTGGTAACGTAATCGAAACTCGTTCTGCTCTTGCAAAAGAAACGATTTACCTTGACGTATGTTCAGCTTGCCACCCGTTCTACACTGGTAAACAAAAGAACGTGGACACTGGCGGTCGTATCGACAAGTTCAAACAACGTTTTGCTGGTATGTCACGTTCAATCAAACGTGGTTAATCCAAAGCGAAAAAAACGAGCCATTGGCTCGTTTTTTTATGCAAAAAAATGCGGGCAATGCCCGCATTTTTTATTAATCATCGACTGCAATTAAATGATCGAGTTTCTTTTGGAAGTAATCGCCTTGAATAAAACGGGCATCTAAATTCCAAGAATTGGCAAACAACGTCATATCGTCTAAACCATGTAAGATAATATCCACTGGTTTAATTTCACTAAATTCAGTTAAACGTGCTTGTAATTCAAGGGTTTGCTGCTCATCGTGTAAGGCTAAAGTTAAGTCATTGTGTAAGGTCACGGCACGAAAATCAATTTGCGTTAAAATCGATTCGCTATACATAGAATAACCAAAATCACGCGCGCTAATTGCCGCACCATGCTCAATCAGCACTTGGGTATGTTTTTGTGCTTCGGCAAAATGTTCACTCAAATCTCGCTCGGAGAATTGTAACCAAATCGGCTGTTTTTCTTTGCTACCGACAATACTGAGTAATTTTGTAACGAGCTCGGCAAGGGTTTGATCTTCAAGTAAAACATGTTTGTTTAAATTCACAATCAGCTTGGCTTTTGGATATTGGGTAATGAAGTTATGTAGTTGTTTACATGCTTCGACCAAAATCCAACGATCAAGTTGAATAGAAAGTGCTGGGTCTTCATTTAAGTCAGTTAAATTTTCAAGCGATAACCATTTGTTTTCATAGATAAAGCCACTGGTGACTTCATATACATGCAGTTCACTGTCGTGCTTATCATAAATTTGTTGATATTTAAGATGCACCTGTCCATTACTTAGATTTTGGCGCAAGGTGTCAAGCAAACCTAAATGCTCTTCAACTACAACTTCATCTAAATTTAGTTCTAAAGCGTCCTCGCGTGAATTGTTTGGCAGTGGTTGAGCAAATGCATCTTGCATGATTTGCCTTAAATGCGTCTCATCTTCAAACTCTCGCTCCATAATGCGATAACCAATACTTAAATGTAGCGGATAACTCTGCTGTCCCACCACTAAAAGTTGCGGTTTTAATAAACTGGTCAAACCAATGAGTTTGGATTCAAGCTTTTCTTTACTCTCAGCTTGTAAAACACTGATATACACTGGCGCATCCATTTCAAAAATGGGTGCATGTGTTTGTTCGCTTAAAAAGGTTTTCATGCTCACGATATAGTCATGAGGGGTATGCCATTTGTATTGCAGAACTTCAATGGGAAAAGAGGTCAGTGAAAATAATACTAAGGCATTAAAACTTGCCGGTTGCTGTTGCACATGACGATTGATCTGTTGATAGGTACTGACTTTAGCAACAGCTGCTGTTTCAACAGCTTTGGCTGTAACCGGTGCAAGCGTTAAAATGTGATGACCTTGATCAATGCTCAGTTGTAGAGCATCATCATGTTCAACCGCGCTTAAAAATTCAAGATTCAAGGCGCCATCTTGCCCAATGGAAGGGTGATTGCTTTGGATGCTAAAGCGCCCAAGATCAAGCTGACCTTGGCTGATTTTTTTAAAACGTGTTTTAAACTCGGTGGCATTTTGCGGTTGCAATACATCCATAAGCGGCAAACCAATCAGGTCATCTTCATCTTGAAAACCGAACAAGGTCAGATATTCAGAATTGGCATGCAGATGAATACCTTCTTGAATAATTGCCACAGCACTTTTTTTCTCTTCAACCAAGGCTTGAGCTTGGCTTTGTACGATTTCAAGCTCGTTCAGCAAGTGGCTTTGGTTTTGCTGTAAACGGCTAAAAGACAGCGCGCGTACTAAACTTAAGTAAAAATGATCAGGTGTATTTAAACTCACCACATCATAGACGCCTTTATGTAAATAACGGCTATATTGTGCTTCGTTATAGTCTTCAGGATGTAACAATAGCACCGGCAAATAAGCTTGCTTTGACGCATGAATTAAGCTTAATGCCTGTTCAAGACGTAAATCATAAGCACGACCAAAAATGACTAAATCCCAAGGGAGATGTAATTGCTTTTCAAAGCTATTGAGGTCGTCAAGCAACAGACCTTCAACTTGATGTTCATGGACATTGAGTAAGTCAAAAATTTGATTAAAACCAATTTGGTTATCATCAATAATCAGAAGCCTAGTTTTGGTCTGCTTTAACTTTTTTGACAAAAGTGGATTTCTCATTTCAATGCTTCCCATAAATGATGATGTTTTATCTCGTGCTGCTGTTGGTGAATAAAGTTTTCCAAGATGGAACTTTGTCCCTCATCAAGGAGTTCATATTCAAACTGCATAAAACTCTGTGTAATCAACAAAGTTTTCACCAGATAAACTTTAATCTCGGTATTCCCCAAGCGCAAAAAGACAGTTTGCTTTTCTCTAAAAATTGGTAGACCCGGTAAGATCAAGCTGTTTTTAACTAAATCTAACTCAATATTTTGCGTCAACAGCGCAACGTGATAATTATTAATGGTGTTTTCATTGCGAATATGCAGCGCACATGGGTACATGTGTTGTGCCAATATTTCAATTCCAAGTTCTAAGCTTTTGTCAGTGGTTTGTTTAATCCAACGAATCGTGGCACAGCGCCATAAGCTTTGTGTATTTTCTTGGACTAAAATGAGTTCACCCGTTTTTAGGTTTTTAGGGGTTTCACCGCTCCAACGAATGCGATAGCCATTTAAGCTAATGTTGACCACATCGGCTGAATAAATCTGACGTGCTTCACGATCAACCAGTTTAGGTTCTTGTAAGTCTGCTTTGCTGACAGTCCCCACAATATTGGCATTATTATGCAATTTGTAAGGGGTATCTAATTCTAAGGTGTCATAAAAGGCTTTGCCACGAGACAAATAATAGTGTGCCACCGCTAAACCAAAACAAATTCGTAAAGGGGCTGAATAATCATAGCGTTCTGAGCGACGCCCGGTTTGATTGCTCAGTAAATTGTGAATATGAAAATGCAGCGCAGGGGTTAACAGCATTTTTTCATTGCTTGAGAGGTATTCACTTTGTTTACGTTGTAAATCACTAAAGTGTTCAAGTAGTTTTTGCGTGGCAATGAAGATATTGGGGCTTAAAGCTTTGGCATGATTATTGTTATATACCGGTGGATGATCTTTAAGGGTGTCCACGGCATAACGCGATAAAGTGGTTTCTTTGGGTAAAATTTGAATTAAACGCGCCCAATCTATACTGCATAAATATAGACCTTGGATTTCGGCAGGGCGAATTTGATGAGTGTTAAAGACTTCAAGTAAAATCAAGCGTGCATAGGCTTGTGCAATGGTACTGAGTTTATGTTCAGTGCCTTGAATATGGTTAATATTGCTATGTTCAAAATCATTTTTAATTGCCCAATTTAGCAATTGATGTGCAATTAACCACTGTCCTGGTAAAGGCGCGCTATAGAGCATGTGTTGTTGATAAAACAATGCAGTAATCTGTTGCAAAGCATAATAGGTGGCCATGGTGCGCACAGTATTTAAATTGCGCTTTTTACGAAAGGCAAATAAAGAAAATGACTGTTGCAGCTGTTCTTGTGTACGTTTGGTAATATCAATATAAATTTTACTAAAGTAACAACGAATAAGCGTGGCCAACTCAATAATATGGTCATTACGATCGCTTGAGATTAAGCCTTGATTCAAAAAATGTTTCTCTAGACTCGCAAGTACATTTTCAAGGGTGGGATGCAAGGTTTGAATTAAGTCAAAACGCAGTGTTTCTGAACACTGTAATTCAGAAATTTCTAATAAAGCATTAAACAGCGTTTTAGAAGAATCACCCAGTTGTAAAATGGACAGGGTACCCACCCAATCTTGTACACTTTGGATGTTAGGTTGGCAAAAGCTAAGCTTGTCTAATTTAAGCTGCGTTGGAGTCTGAAATAAATCCGAAGTTTGCATCATCATGATCTTAACTCAATAATTCGTTGTGCCAAAAAGCGGTGTTTTATTGTTTTCACCCGCAATTTCTCGAACTAGTTTTGGAACCAAATATCCCGGTAGGTTCGCTAAAACATCCTCATAAATGTGCTCAATGTGGCTTGAGTCTAAGTCAAAGTGTTGTGCACCTTTGACTTTGTCGAGTACGTGTAAATAGTACGGCATGACCCCGGCATCAAATAAACGATAACTTAAATCGATCAGCGTTTTGGCTGAATCATTGACGCCTTTGAGCAATACTGCTTGATTTAAAACGATTATTTTTTGGTCAACAAGTTGGCTTAATTTGCTACAGGTAAAATCGTCTAATTCAGCAGCATGATTGGAGTGTACCACTACAATAATTCGTAGCCTACTGTTTTTTAAGATGGAAATGAGCACTTCATCGACACGGTTGGGGATTACGATTGGAACCCGTGAATGAATTCGCAGAAATTTAAGTTGTGGGATGCTTGATAAGTGATCAATCCATTCAGCTAACTTACGATTAGATAAAGTTAAGGGGTCACCACCGCTTAAAATCACTTCATTAATGTCAGGTTGGCTCTCAATATACTGTTTGATATTTGGCCAATCTTGCTGTTTAGGTAGATTCTCTTGATAGGGAAAATGCCGACGAAAACAATAACGACAATGCACCGCGCAAGCACCGGTTAAGGTCAATAAAAATCGACTTTTATATTTATGTAATACCCCAGGTTGCTGATTGGCTTGTTCTTCAGCTAAAGGATCAGTTACAAACTCTGGGTGTTCTTCAAGTTCTAAGTGATGTGGTAGGACTTGTAATAATAAAGGATCATGTGGATTGCCAATTTGCATTTTAGCGACAAAAGCACGTGGCACACGCAATTTAAAACTTGCTGTTGCTAAGTGGGCACCTTGTAATAAGGTGTTAGAAAGTTGCAAGGTATTGAGCAATTCTGCTGGATCGGTAATTAAATCACTCAATTGTGATTGCCAGTTTTGCTCTTGATATAAATAGTTTATCATGCGGGATGCTTAAAATAATGCTCAGAGAGATGAAAGGGCGACACTGGTTTTTGCTTGAAATTTCAGCAAAAAACGCGCTTAAGATAAACCTGAGTGACTAAAAAAGGCCACCCTTTTTTTGTCTGTCGCTAAAGTATGCGATAATTCTACCCATAAGCGCGGGACGGATAAACCTAGGTTTGCTCCGATCCGTGCGTAACATAAGCAGTCATGCTGCAAAAAGCGAGAATTTTTCTGTTGGTTGAAATTAATCCGCAGTAAAATGCCGATCTTGTGCGATGTAAATGCTGATTAGGCATTTATAGATTTTATTAGTTAGTTTGGAGTGTGCCAGTCATGGCCTATTATTCTACGAATGATTTCAAGTCAGGCCTTAAGGTTATGCTTGATGGTAACCCATGTTCAATCATGGAAAACGAATACGTAAAACCAGGTAAAGGCCAAGCTTTTAACCGCGTAAAATTACGTAACCTTAAATCAGGTAAAGTGTTAGAAAAAACCTTTAAATCAGGTGAGTCTTTAGAAGCGGCTGACATCCAAGAAGTAGAAATGGAATATTTGTACAACGACGGTGAAATGTGGAACTTCATGGATCCTGTATCGTTTGAACAAATTGCAGCTGATAAAGTAGCTATGGGCGACGCTGCAAAATGGTTAAAAGACGATTCTAACGAAAAATGTACCATTATGTTGTTCAATGGCGTGCCATTAAACGTGGTTCCACCAAACTTTGTAGTTTTACAAATTGTTGAAACTGATCCGGGTGTACGTGGTGATACGTCTGGCGGTGGCGGTAAGCCTGCAAAACTTGAAACAGGTGCTGTGGTACGTGTTCCATTGTTTGTTCAGCAAGAAGACAAAGTTCGTGTAGACACGCGTACAGGTGACTACTTAGAACGTGCATAATGGTTTAAAAATAGACTATTATCAAAAGGGGTGATGAAAATCACCCCTTTTTTTATGCCAAAGTAGGAGATAAAAATCATAACAACAGGGGTAAAGTCACCTAAACAGCAGAACCTCGAACAAAAATAATCAAGCTGATTGACATGCAAAACAAATGAGGGATGAAATGGAAAATGTAAAACAGAAGATGAGTCTATCTTCAAAAATGATGTGGCTGCTTGTCGCCGTGATCGGCGCAGTCTCATTTGGAATCTTGGCCTTAAGCCGAGGTGAACAGGTCAATGCGGTGTGGTTGGTGTTGGCTGCAGCCTGTGTTTATAGTATTGCCTATCGTTTTTATAGTTTATTTATTGCCAACAAAGTCTTTGAATTAGATGCACGGCGTTTAACCCCAGCGCATCGTTTAGCCGATGGCTTGGACTATGTCCCCACCAATAAAGGGGTATTGTTTGGTCATCACTTTGCAGCGATTGCCGGTGCCGGTCCTTTGGTCGGTCCGATTTTGGCAGCGCAAATGGGTTATTTGCCCGGCACCATTTGGTTGCTGGTGGGTGTGGTATTGGCCGGCGCTGTACAAGACTTTCTAGTACTGTTTATCTCTACGCGCCGCGATGGTCGCTCCTTAGGTGAAATGGCCAAGCAAGAACTGGGCACTTTTGCTGGTGTCACAGTGATGCTGGGTGCGCTTGGGGTAATGATTATTATTTTGGCAGTACTGGCACTGGTGGTGGTGAAAGCACTGACCAACAGTCCTTGGGGGGTGTTTAGTATTGCAGCCACCATTCCAATTGCCATCTTTATGGGCATTTATATGCGTTTTATCCGTCCGGGTAAAATTGCAGAAGTTTCCATTATTGGTTTTGTGTTGATGATGCTCGGCATTATCTATGGTGAAAATATTGCGCAGCACCCCTATTGGGGACCTTTATTTACCTTATCTGGTACAGAGTTGACATGGGCACTCATCATTTATGGCTTTGTGGCCTCGGTATTGCCGGTTTGGTTGCTGCTTGCACCCCGTGATTATTTATCAACGTTCTTAAAAATTGGTGTGATTGCAGGTTTGGCATTAGGCATTGTTTTTGCCATGCCTGAGATGAAATTACCTGCCATTACCCAATTTGTGGATGGAACAGGTCCTGTATTTGCAGGTTCTATGTTCCCATTCTTATTTATTACCATTGCCTGTGGTGCGATTTCAGGTTTCCATGCTTTAGTGTCGTCGGGGACTACGCCAAAATTGGTCAACAATGAACGTGATATCCGAATGATCGGTTATGGCGGGATGTTGATGGAATCTTTTGTGGCCATCATGGCGCTGATTTGTGCTGCGGTACTTGACCCTGGAATTTACTTTGCGATTAACTCACCGGCGGCCTTATTGGGTACGACAGCTGAATCTGCAGCTGAAGCAGTGCGTAACTTAGGATTTGTGGTTACACCCGAAGCATTGACCTTGTTAGCTCAAGAAGTGGGTGAAAGCTCAATTTTATCACGTACCGGTGGTGCACCTACTTTTGCCATTGGTATGGCACATATCATTACCGAAATCTTTAATAGCCGTGAAATGATGGCATTTTGGTATCACTTTGCCATTTTATTTGAAGCATTATTTATTTTAACAGCAGTCGATGCCGGTACCCGTGCGTGTCGTTTTATGGTGCAAGATACCGTAGGTATTGTCATTCCTGCGGTTAAAAATTCATCGAGCTTCTTTGGTAATTTATTGGGCACAGCCGTTGCCGTGTCTGGTTGGGGTTTCTTTGTTTATCAAGGCGTGGTTGACCCACTCGGTGGTATTAATAGCTTGTGGCCATTATTTGGTATTGGTAACCAAATTTTAGCGGCTATGGCACTAATGCTAGGTACCGTGATTTTATTTAAAATGAAAAAACAAAAATATGTATGGGTCACAATTGTCCCAACCATTTTCTTGTTTATTACCTCGATGACCGCAGGTTGGCAGAAGATTTTCCATGAAAATCCAAAAATTGGTTTCTTGGCCCAAGCTGAGCGTTTTAATACAGCAATTGCCAACAATGAACTGCTCGCTCCAGCAAAAAGTGTTGCAGAGATGCAAACTGTGGCATTGTCCAATCAAATTAATGCAGGTCTGTGTGCCTTCTTTATGATTGTGGCGTTTGTGATGTTATTTGCAGCCATTAAAGTGGTGCGCCGTGCTTTGGCAAATCCTGAGCCAAGTGTGAATGAATCCGAAGCGATTTATCGTGATCCTGAAGAAATCAAGCCTCAAGCCCATCATTAAGGAGTAGTCGATGAAACTTAAATTTGCACAAAGTGGTAAAACGGTCATTTATAAGATCATTAAAATGACCATCATGTCGCAAAAAGAGCTGATTTTTAATCCTAAAAATTGGTCACGTATTGCAACGCTTTGGCAGCGCTTACAGCAAAGTTTTCGCTTAATGGTGGGCGTGCCAGATTACGATAATTACGTAAAACATATGCAGCAGCACCATCCGGATTTAACGCCTATGGATGCCAAAACATTTTACCGTTATTGTGTCGATGCACGTTATCCATCGGCAGGTGCTGGGATGAAAAAATGTCCGTGCTAAGTGGTACATGTAAATAAAAAAGCGCCTTTCGGGGCGCTTTTTAAATCTTGTTTTACCCCAATCAAAAAGCCGTGTATGTTAAAGCCACACTATTTTTGATTGAGGATGAAAATCAGTGATTTGGGGCACACAAACACACACGACTGTACAACATGACAAAATTGCGCAATTTTTACAGCAACTCAATCAAATCATTTTAGATAAACCACAACAAACCAAATTGGCTTTAACCTGTTTGTTGGCAGGTGGTCATGTCTTGTTTGAAGATTTACCCGGTTTAGGCAAAACCACATTGGCCAGTAGTTTGGCGCATTTAACTGGGCTTGACTTTCAGCGCATTCAATTTACCAATGACATGTTGGCCAGTGACGTGATTGGGATTAATCTGTTTAATCAGCATAGCCAGCAATTTGAGTTTAAAAAAGGTCCGGTGTTTAGCCAAATTTTATTGGCCGATGAAATTAACCGCTGTAGCCCTAAAACCCAAAGTGCCTTACTTGAGGCCATGGAAGAAGGCTATGTGAGTGTAGATGGAGTGCGCTATGCTTTACCGCAGCCATTTTGGGTCATTGCCACGCAAAATCCATTGTTTCAAAGTGGCACTTATGCTTTGCCTGAGTCGCAACTCGATCGCTTTTTAATGCGTTTATCTTTAGGTTATCCGTCGCGCCAAGCCGAACAATTGTTATTACAACAACGTTCACGCCAAAGCCTATTGTCTGAGTTAACCGCAGTTTTTAGTGCTGATGAAATTATGGCATTTAAGCTTAAGGTGGAGCAGGTGCATTTAAATCAGACTGTGATTGATTACTTACTTGATCTTGCTCAAGAAACCCGAAAAAATCGGCATGGTTTATCTACCCGTGGTGTGTTGGCCTTAAAAAAAGCTGCGCAAGCGTATGCCTTCATTGAAGGGCGTGATTTTGTCAGCAGTGATGACGTGCAAGCGGTATTTGTGCCGGTGGCTGCGCATCGTTTGGGTTTGACCGATGAACAAACCCGTACTCTTATGCAACAGGTTTCGGTGGTTTAAAATGCGGCAGCGTTGGCAAAGTTGGCTTGAACAACGTTTTTTGTGGCAAGGTCAAAAACGCTTGCAGCATAAGGACATCTTGGTGTTTTTGCATCGCTCAGGCTATCTGTATGTGTTACTCATTTTGATTACCTTTATTGCTGGCGTCAATTATGCCAATAACCTGATTTTAGGCTTTTGCTTTTTGCTCAGTGCAATACTTGCGATCAGTTTTTACTTGGCGTATTTACAACTCAAAAATCTTGATATTCAAATTGATTGCGCTGAAGTGTCACAAGTGGGGCAGTCTATACAATTAACGATAAGTTTAAGTCAATTAAAGCCATACTCGCGTTATTTACTGATTGAATGTAATGCCCAACTTCAGCACATTTATCTACAAGATACACGCCAACAATTGCACTTTAGTTTTGACGCACAAATGCGTGGTGCATTTTATTATCCTCGCCTTCGGATGAGTTCAGGTTATCCTTTGGGCTTAGTGCGCGCGTGGAGTGACTTTTATTTTAAAGACAATTTAGTCACTTGGATTGCACCATCGCCTGAACTGCTGGAGCAGGAGCAACGCCATGCTATTCAACACGCAGGGTTTGATGAATTTTATGAGCTCAAAACGTATCAAATTGGTGACCGATTGAGTCAAGTGGCTTGGAAGCAATTGGCGCGTGGACAAGGCATGCAAATTAAAAACTTTGCCCCACATGCGCAGCAGCAACATGTTGAGATTGACTATATGCACATGCCGGCCGTTGGTCATGAGCAAAAATTGAGTTTGATGATGGGCTTGGTTGAACAATGCGAGCAACAACAGCTTGCTTATACGCTGCAACTGCCTCATACCCAATTGAGCTTAGGGCAGGGGACCTCACAATTACAGCGTGCCAAACGTATATTGGCAGAGGCTTAAGCGATGCCAAAGACCATTCGCAATGCAATTTTGCTGACCTTAACACTATTGCTGATTGCACAAGCCATGTTTATGCCGATGCTATTGGTAGGATTACTACTTGTAGTATTGCTACTTTTTGCTTTGAGCAGCCAAAAAAATTATCGCTTACCCAAAGCTGTCAATTTTGCTGTGATTTTATTGGCTTTAGCCATTATTTACATACAATACGGCACGTTTTTAGGTGTAGAAGCTGGCGTTGCCATTTTAATCAGCTTTTTATTTGCCAAAGTATTAGAGAGTCATCAACCACGTGATTGGTTGGTGGTGTTTAACTTCGCTTTATTTGTCAGCGCCAGCAGTTTTTTATATAGCTTAAGTGTTTGGATGACACTGTTGATGCTATTAAGTTTAACCAGTTGTTTGATCGGTTTTTATCGTTTACATCAGCTTAAATTTCAAGTGACAGCAGATTTCCCTCAAGATGCGCGGCAGGTTGCCAAAGTCTTGGTGTACGCACTGCCATTTTTTGTGCTGTTATTTTTATTTTTCCCACGCTTGCCACCGCTTTGGCATATGCCACTGCAAGGTGGCGATGCCACTACAGGCATGAGTGACAGCATGGCACCGGGTGATATTGCTAATTTGTCGCAATCGAGTGAATTGGCATTTCGTATTGTGACCAATGTTGCTGCTTTACCTGCACAGTCGCAGCTGTATTGGCGTGCCATGGTTTTGGATGAATATGATGGGCGTACTTGGACTGCAAGTCAGCGCAGTCAACAACCGCTATTTCAATATGCTGAGCAACCCATAGCACGTTTAAACTATCAATACCTTGCCGCAGAAAAACAGCCCAAATGGATTATGGGCTTAGAAACCTCGGTGCCCAGCCAGCCGGGTTACTATGTGCAACACGATGGCGCAATTCGTAAAGGTTTACAACGCCATACTGGTCTTGTTGATTTGGTTTGGTTAAATCAGCAAAACATACACCCCATTTCTGCTCATGTTTTAAAAGCCAACCAAAATTATTTAAGTCGCAAAGACTTACAAGCACAGCGTTTGGCTCAAGAGTTATTTAAGCAAAGTGGCGCTCAGCCTGAGGTATACATTGCTCAGGTATTAAACTGGTATAAATCCCAAGGCTTTGGCTATAGCTTAAACCCCGGACGGCTGCAAAATGATCATATTGATGACTTTTTATTTCGCCAACGCCAAGGGTTTTGTGAGCATTATGCTTCAAGCTTTGTCATGCTGATGCGTTATGTGGGTATTCCGGCGCGTGTGGTGGTGGGCTATCAAGGTGGGCAAGCAGCACCAGATGGTAAAACATGGGAAGTGCGCCAACTTGATGCCCATGCATGGAGTGAAGTTTGGCTTAAGGGGCAATGGCAGCGTATTGACCCCACTGCTGTAATTGCACCTGAGCGCATTGAAGCTAGCATTCAAAGCAGTGTGTTGCAACAATCTGCATTTAAACAACAGCAGTGGGCATGGCGTAACCGTATTCAGGTGTGGAGCGACTTTGTGGCTTATCAGTGGCAAAGTAAAGTAGTGGGTTATGACCAAAGTCGTCAACTCAATTGGCTATCTCAATTTGGCTTATCCACGCCATTACGCTTAGCGTTGTTTATGATCAGTGCCATTGCGCTACTGATTATATTGGTAGTGGGTTATCGTTATGTTCAGATGTATCGGCAGCAATCGCCTTATGAGCGCAACTTACATCGCTTTAACCATCAGCTAGCTGTGCCTTTGCAAAAGCAACATGCCGAAAGCTATGCCGCTTGGCTGCTTCGCTTAAGTCAACAACTCGATGCTGATAGTGCACAATTTTTGCTAAATTTGGCAGCCTACGACCAACAGTGGCGTTATGGGCAACACAACCCCCAAAAGTTAGCGCCTGATGTTAAGAAAATGCTTAAAAAGTGTGCGCTTGAGTTAAATCAAACTCAAAAACCCTTGTTTTAGTTCAATGATTTGCATTAATATGCTTGGCATTCTAGGTGTATAGCTCAGTTGGTTAGAGCGCTACGTTGACATCGTAGAGGTCAGCAGTTCGAGTCTGCTTATACCTACCAAGATTTTAAAAAACCACGCGCTTGCGTGGTTTTTTTATGCCTATGGCTTTTGCATAATTGAAGTTGATTGATCGGCATTTTTGGCTTAAATTGAAGGCGTATATTTTTTATACACTTTGTGTATGCTTTGACTTAGAATATAACACCGATAAAACTGAAAAATACGTATAAAATTTCAGCAAAATCGCGATCTAAAGGCATATTTCGTTGACTGAAAAGCCCTGAGGGACGATACTCTCAGGGTTTTATTTAAGCAAACCGGTTCTAGGGGCTGTGCCACAAGCGTGGCTCTTAAAAACACAATCCAAAAGGGGATCTATATGGCTGGTGGAAAGTCAAAAATCATTTACACTCTAACTGATGAAGCACCATTATTAGCGACCTACTCGCTATTGCCGATCATCGAGACTTTTACTAAGCCTGCTGGCGTTGAGATTGTTAAAACTGACATCTCTGTTGCAGCTCGTGTACTTGCAGAATTTTCAGAATTTTTAACTGAAGAGCAAAAGGTTACCGATAACCTTGCTGAATTGGGCCGTTTAACCCAAGATCCAGACACTAACATTATCAAATTGCCAAACATCAGTGCGTCTGTTGCACAGTTAACGGCGTGTGTGAAAGAATTACAAGCAAAAGGCTATGCAATTCCGAACTACCCAGAAAACCCAACTTCTGACGAAGAAAAAGCACTTAAAGCACGTTTTGGTAAGTGCTTAGGTTCTGCGGTAAACCCTGTGTTACGTGAAGGTAACTCAGACCGCCGTGCACCGACTGCTGTTAAAAACTACGCGAAAAAACACCCACATTCTATGGGTGAGTGGAAACAATGGTCACAAACTCACGTATCGCACATGCAAGAAGGTGACTTCTATCATGGCGAGAAGTCAATGACTTTAGACCGTGCGCGTAATGTGAAAATGGAACTCATCACAACTGCTGGTGAAACCATTGTTCTAAAAGACAAAGTGGCGTTACAAGACGGCGAAATCATCGATTCTATGTTCATGAGCAAGAAAGCGCTTTGCGATTTCTATGAAAAAGAATTGGCTGATTGTAAAGAAGCAGGCATTTTGTTCTCTTTACACGTGAAAGCGACCATGATGAAAGTTTCACACCCGATCGTATTTGGTCACTGTGTGAAAATTTACTACAAAGAAGCATTTGAAAAACACGGTAAGCTATTTGAAGAGCTTGGCGTAAACGTAAACAACGGTATGGCTGGTCTTTATGAAAAGATCGCAACTTTACCAACATCTTTACGCGAAGAAATCGTTGCTGATTTACATGCATGCCAAGAACACCGTCCTGCGCTTGCAATGGTAGATTCTGCTAAAGGCATCACTAACTTCCATTCTCCAAACGACGTAATTGTAGATGCTTCTATGCCTGCAATGATCCGTGGTGGCGGTAAAATGTGGGGTGCTGACGGCAAGCCTTACGACTGTAAAGCAGTAATGCCTGAATCAACTTTTGCGCGTATCTACCAAGAAATGATCAATTTCTGTAAGTGGAACGGTAACTTTGATCCTAAGACCATGGGTACTGTACCTAACGTTGGTCTTATGGCGCAAAAAGCTGAAGAATACGGCTCACACGACAAAACTTTTGAAATTTCAGCAGCAGGCGTTGCCAACATCACTGATCTTGAAACAGGTGAAGTGTTGATGTCACAAAATGTTGAAGAAGGCGATATCTGGCGTATGTGTCAGGTGAAAGACGCACCGATTCAAGATTGGGTTAAACTTGCAGTAACACGTGCACGTAACTCAGGTATGCCAGCCATCTTCTGGTTAGACCCGTACCGTCCACACGAAAACGAAGTGATCAAAAAAGTTGAAAAATACTTAAAAGATCATGACACGACTGGTTTAGACATTCACATTATGTCACAAGTACGTGCAATGCGTTTCACACTTGAACGTGTAGCGCGTGGTCTAGATACCATTTCTGTAACAGGTAACATTTTACGTGATTACCTCACAGACTTGTTCCCAATTATGGAATTGGGTACATCTGCGAAAATGTTATCTATCGTGCCATTAATGGCAGGCGGTGGCATGTACGAAACAGGTGCAGGTGGTTCGGCGCCAAAACACGTACAACAACTTGTTGAAGAAAACCACTTACGTTGGGATTCTTTAGGTGAGTTCTTAGCACTTGCTGTATCTTTAGAAGAAATGGGCATTAAAGAAGACAACGCAAAAGCGAAACTTCTTGCGAAAACTTTAGATGCTGCAACAGGCAAATTGCTCGACAACGACAAGTCTCCATCACGTCGTACAGGCGAACTTGACAACCGTGGCAGCCACTTCTACCTAGCGAAATTCTGGGCTGAAGAGCTTGCAAACCAAGATCAAGATGCAGAGCTTAAAGCACAATTTGCTCCACTTGCACAAGATTTAGCTGCAAATGAAGACAAAATTGTGGCTGAGCTTGCACAAGTTCAAGGTCAATCTGTAGATATCGGTGGTTACTACGCGATTGATACAGCTAAAGTAAATGCAGTGATGCGTCCAAGCACAACGTTAAACACTGTGTTAGACACATTTAAAGCTTAAATTTAAGCTTGCAAAAAAAACCGGTGCATTGCACCGGTTTTTTTATTGTATTTTAATGTTTAAACATGACATGACGAATTACAGTGTAGTCTTCTAAAGCATAGATCGACATATCGTTGCCATAACCTGAATGCTTCATACCACCATGTGGCATTTCACTGGTGAGCATAAAATGGGTGTTGACCCAAGTACAACCATACTGTAAACGTGCAGCTAAACGGTGGGCACGGCCAATATCAGATGTCCACACCGATGATGCCAAACCATATTTAGAATCATTGGCAAAGGCTAAGGCTTCTCCTTCATCTTCAAATTCAGTCACGGTGACCACTGGACCAAAGACTTCATTTTGTACAATTTCGTCATCTTGGCGTGCGCCTGCAAGTACGGTGGGTTCAAAGAAGAAACCCGCACGGTTGGCACGTTGACCACCTGTTACCACTTGAATATGGGGCTGTTGCTTAGCACGGTCGACAAAACCAATCACGCGCTCTAAATGACGAGCCGCGATCACGGGGCCAAGTTCTGTCTGTGGATCATCTTGCTCGCCATATTGAATGCTGCTAACCGCTTGCCCCAATTTTTCGACAAATTTGGCATAAATGTCTTTTTGCGCATAGATACGACAAGCTGCGGTACAGTCTTGACCGGCATTATAAAAACCAAACGTACGAATACCATCGACCACTTCATCAATATCGGCATCATTAAACACCAAAACGGGTGCTTTACCGCCTAACTCCATGTGCATTTTTTTCACAGAATCTGCAGTATTGGCAATAATACGGCTACCTGTGGCTACAGATCCGGTTAAAGACACCATCGCAATTTTTGGATGCGTCACCAATGGCTCACCGACATTGGCACCGCTACCAAACAACACGTTCACAACGCCGGCTGGAAAAATCTCATTTAAAAATTCAGCCAAACGCAGTGCTGTTAATGGTGTTTCTTCAGAGGGTTTTAGTACCACAGTGTTACCTGCGGCAAGTGCTGGGGCAAGTTTCCATGCCACCATCATCAGTGGATAATTCCATGGTGCAATAGATGCAATCACACCCAATGGATCACGACGGATCATGGAGGTATGACCTTCTAAGTATTCACCAGCAGCTGAACCTTGTAAGCAACGGCTTGCACCTGCAAAGAAACGAAATACGTCGGCCACCGCAGGAATTTCGTCATTCAAAACTGCACTATAGGGTTTACCACAGTTTTTTGATTCTAAACGGGCAAACTCTTCAGCATTGGCTTCTAATACGTCAGCCACTTTGAGTAAACATGCGGCACGGTCTTTGGGTGAGGTCTGTGACCATGCGTCAAAAGCCGTTGCTGCTGAATCAATTGCGCTGTTAATTTGCGCAAGACTCGCTTCAGCAATGTGAACTAAAGTTGTGCCTAAAGCTGGATTTACCACTGCCAAATGACGCCCTTGACCTTCTAGCAATTGACCATTGATCAACATTTTGTGTGATAGGTGCGTTGGTTGATCTGTCGTGTTTTGCTCACGATCTTGTTCAAGTTTAAATGCAGTGTTCAGTTCAGTTTGCATGTTTTTATTTCCTTTGGTTTTTTATGATTGTTTAAATTGAAGAGTTAGATTTTTTTGCCAAGATTACCGGTTCGGCATCTGGTGTTTTGTTTTTTAGTTGTTTTTGTTTTGAAAATGTCCAGGCATCACCAAATGGGTCATTGCCTTTGTCATACGGTTTTGCAAGCAGCATATATAAGAAGCCAACACCAAGTACGACAGCTGTGGTTAAAAACATCGAGTAGTGAATATACCAAGCGGCATCTGGGCTACGTGGCCACAGCATATTCATAATGGCACTTACACCATAAATTAAAGCTGCAATATTGACAACCCATCCCCACTTGCCCAAATTAAATTGACCATTTGGACGCCAGGCGCTAAATCTAAAAAATCAGGTTCTGTGATGGGTTTTATGCCTTTGCACTTGTTCAGCCACAGGCGGGTTAAAAAATAGCTGTTGAATTTTTTTTAAACTCTCTTGCATAACAACATCCTTTAAGCGCAAAGCATTCACAT
Organism: uncultured Acinetobacter sp.; assembly: GCF_947624825.1. Lineage (GTDB taxonomy): Bacteria > Pseudomonadota > Gammaproteobacteria > Pseudomonadales > Moraxellaceae > Acinetobacter. Next base: position 57,959 of record NZ_CANQLZ010000009.1, read on the forward strand.
GCTTTGCATAGCCTAGCTGTTGGCGCAATGCTTCAGAAAAGTCAATCATTTGACCATTTTGAGTCAAGCTGCAGCTATGTAAGAGCCCTTTTGTGCTAAGCGTTTTAAATAGATCGATCATAGCCTTGAATCCGATGTTTAAACTTATGGCAAAAACAAGCGAAATCTATGCCAAAGTCTATCTTTTTGACAGCCCCTTGCATGAATCATCCAATTGCTACGCAACCCTATGCAAAATGTGCTAAAAATTGTGTTATTTGTGAGCGATTTTAGTGCTTGATATATTCTCTTGTTGCCTCAAAATACAGTACACTCAAGCGCTATATACACAACAATAACTTTTACGACAATGAGTCAATCATGATAAAAATAATGTTGGGTACAGCACTTATTGTTGTATCAATCACCAGTTATGTCCTGTATCAGCAAAAAAACAACAGCAGCAACATTACGTCGATCATGTGTTAAACGAGGCTAAAACATCCCTGCAGGTTGTGCAAAATAACCCGTATTACCAAAAACAACCTATTGAAATAACAAATAAAAATATCAAAAGTGATTGATGCTTGTAAGGCATTAACATGGTTTGAGCAGAGTGCTTTAAAGATTAGATGTAATTTTTAGAAAAAATAAAAAATCAATGTGTTATAATTGCTTCACTGTAAGGTAAATCAATGCATTTTTTTTTGTAAGTGTTTGATTTAAATTAAAGTGAGGAAAGCTGCATAAATGATATGCAGCTTTTTTGTTTACACTATTTCAATTTTAAATTTGTGATTTGATTTTAGGGTAAATAATTTTCCTCTTAAAATGGAACATTTGGCATATCCATTGCTTAATTTGCTGCTAACTCTTTGATAGTGTCATCAAGAGTCTCTCCTATCGCACAGTTAGGTATTACTTATTTATAGGGGCTAGGTCATGACGACTCCTAATCCATCTTCCGCAAATATGCTAGAACGTCTGTTTAAACTCAGCGAAAATAAAACCAATTTTCGCACAGAGGTCATAGCAGGTATCACCACATTTTTAACAATGTGTTACATCATTATTGTCAATCCAATGATTTTATCCGAAACCGGGATGGATCATGGGGCTGTCTTTGTTGCCACCTGTCTTGCCGCAGCTATTGGTTGTATGGTGATGGGCTTGGTTGCAAATTATCCTATTGCATTAGCACCGGGTATGGGCTTAAACGCTTACTTTACCTATTCTGTGTGTATGGGCATGGGTGTGCCATGGCAAACTGCATTGGCTGCAGTGTTTGTCTCAGGTTTGGTGTTTATCGCCATTAGTATGTTTAAAGTCCGTGAGGCGGTTGTCAATGCTATTCCAATGTCGCTTAAACTCGCGATTGGTGGTGGTATTGGTTTATTCTTAGCGTTAATTGCGCTTAAAAATGCCGGCATCATTGTTGATAATCCAGCAACTTTGGTGGGTTTAGGCGATCTCAAACAACCTTCAGTTTTATTGGCCTTATTTGGCTTTTTGATGGTCGTGGTCATGCATCAATTTAAAGTACGTGGTGCCATCATCATCAGTATTTTAGTATTGACCGCCATTTCAACTGCATTGGGTTTAAGTGAATTTCATGGTGTGATTGGTGGTGTTCCTTCAATTGCCCCAACCTTTATGCAAATGGACTTTGAAGGTCTATTTACAGCCAGCTTAATTGGCGTGATTTTTGTGTTCTTCTTGGTCGATTTATTTGACTCAACCGGTACTTTGGTGGGTGTATCACACCGTGCAGGTTTACTCAAAGATGGCAAATTACCACGTTTGAAAAAAGCCCTGTTTGCTGATTCATCTGCCATTGTGGCAGGTGCCGCTTTAGGTACTTCATCTACCACGCCTTATATCGAATCATCAGCGGGTGTTGCTGCCGGTGGTCGTACCGGTTTAACTGCCGTTGTAGTGGGTTTATTGTTTGTAGCGTGCTTATTCTTAGCACCGCTTGCACAATCGGTACCTAGTTTTGCCACAGCACCTGCATTATTGTTTGTTGGTGTATTGATGATTCAGGGCATCACCCATATTGATTGGGACGATATTACCGAAGCTGTTCCTGCCTTTTTAACCATTGTATTTATGCCATTTACCTATTCAATTGCAGATGGTATTGCAATGGGCTTTATTAGTTATGCCTTAGTCAAATTACTCACAGGTAAAGCGTCAACCGTACCGTATATGGTATGGATTATTGCTGTACTTTGGGCATTAAAATTTGCGCTGTTTGGTGGTTAATTCCATCAAAACAACCTAAAGGGTGCAACCTTTGAGGTGAGCACCCTTTTTTATATCAATAAGAGGATAAGATCATGACGCAACTTGATTTAATTCGTGCACTGCCTAAAGCTGAGTTACATGTGCACATTGAAGGTACCTTTGAGCCTGAGCTGATGTTTGCTATTGCACAGCGTAACCAAATTGAAATTCCATATAAATCGGTTGAAGAAGTTAAACAAGCCTATAACTTCCATAATTTACAGTCATTCTTAGACATTTATTATGCAGGCGCGCAAGTTTTAATTCACGAACAAGATTTTTATGATTTGGCGTGGGCATACTTTGAAAAATGTGCCGAAGATCATGTGGTACATACCGAAATGTTCTTTGACCCACAAACCCATACCGACCGTGGCGTTGCATTTGAAACCGTACTCAATGGTCTAAAACGTGCTTGTGATGATGCAAAAACCAAACTTGGCATTAGCTCACATTTAATTATGTGTTTCTTGCGTCATTTAAGCGAAGAAGCAGCCTTTGAAACCCTCGCACAAGCTTTACCATATAAAGCCCACATTATTGGCGTTGGTTTAGATTCAAGCGAAGTCGGGCACCCACCAGAAAAGTTTGAGCGTGTTTTTGCCAAAGCGCGTGACGCTGGCTTTTTAATTGTGGCGCATGCCGGTGAAGAAGGACCTGCAGATTACGTATGGCAAGCTTTAGACTTACTTCAAGTGAATCGTATTGACCATGGTGTACGCTCAGAAGAAGATCCAATATTGATGCAGCGTTTAATTCGCGACAAAATGCCGCTTACAGTTTGCCCACTGTCTAATTTAAAGCTGTGTGTGGTTCAAGACATGCGCCAACACAACATTCGCCGTTTATTGCAACAAGGTGTGAAAGTCACTGTCAATTCAGATGACCCGTCTTATTTTGGCGGTTATATGAATGACAACTTTATTGCGATTACACAAGCACTTGATTTAAGCGAAGATGAACTCAAACAATTGGCAATCAATTCTTTTGAGGCATCTTTTATCAGTGATCAAGACAAACAACAGTGGATTGAAAAAATTCAAGCGCTTTAAACAAAAGGGCAGCTTCGGCTGCCTTTTGCTTGCAGGATATTTAAACCATGCAAAAAAAATATCTCATTGTATTGGCTATGCTGTTGTCATCACATACAACAGCCGCTAGCCTCACGCAAAAAATGCTCAAACCTGTGATTAGCTATCAATGCCAACAAGAGCTCCGCGACTCTAAAGTCTGGAGCGCTGCAAGTTGGTTAATGAGTGCACAACAAAAGCAAACGCATCAAGACAGGATCTGTGGCTGTGTCAGTCAACATGCCATGGACAATATGGATGCCAAAGATGTAGCGTTAGCTTTGATTAACGAAGACGAAAAAAATAGATTGGTTCGTCAAGCAGTCGTGAATAGCTTAAAAGGCTGCATCGCAGAAGCTGTGCGTTAATCTTTGGGTTGGCGGGTCATGCTGATCAAGACATGGTCTTTGTCTACAAAATGATGTTTAAGTGCAGCAGCAATATGACCCACCAATAAAACACCCACCGCCCAAGACAAATAAATATGCAGCGGTTTTACAATTGCCAACAGCTCCGGATTTTTATCGACTAAACGAGGCAATGAACCGTACCGGGTTTGTCGGAGACCAAACTTTCTGAGAGAATGTCCCGATGAAAAAAGTAAAATATACCCCTG
>NZ_CANQLZ010000010.1 GCF_947624825.1 uncultured Acinetobacter sp.
GAAACCTCTTAGCGCTGATGGTAGTGTGGGGTTACCCATGTGAGAGTAAGTCATCGCCAGCTCATTATTCTAAAAAGTCCCCCCTGATCATTGATCAGGGGGGCTTTTTTTATGCCTGAAATTTATTATTGAAACAAAATTTTTCCGATGAAAGACATTAAATTTTCTTAACTTTTAAATCTTTAGTCGCATATTGGTATGAATATTCTCTAACTCACTAATTTATATAGGATAGTTTAAAAAAAATTCAATATTTTATAAAAACAGATTTGCTCAAAAAAGTTTTATGAGTAATTTTTATTCAAAAATTAAGCTTAATATACCTTATTTAGATAAATTTATACCTTTAGGGTTTTGGACAAAGTCTAATTTGATGTCCATTCTTATGTTATGAAAAAATGAATGATTGTTCATTTTATATAAAAAATAAAAAAAGATCTCACATTTGGAGGTGAGTAAAAATGACAGCGCATACAATGAATGTTAATGCTGTAGTCGATAAGGCCAAGTTTAAGCCTTTTCATATGACAGTCGTGCTTTGGTGTCTCTTTGTTGTACTATTTGATGGCTACGATCTTGCAATTAATGGTGTAGTACTGCCATTGCTGATGCAAGAATGGGGCATGTCAGCAGTACAAGCAGGTATGCTGGCCAGTACTGCACTGGCAGGTATGATGTTTGGTGCCATGTTCTTTGGCATGCTTGCAGATAAAATTGGTCGTAAAAAAGTTATTTTAATCTGCGTTACGTTATTTAGTGGTTTCACTTTTTTAGGTGGATTTGCTGAAAATCCAACGCAATTTGGTGTATTACGCTTTATTGCTGGTTTAGGTATCGGTGGTGTTTTACCTAACCTTGTGGCTTTAACATCGGAATATGCCCCACAAAAGCTACGTAGTACACTTGTGACTGGTATGTTCAGTGGTTATGCCATGGGCGGTATTATGGCAGCATTATTAGGAACGTGGTTGACGCCAAGTTTTGGTTGGCAAATCATGTTCTGGATTGCAGGTATTCCATTATTGGTATTACCACTTTTATTTATTTTCTTACCAGAATCATTAGCATTTTTAGTTAAACAACAAAAAACTGAAAAAGCACTTGCGATTGTGCAAAAACTTTCGCCTGAAGATAAAGTGACTCCGCAAACAGTGTTGGTCTTTAACGAAAGCAAAGTACCTGCTGCATCAATCTCTGCACTTTTTAAACAAGGTCGTTTACCAGGTACATTGTTGTTTTGGCTTGCCTTCTTTATGTGTTTATTAATGCTGTATGCTCTAGGCAGTTGGTTACCAAAACTGATGATGGCAGCGGGCTATTCTTTAGGTAGCAGTTTAACCTTCTTACTTGCACTGAATATTGGTGCAGTTATTGGGACAGCGGGTGGTGGTATGTTAGCTGACCGCTTCCATATTAAACCCGTAATTATCTCGATGTTAACTGTGGGTATTTTGGCACTCATTGGTCTTGGCTTTAACTCACCTCAACCTGTGATTTACTTCCTAGTTTCTCTAGCAGGTGCATCCTCAGTAGGTTGTAGTATCTTGCTATACAGCTATGTTGCGCAATTCTATCCATTGGCAGTACGTTCTACTGGCTTAGGTTGGGCATCGGGTGTGGGTCGTATGGGTGCGATTGTAGGCCCAATCGTGATTGGCTTCTTACTGGGTTTAGAGTTACCACATAAATTTAACTTCTTGGCTGTGGCTGTTCCTGCGGTATTGGCGGTGATTGCAATTGCATTTATTCGTCCTGCAAAAGAGCAAGAAGAAGTGGTCACTACCAAAGCTTCAATCGAACCGATTAAACAAACTACATAATCTTTAATCTAGAAAAAGCCTCCGTATGGGGGCTTTTTTTATGCTCAAGTCGTATAAAAAAACTAGCTAAATTGATAAAAAAATAGAATAGCTAAATTACATTAATAAACTATTAATAATAACTAATAGGCTTGTGGTTGTAGACAAACAATCATATTTTGAACAAATGACAAAAAATAAAGGATAAATAAACAACAAAGGCGACAGAAGTCTAAGCCAAACACAGCAAAAATCGGTATTGTGGTTCCATCAAAGGAGAAAAATGGCGTCAGATTTCAAAAAAATTGGCGTGATGTTTCTCTGTTTGAAATTTAGAACGCAACGCCCAAAAGGTGAAAAATCTAACTTCAAACACAACAAGATTAATATTGAAATGGTATTTTTTTGGCAGTAATTAATCCTATAACAAATGCTAAAAAAATCACCAAGGTTTAGGTGTTCTATGACAGATACTCGTGAGAATTGGTCAGCGCGATCCGGCTTTATTATTGCTGCGATTGGCTCGGCTGTAGGTTTAGGTAATATTTGGCGTTTTCCATATGTAGCCTATGAAAATGGTGGCGGGGCATTTTTAATCCCGTATTTAGTGGCTATTTTTGCAGCCGGTTTACCGCTTTTGTTTTTAGATTATGCAGTGGGGCATAAGTTTCGTAAAGCACCGCCAACGGCATATAAAAAGCTCATGAATGCTGAGTCTTTGGGTTGGTGGCAAGTGATGGTCACCCTGATGATTGGGATTTACTATGCCAGCGTATTGTCATGGGCAGGCAGCTATATGTTCTACTCATTTGGGCAACAATGGGGTGCAGATACCCAAGCCTTCTTCTTCAATACTTACTTACAAAATGGCGAAGGCTTGAGTTTAGGCTTTGTACCCACGCTATTTTGGGGCTTAGTCTGTGTTTGGGTTGCGGTGATGTTGATCCTGTATGGCGGTGTACGTCGTGGGGTAGAACTGGCCAATAAAATCTTTATGCCATTGTTGGTAATCTTATTCTCTATTCTTGTGATTCAAGCGGTGCGTTTACCCGGCGCTGTCGACGGCTTAAATGCCTTCTTTACCCCAAATTGGGAAGCGATGGGCAATTATAAAGTTTGGTTGGCCGCTTTTGGTCATATCTTCTTCTCGTTATCGGTTGGTTTCGGGATTATGTTAACCTATGCATCTTACTTAAAGCGTAAAACCAATTTAACTGGCTCAGGTGTTGTAGTGGCTTTGGCTAACTCATCATTTGAAATTTTAGCGGGTATTGGCGTATTTGCGGCGCTTGGCTTTATGGCGTTTAGTTCAGGTGCTAAAGTTGAGGATGTTGTCTCTGGTGGTATTGGTTTAGCCTTTATTGCTTTTCCTAAGATTATTTCAAGCTTAGGAGCGGGTGGCGATTTATTTGGTTTCTTATTTTTTGCATCACTGACCGTAGCAGGCATCACCTCAATGGTGAGTATCTTGCAAGTACCGATTGCTGCATTCCAAGACAAACTCGGTTGGTCACATAAAAAGTCAGTCAGCATTATTGCTGGTGGTTCTGCGGTAATATCCACTTTAATGTTCTCAACGCATAGCGCAATTACCTTTGTTGATATCATTGATTACTTTGCCAACAATATTGGTATTGTAGGTGGTGGTTTAGTGTCTATTATTTTGGTGTCGTGGTTACGTCGTCCATTACTGAAACAACTGCAAGCGCATATTAACCAATATGCCAGTATTCAGTTAGGCGCAAGTTGGAACTTTTTATTGACCATTGTGACCCCTGTGTCTTTATTGGTGGCGTTAGGTTTGACCATTAACTCGATTATTTCAGAAGGTTATGGTGGTTACCCTGCACATATTTTATGGATTGTTGGCGGTGGTACTTTGGCATTCTTTGTTGTGGGTGCCATTGCGTTAAGCTTGTTAAAAGACCGTCATCCTGAGGAGAAATAATATGAATACATCTGCTTTAATGATGATGATTATTTCTATAGTCCTACTATGGGGTGGTCTGATTTTGGCAACTATTCATTTGGTCAAAAATCCAGATGAAGCTGAAGATTAATATCGCTGCATACTTTGCATGATTACGAGGATACTGGCTGATCAAGATTCTACTCATTTGAGGATCTATTCATAGAATTTTGAATGAGTGGAGTCTTGAAATTATAAAAAAGGTGGCTTAAGCCACCTTTTTAATTATGCAGTTTTTTGCATTAAGCAATAGAAGAAACCATCACCGCGTCCCACTTTTGGGAACAATTGGCGACCATGGATTTGCTCGACACCCCAATCTGCATCAATCTTAATTTCTTGAGCATCGCTGTGGGTGCTAAAGAACTCTACCATTTGCTGTTCATTTTCAGCTTTTAAAATTGAGCAGGTAATATAAAGCAGCGTGCCGCCCACTTTAAGCTGCTGCCACATATTGTCTAAAATCTGCTTTTGCAGTTCTACAGTTTGTTTAATGTCTGTTGATTGGCGCAGTAAACGAATGTCTGGATGACGACGAATCACACCTACAGCAGTACATGGTGCATCTAATACAATGCAATCTGCCAATTCAGGGGCTTGCCACTTAATGGCATCTGCTGTGATCACTTGAACATGTTCACCGTCTAATACCAAACGCTCTAAGTTTTCAGAGAGGCGTTTTAAGCGTTTTTCGTCTTGATCTAACGCAATCAGCTTTTTCACATCAAAGGTTTCTAAGATGTGCGCAGTTTTCCCACCCGGTGCTGCACATGCATCAATCACAAACTTGCCATCTAAGTTTGGCAATAAGGTTGCACACAGTTGAGCATGTTCGTCTTGAACAGAAAAACCACCGGCTTCAAAACCCGGTAGGCTTGGAATATGTAGGCTTTCGTCCATGACAATGCCTACTTCAGAAATCTCACAGCGATGCGCTTCAATGCCTTCATCTTCTAAGATATCTAAGTATTCATCACGGCTGACTTGGCGGGTATTGACACGTAAGGTCAGTGGTGCAAGCTGTTTGAGTTCATAACTGATTTCAGCCAGTTGTTCGCCCCAATCTTTTTTCAAGCGTTTTGATAACCAACTTGGTAAGCCCGGTGCATTTTCAAGTACATCGTAGAATTGTTCGGTTTCACGTGTGGCACGACGTAAAATTGCATTGACCACGCCACTTAAACTTTCCATGCCCAACTGTTTACATGCTTCTACCGTTTCTGAAATGGCAGCATGCGCTGCAACACGGGTACATAAAAGCTGATATAAACCAAGGTAAAGACAAGTTTCAACCACTTGGTTTTCTAAGGGTTTAGATAAAAGTGGTAAGGTCAATTGCTTTAATGAATGCCATTGGCGTAAACAGCCCAACACCAATTCATGATACAACGCACGGTCTTTGTCCGAGACAATATTGATGTGCTGTGCCAAAACAGACTGTAATGATTGACCATTTTGGACAGCCAATAACGTCTTCACCACCTGAGCACGTAAATTAAGGTTTTTAGCTGAGGCGTGGGGAGATTGCTTCATTATAAAATTTGTCCAATAGTCAATTTTTGAGTTTGTAGAATTTGTACTGCATTTAAGGCTTTTGCGCCCGGCCATTGCAATGAGGTCAAGATAATCACCTGACCATCGCCACATGCCACGCTCACGCCGTGTTTGCTAATTGCAATAATTTCACCCGCTTGAGCAGTCACTTGCTCTTGAGAAATTGTGCAATGCCAAACGCGTAAGTTATTTTCTTCATCTAAACGAATAAATGCCACCGGCCAAGGATTAAAGGCACGAATGTTTCGATCAATTTGTACTGCCGATTGCGACCAATCAATTTGTGCTTCAGCTTTACTGAGTTTATGTGCATATACGGTTGCATCTTCGTTTTGCACTTCACGCTCGGCTAAATAGCGCTGTAAGCTTTGTTCTGATTCAAGCACAGCCACAATCGCTTCAGCACCTTGAACCGCCAATTTGTCATGTAAAGTGGCTGAGGTGTCGCTGGCTTCAATAGGGCACAATGTTTTAAACATCATGTCGCCTGTATCTAAACCTGCGGCCATTTTCATAATGGTCACGCCCGTTTCTTGATCACCTGTGGCAATGGCACGTTGGATGGGTGCTGCACCACGCCAACGTGGCAGCAATGAACCATGAATGTTTAAACAGCCATATTTAGGTGTATCTAAAACCACTTGCGGTAAAATTAAACCATATGCAGCCACTACCATCACATCGGCATTTAGTGCTTTTAACTCAGCTTGAGCTGCCAAACCTTCTTCAGTCGATGATTTAAAATGTAGAGGTTGATACACCGGTAAATCATGTGCCAAAGCCAATTGTTTTACCGCAGATGCGCTGAGTTTTTGCCCACGACCTGCTTTGCGGTCAGGTTGTGTATACACCGCAACAATTTCATGTTCAGTCTTTAATAATGCCGCTAATGCAGTGGCAGCAAATTCTGGTGTGCCCGCAAAGATGATTTTCAATTCAACAGCCCGTACAGTGGTTTTGTAAATTATAGCAAATTGCGAAAATTCACGGGCAATTTTATCTGAGCAAAGACTAGTCACGAGTGAATTTATAAGCCGATCAGATGCTTAGCGTTTCTTATTAAAACTATACGTGTAAAGCAAATTGTTGTGGTATGCCAATGAGTGATGAAAAGATGTCGTTATTGCAAGCGGCTCGATGATTGGCCAAACTTTAAAGATCAAGAAAGCTAGATTTGTATAAATAAAATTTATGTAAAAAAGTAAAAATATTCATAGAAGTTTTGTATTTAAAAATTAATCTTCGGTTTATAGTAGATTTTATTCTTTTGCTGACGCGTGTAATATTTTTTGGAATAAAAGTGCGCTTAAGGCTAGTCATCTGCGTGTGACGCTGCTTTAATCTCAATACAAGCGTATGACTTATTATTCCGACTGATCTTTATTACAAGCAGTCTATTTAGCCAGAGTGAATGTTCAATTCATCTCAAGCATAACATTTGTTGGAACTACACAATGCCTGACTATCGTTCAAAAACATCGACACACGGAAGAAATATGGCTGGTGCGCGTGGCTTATGGCGCGCAACTGGTATGAAAGATGAAGACTTCGGTAAACCAATTATTGCAGTGGTCAACTCATTTACGCAATTTGTACCGGGTCACGTGCATTTAAAAGACTTAGGTCAGTTGGTGGCACGTCAAATTGAACAAGCAGGCGGCGTAGCAAAAGAATTTAACACCATTGCAGTTGATGACGGTATTGCAATGGGTCATGACGGCATGTTGTATTCATTGCCATCACGTGACTTGATTGCAGACTCAGTAGAATACATGGTCAATGCACACTGCGCTGATGCGATGGTGTGTATTTCTAACTGTGACAAAATTACACCGGGGATGTTGATGGCAGCAATGCGCCTAAACATTCCAGTAGTATTTGTTTCAGGCGGCCCAATGGAAGCAGGTAAAGTACAAATCCGCGGTGGCGAACAAGCGATTGACCTTGTTGATGCGATGATTGTTGCGGCAGATGACAACTACACCGACGAAGAAGTAAAAGCGTATGAGCGTTCTGCATGTCCAACCTGTGGTTCATGTTCAGGTATGTTCACTGCCAACTCAATGAACTGCTTAACAGAAGCTTTAGGTCTATCGTTACCGGGTAATGGTTCAACACTTGCAACACACGCCAACCGTAAAAAATTATTTGAAAAAGCGGGTCAGTTGATCGTTGAAATCACCAAACGTCATTACGAACAAAATGATTACAACGTGTTGCCACGTAACATTGCAACAAAAGCTGCGTATGAAAATGCCATGACTTTAGACATCGCAATGGGCGGCTCAACTAACACTGTACTTCACTTATTGGCTGCTGCACACGAAGCAGAAGTTGACTTTACCATGGACGACATTGATCGTTTATCGCGTAAAGTACCTGTACTTTGTAAAGTTGCACCTGCGGTGAAAAATGTACATATGGAAGACATCCACCGCGCGGGCGGCATTATGTCAATCCTTGGCGAATTAGACCGTGGTGGTTTATTAGACACTTCTGTACCTACCGTACATGAAGCCACTTTAAAAGATGCTTTAGATAAGTGGGACATTATCCGTACCGAAGATGAAGATGTATATAACTTCTTTAAATCAGCACCGGGTGGCGTACCAACGCAAACTGCATTCTCACAAGACCGTTACTACACACGTCTTGATGGCGACCGTGAAAAGGGCGTAATCCGTAATGTTGAACATGCTTTCTCACAAGATGGTGGCTTAGCAGTACTTTACGGCAACATTGCATTAGATGGTTGTATCGTAAAAACTGCGGGTGTAGATGAATCGATTTTAAAATTCAACGGTACAGCACGTGTATTTGAAAGCCAAGATGATGCAGTAGAAGCCATTTTAGGTGGCAAAATCGTGGCAGGCGATGTGGTACTGATTCGCTATGAAGGTCCACAAGGTGGTCCGGGTATGCAAGAAATGTTGTACCCAACCAGTTACCTAAAATCAAAAGGTTTAGGTAAAGATTGTGCGCTGGTAACAGATGGTCGTTTCTCTGGTGGTTCATCAGGTTTGTCTATTGGTCACGTGTCTCCCGAAGCGGCTGAAGGTGGGGCAATTGCCTTAGTTGAAGATGGCGACCGTATCGAAATTGATATTCCAAACCGTACTATTCACCTTGCTGTTGCTGAGGATGTATTGGCAGCGCGCCGTGAAGTGCAAGAAGCCAAAGGTTGGAAGCCAGCCAAAGAGCGTCCACGTAAAATCTCTAAAGCGCTTAAAGCGTATGCCATGCATGCAACCAGTGCAGCTAAAGGCGCAGTTCGCGATATCTAATCTATAAATAAAAAAAGCACTCCAAATGGGGTGCTTTTTTTTGTATGTCACATGGACTTAAGTTGCAAGGTCAAAGCATTGAACATAGAAGCTGAACTTGCTATAAATTTTGCCAGCAAATGAAAATTATATTTTCATCATTGCACCACCAAGTGCTATGCTGTTTTGAGTTTTAAGCTTGCATTTTTATTGTTGAGGCTAGTTACATGTCACTGCTGCGCCGTTGGTTCGATCCGCTCCGATCGAGTTGGTTTTATCAAAAACCAGTTCGCCAAGAGTTGTTGCCTACGGATCAGGGTTTAAGCATTTATTTACGCCTTGATGACGTGTATAGCTATTTAGCCGCACAACAATTGCCACAATTAGAAGAAATATTAACCGAAGAGATGAAACCGCTTAAAGTGGTGATCTCAAATGAAAGTGCCGAACCACCCAACCAAATGTCAGCTTTAGAATGGCAAAATTATTGTTTAAATGATGCCAAAATTTTATCTAAGCAACATCGTTTTAGTTTTCACGACACTCCAGAACAACCCTCCCAAGAAGCCTTACAACAAGCCGAAACTATTTTGCGGCACACGCCCTTACGTGGCCAAGATTTTCTGTATTTGCTTGAAGATGTATTTCATATGTTGTGGCAAAAACAAGAAGGTAAATTGGCTACCTTATATGCGATGGCCAGCCGCCAAGCGCAAACCCAAGATTTTCCAGAACGTATTTTTAATGACACACCTGTATTAAGTGCTTATTTTGAATTGGCCGATCGCAAGTATCATGCTGTAGATGACTTATTGCGTTTAGCACGTCGTTTAAAACAACAAAAACTTTTAACTGATAATCCCATTTTTCTAATTAATCATATCGAATGGCGTGAGCATTTAATTAGTGATGCCGAAGAACTCAATGAAATTCAGGCGCTTGATCCAGAGCTTGATTTATATATTGCCTTAGAAGATCCGATTTCTTGGTTGTTATTGGCGTATATTAAAGAAGAATTGGCAGATTATTATAATATTCAATTGAATATTTATCCGTTAAGTTATCAAGGACGAGATCAATTTGACTGGAGCCTTGCCACACGTTTATCTAAACGTAGCGAAGTTAAATTCACGCCATTTTGCCGTCCAACTGAAGCAGCAACCCTACAAATGGCCAAGTTGTTTTATAGCGTTGCACCGGAACAGCAAGTCGATGTGATGTATGAAATGTTGCGTCAAGTATGGACCAAGGGTCGAGATTTATCTTATGCCCAACATATGCAGCAATTATGTCGCGACTTAGATCTGGTTGAGTTACAGCCACAGGATATTCATTCACGTTTACAGCAAAATGATATGTACTGTGAAATGAAATCGCAGCCTAGTTTACCTGTACTTGAATTAAGAATTGCCGGACAAAGCTATGTATTTAATAGTTTATATCGGGTATGGATGATTGAAAGTATTTTTAGTAATGTGTTAGAAGAATTATATAAGAGTGAAAATGAAAGCGATAATGAACAAAGAAAAGCCTCAAACTCTCGAACAAGCCCGCGCCCAGATCGACGCGATTGACACCGCCTTAGTAGAATTGTTGGCCAAGCGTCAATTTTATGTGGATCGCGCCTTAAAATTTAAACGTAGTGGTTATGAACTACAATCACCAGAGCGTACCGAACAAGTACTGAATAAAGTTCGTGCCGAAGCCCAAAGTTATGCTTTAGATCCAGTTTTGGTTGAGCGTATTTATCAACAAATTACCGAACATATTATTCAACGTGAACTCAAAGAAATTCGTCCTTAACACTCACAACATCATTAGCTTGAGCTTTGTAGTCTGTATAAAGCCAAGACAAAAAAAGCAGCCCGTGGGCTGCTTTTTTATAGCAATCTAGTTTATTTTTTATCGGCTAAACTAAAGAACCAATTTAAAAATAAAGCAGCAAAGGTTGCGGTACCAATACCACCTAAATTAAAGCTACCAATTTGTAGAGCAAAGTCACCTGTGCCTAAAATAATGGTAACCGCAGCGACCATTAAGTTTTTGTTTTGCGAGAAATCGACTTTGTTTTCAATCCAAATTTTGGCACCAGCAATGGTGATTAAACCAAATACCACAATAGATGCACCGGTTAAAATGGCAGTCGGAATGGTATGAATAATTGCACCAAACTTAGGCGATAAACCTAAAAACACAGCAAAAATCCCAGCAATGGCAAAAATGATGGTGGAATACACGCGAGTCACTGCCATCACACCAATATTTTCACCATAGGTGGTCATGCCCGGTGCACCGACACCACCTGCTAAAGTGGTGGCAACACCATCGGCCACAAAGGCTTTACCAATATGTGGATCAAGATTTTCACCCGTCATGGCGCTTACTGCTTTAATATGACCTAAATTTTCCGCCACTAAAATTAAAGCGATTGGGGCAATAATCAGCATAGCATTGGCATCAAACACCGGTGAATGGAAGGTAGGCACACCAAACCATGCCGCTTGTTGTACCGTAGCAAAATCAATCGCTTTACCTAAGCCTAAAACATTGGCCACAATAAAGTAGATTAAATATGCCGACAACAAACCAAGAATTAGCAATAAACGCTGTAATAAGCCACGGGTAAATACCGCAATTGTCCCCATACACATCACAGTGACTAAAGACATCCACATATTAAAGTTGTCACCCATGACCCCTTTCACTGTGACCGGCGCAAGGTTAAGACCAATGATCATTACCACGGCACCTGTGACCACGGGTGGCATGAGTTTTTCAATCCAACGGGTGCCGGTTGCCATGACCAATAAACCAAACAATGCATACAGTACGCCACAGGCCATAATGCCACCAGCCGCCACACCTAAATTGGCATTTGGTGCACCTGTACCTGATGCAGCATAGCCAGTTGCGGCAATTACGACACCAATAAAGGCAAAACTAGAACCGAGATAACTCGGCACACGACCACCTGTCATAAAAAAGAACAAAATGGTACATAGACCTGACATTAAAATTGCCAAGTTGGGGTCAAAGCCCATTAAGTAAGGTGCAAGAACGGTCGCACCAAACATTGCAAAGGCATGTTGAATACCGAGTAAAACGCTTTGGGAGATTGGGAGATATTCATTTGTGCCTACTGGTCGTGCATCGATACTGCCCTCATAAGGGCGCCATTTGGGAAACCAATTGGTCATAAAATGTACACTCAATAGACAAATTGGACACATCATACGCCTATTTTTATAATTTTCTAGGGTGATTTTGCGTGATTGAGTAAAACTAATTCTATGACTTTTATTATATTTTTACCGCTTGGTAAAAGTAATTTTTGTTAAAAATTCACCAAAATCAGTGCATTAATCGAATTTTTCTATAGAAGATTCACTTATAATCTTCTTTAATCATACTTATAAAAAAAAGATGGGTTTGTTGTTTTATTGAACAAAAAAAAGCACATCAATTAGATGTGCTTCACGATGTGGCTAAAAAAAACTTAACCGGTATTACGTAATCCGGCAGCAATTCCGGCAATACTGACCATTAAAGCATGATCGACAGGGGTATGTTCGGCGGCATTATTGACTAAATATTCACGGCGACGTTTCATCAGTTCAGCTTGTAACAAGTGTAACGGCAGGATATACGGCTTACGTACTTTCATGGATTGATCAAGTACATCATTGCTGCTGAGTAATTTCGACTCACCTTTTAAGCTCAATAAGCTCTCTACAGCATCACGTAAACGCTGACGTAGCTCTTCACCTAAAATTTTTAAATGTTCGTCATCTGTTAAGTGAGCTTCATAATATAAGGCAATGTTGCCATCGGCTTTAGACAAGACCATTTCCAACATATCCACCAAGGTTTGGAAATAGGGCCATTGTTGCAACATTTCATCCAGTAAAGCCTTATGACCTTGCTCGGTGACTTGATTGATGGCAGCACCTGTACCAAGCCATGCCGGTAACATTAAACGAATTTGAGTCCATGCAAACACCCATGGGATAGCACGTAAAGATTCAATACCGCCACTGACTTTACGTTTTGCCGGACGAGAGCCCAGTGGCAACATCTGTAACTCAAGCTCAGGCGTCACGGTGCGTAAATATTGCACAAAGTGCGGATTTTCACGTACGGTTTGACGATACACCTGCACCGATAAATCGGTCATTTTGTGCATCAACTCGCGCCACTCTGGTTTGGGTTCTGGTGGTGGCAACAAAGTCGCTTCTAAGGTGGCTGCGGTATAAATTTCAAGGTTTTGTAGCGCAATGCCTTCTAAACCAAACTTAAAGCGAATCATCTCACCTTGTTCGGTAACACGAATAGCACCTGAAATAGACCCTGGTGGTTGTGAAAACAAAGCTTGTTGGGTTGGTGCACCGCCACGACTAATTGAACCGCCACGACCATGGAACAAGGTCAATTGTACGCCGTGGGTTTTTGCCACTGCGGTTAATTCTTCTTGGGCACGATACTGTGCCCAATTGGCGGACATAAAGCCTGCATCTTTGGCCGAGTCAGAATAGCCAATCATCACTTCATGTTTGCCCTGAATATGCTGTTTATACCAATGCATATTAAACAGGGTATTCATGGTGGTGGCCGCACCATCTAGATCTTTTAAGGTTTCAAATAAAGGGACTACACGTAAGGCTTTTTTGATGCCAGCTTCTTTTTGCAATAACAACACGGCCAAAACATCACTTGGATATTCCGCCATAGAAATAATATAAGCGCCCAAAGATTCACTTGGTTGCTCGGCCAAGGTACGCATCGTAGCAAAGACTTCTTGCACATCGGGATGCTCAATTAGGCTTTGCGCAGGTTCATTTAAATGTTTGGGCAACAAAGGACGCTTGCTTTGTAGCTCTTGGAGTAAGAAATTTTGACGCGCTTGTTCAGTCCATGTTTCAAAATTACCTAAACCTAAATATTCGGTAATGGCAGAGATAGCTTGACGATGACGACCCGATTCTTGGCGAATATCGAGTTTGAGTAATTCAATCCCAAAACAATTCACGCGATGAATAAAATCAAGCAATTGCGCATTGGCAATTTCAGCTAAATTACATTGCATTAAAGAGCGATGACACAGCAATAAAGGCGCTAAGATTTGCTCTTTACTTAAAATCACCCGTGGATCATCCACCACATCATTGCCTTGGAGTTTTTGCGCCAACCAATTACGGGTGGCTTTTAAACGGTCACGAATATCACGTAAGGCTTCGCGGTATGGCTCGGCATGCTCTTTGCCTAATATGCTGCGTAATTCCGGACTACATTCTTTAAGCGATAATTCCCAACGCAACGCTTCAATATCACGTAAATATAAATCAGCAGCTTTCCAACGTGACAACCACAGCACTTCTTGAGTAATTTTATGCGTAACATTCGGGTTGCCATCACGGTCACCGCCCATCCAAGAGGCAAAACGTACTGGGGCAACATTTAAAGGTAAAGTTTGCCCACAATGCTCTACCACCATTTGATCGAGTTCACGAATAAATTTAGGTACCGCATTCCACAAGGTTTGCTCAATGGTGGTAAAACCCCATTTAGCTTCATCCACAGGCGTTGGACGATGCTGACGGATTTCATCGGTCTGCCAAGCCGAGCAAACTAATTGTTTTAGTTCATTTAAGGTGGCTTGACGCTCACGCGGAGTCAGCTTTTGCTGATCAAATTTGCTTAAGCAGTCATTAATGCCATCATATTTTTGAATTAAAGTTCGGCGGCTGACTTCGGTTGGATGTGCGGTGAGCACCAATTCAATTTTCAGCTGACAAATTTGCTCAAATAAGGTCTCGCTTGAAATTTGTTGTTGTTTAAATTTTTCAAATAAATGATCAAGCGGATTAGGCGAGGGTGCATTGGCATCAAATTCACTTTGACGACGGCTACGCACCACATGATATTGTTCGGCAATATTGGCAAAGTTTAAGAAATGGGTAAAAGCACGCGTCAGCGGTAAAATTTCATGGTCATCTAAACTCGATAACAGTTGTTCGAGTTGTTTTTCGGCTTCAACTTGACCATCTCGTGCGCCTTTAGATAAAGCACGAATTTGCTCAACCTGATTAAACAAATCTTGTCCGGCATGTTCTTTTAAAGTTTCACCGAGTAAATTGCCCAGTAAACGTACATCTTCACGCAAAGGAGCGTCAATTTGTTGAACCATGGTTGTGTTCTCCTTGTTCTTGTTGTCTTGAATATAGCTTGATTTATTGTTGAAAATAGCCGTGTCCTACAAAAGTCGATAGTCTAATGGCTATATATTGTAAGAGAATGGCTTTTTATTTTATGACTTGAGCTGACAAGTGCATTGATTGCAGGGCGCGTGCATAAAGTAGCCAATTTATAGCATATTTCAAAAAATAAATGCTTCTTTGTATTAGAGAATTTTATATAATTGCGTGCGAAAGATTGAAAATTTCAATATAGTAGCCGCGCATGCTTGCAACACATCGGCAAATAGGCGACATCGATAATAACAAGATGCCGTTTTCTGAGGTTCATCTAAATGTCTCAAGACAGTTTAAAACAACAGCGTCGTAAGATCGCCGTGGCTTACGTACTGATGTTTTTCGCATTATTCACACTCATTAGCGGCGTGATTGCCTATTTTTTGGCACGTAATGTTAGCCAAACCCCACAAACTGAAGTTTGGCTTAATGCCCAAGCCTTATGGGTGATGCGCAGTACCTTGCTGTATTTAATCTTGGCAGCGTTTGCATCACTTTGGTTTATTCCACTTAATTTTTATTATTGGGATAGCTATTTATGGGTGACAGCCTGTACTGTGATTGGTGTGGTCTTTGCACTGATTGCCTTTTTATATTTACTCAATGCTTGGTTAAAAGGCATTGTACGTTTTATGAAAAATAAGCCAGTTTTTTAAGCAGCTATAAATTTTTATGTACGTCCCCTTGTAAAAGCGCCTGACTACCCCAATTTGAAAGCTCAGTTCAGTATTTTAATTATTCCGTGAGGAGCATCGCCTGCTATGGCTAAACGTGATTATTATGAGGTTTTAGGTGTTGCTAAAACCGCTGGTGATGATGAAATTAAAAAAGCCTACCGTAAGTTGGCGATGAAATATCACCCAGACCGTAATCCGGACAATCCGGAGGCTGAAGAAAAGTTTAAAGAAGCATCTGAAGCTTACGAAGTATTATCAGATGGTCAAAAGCGTAGCATGTACGACCGTATGGGGCATCAAGCCTTTGAAGGTGGTATGGGTGGCGGTGGTGGTGGCGGCGGTTTTAGCGCCGAAGACATCTTTAGCCAATTTGGTGATATTTTCGGTGGGGCATTCGGTGGTGGTGGCGGTCGTCAGCAACAACGTCAACGCCGTGGTTCGGACTTACGCTATGTCACCGAGTTAACCCTTGAAGAGGCTGTGCGTGGCGTAAAGAAAACCATTACCTTTACTGCACCTGCACCGTGTGAGCCGTGTAATGGTCAAGGTTCACAGTCACCGAATGATGTAGAAACCTGTAAGACCTGTCATGGTTCAGGTCAAGTGCGTATGCAGCAAGGTTTCTTTGCAGTACAGCAAACCTGTAGCACTTGTCGTGGTCAAGGTAAGGTCATTAAAAACCCATGCAACTCATGCCATGGTTTAGGGGTGTCTGATCGTCAACAGACTTTAGAAGTGACTATTCCTGCGGGCGTAGATAATGGCGACCGCGTACGTTTAACTGGTAAAGGTGAAGCGATTCGTGGCGGTCAATCAGGCGACTTATATGTAGAAGTACAAGTGCGCGAGCATGAAATCTTCCAGCGTGACGGCGCCGATTTGTATATGGACGTACCCGTGTCTATTGTTGATGCTGCGTTGGGTAAAGAAATTGAAATTCCAACCCTCGATGGCCGTGTGAGCCTGAAAGTACCTGAAGGTACACAAACGGGCAAACTGTTCCGTTTACGTGGTAAAGGGGTAAAACCTGTACGTCATAATATGCAGGGTGATTTGCTGTGTCGTATTGTGGTGGAAACGCCAGTCAACTTAACTTCGCGTCAACGTGAATTGCTCAAAGAGTTACAAGCCACATTTGAAGGTGAAGAAGGTGGTAAGTCATCGCCAAAGAAGAAATCATTCTTTGATCGTTTATTTGACTAAAGCTTGAACTTAAAAAAGGCATCTATAGATGCCTTTTTTATATTAAGAATTGCTCAATTATGATGAGTGTTGGGCGCGAGTTTTGTTATAGTTAAACGCATTAAAACGCAACATTAGGAAAATGTGATGTCAGCAACTCCACGTATTGGGATCTTGGGTGCCGGCGGTCGTATGGGCCGTATTTTAATTCAAGCTGTGCAAGAAGCAGGTTACCAATTGGCAGCTGCCGTTGAACGCCCTGAAAGCACTTTGCTTGGCGCAGATGCAGGCGAATTGGCAGGCGTTGGCACTTTAGGTGTTAAAGTTGTTGGCAGCTTAGAAGAAGTGGTAAAAAACTGCGATGTGGTGATTGATTTTACTGCACCTGCTGCAACCATCAACCATTTAAAAATTTGCCGTGAGCATGGTGTTGCGATTGTCATTGGTACAACGGGCATGAACGATGAGCAAAAAGCTTACTTAGACGAATCAGCAGCTCAAACACCTGTCGTGTATGCGGCAAACTACTCAGTCGGTGTCAACGTGTCGATTAAACTATTAGAACTTGCCTCTAAAGTATTTGGTGACACGGTAGATATCGAAGTGATTGAAGCGCATCACCGTCACAAAGTTGATGCACCATCAGGTACAGCTCTAATGATGGGTGAAGCCATTGCCGATGCTTTAGGGCGTGACTTAAAACAAGATGCCGTATATCACCGTGAAGGGCATACTGGTCCGCGTGAGCGTCAAAGCATTGGTTTTCAAACCATTCGTGGTGGCGATATTGTGGGTGAACATACTGCCATGTTTATTGGTGAAGGTGAGCGTGTAGAGATTACGCATAAAGCCACCAACCGTATGAACTTTGCTTCAGGTGCAGTGCGTGCTGCGGCTTGGGTGGTCGGTCGTGATGCGAAAAAATACGATATGAAAGATGTGTTAGGTTTTAATGATATTAAAACCTAAACATTAAGCTTTAAAAAAAACCCGCCATTGGCGGGTTTTTTATGTTGTATTTTGCTTAATCTTTTTTAGAGGTATAAGCATAGTTATAGCCATAACCATAAGGTGAGCCAACTTCACGTTGTACATCATTTAAGATTAAACCATTGACCTTAACGCCTACTTGGTCAAAACGATTCACTACTAGCTCTAACTCTTTCATTTGTGATTTAGCATAACGGGCCACCACTAAATTGACACCACTAAATTGAGAAATAATCACGCTATCGGTCACTGCCAATACAGGTGGTGTATCAATAATAATATGATCATAACGCTGTGAAACTTCTTCAATAAACTTGGCAAAAGTTTCTGTACTTAATAATTCAGATGGATTACTTGGGCTTTTGCCACGTGCAATAAAGTCTAAATTGACCACTTCTGATTTTTGAATCAATTGTTCTAAATCGCTATTTTGTCCATTTAGATAAGTGGCCAATCCGTACTGATTAGTTGATTCTTTAAAATATTGGTGCATATAACCACGGCGCATATCACCGTCAATCAATAATACACATTTACCACTTTGCGCTAAAATGGTCGCCAAATTGACAGAAACAAATGATTTACCCACTTCAGGAGCCGGACCTGTCACCATAATCACGTTATTTTTAGCATTGCTCAAGGCAAAGTGAATTGCGGTACGCATGCTACGTAGGCTTTCAATTGCAAGGTCATCGCTATTTTTAATGGCTAAAATTGGTAAGAATTTCTTTTTCTTTAATAATTTAAAGTGACTTTCTTGAATTTCAGAACGTGGCACAGTGGCATAAACAGGCAAGTCCAGTTCAGTCTCAATTTGGGTTGAGTCTTTAACCCCAGAACGTAGCATATTACGTAACAAGGCGAGTAAAGTACCTAAAAAGCCACCTAAGAAAATACTTAAAATTAAGATCTGTAATTTTTTTGGTGCAATCGGCTGAATTGGGGCAATGGCTTGATCAATAATACGCACATTACCAATTTCGCCTGCTTTAGCAATACGAAGTTGTTGATATGAGTTTAATAAACCAGTATACAACTGCTGATTCACTTCAACTTCGCGATACAGTTGTAAATAACGACGTTGTAAATCAGGTAGTTGCTTTAAAGTGCTTTCTAACTCAGTGACTTTTTGTGTGACTACTCCAAGCTGTGCATTAATTTCCTGCATGGCAGGATGTTCATTGGTATATTTGGCTGAAAGTTCTGCTTGGCGCTGTTGTAATTGCGCTTTTTGTTGTTCTAAGGCAATACTTTGACTTAAATACAACTCAGACTCTTTGGTTACATCTACGGTGTTAGATTGTTCACGGAAACTGTTAAAAGCACGTTCGGCTGTGTCTAATTTATCTTTGAGTTCAGGCAATTGCTCGTCAAGAAAACTTAAGGTTTGTGCAGTTTCGGCAGAACGACGTTCAATATTTTGTTTGCTATAGGCCGCTAAAATTTCATTTAAAATACGTGTGATTTGTACTTTATCTTGACCTTGATAATTTAAGCTTAAAATACCCGTCATTTTACCTTTTTCAGCCACTGAATAATGGGCAGTCAGTTGATTCATGGCAGCAGGTAAAGACATCTTTTTAATTAAATAACTATTATTAATCTGGTCTTGGCTATAAATGGAAATATTCCAAACACCATATTCAGAACTTAATTCATTATTTTGATTGAGCTTACCTTGTACCAGTACTTGCTGATTATTACTATCACTTAAACTGAAATTTTGCCCATCAATATTGAGTAATAAGTTGGTATCAATAAAATTTGCCGGTATTTTAAATTCACGTACATTAAAGCGTGATTGATTATCACGAAACATCACCGCATCTTTATGATGCTCGACATGGTACTGATTTTTAGTGGCTAAACGGTCAATCAAACCATTTTCTAAACCTTGAATATGAATATCTAAATTTAAATCTTGAATGACCGAACCTAAAACCAAGCGCGATTTTAGAATTTCAATCTCAGCTTGAGCAGGCTGTTTTTGCTCGACCATACTGGATAAATCGCCAAGCAATGCTGCTGAAGCCCCTTTGCTTTCTTCAACTTGTACCAAAGCATTGACTGCGTAAGTATCAGGTGTAGCACGTAAATACAGTAAGGCACACACCAAACTTAAAATTGTACATAGCGCGATTAATTTCCACTGCGCTATTAAAGAAAAGAACAGCTCTTTTAGATCAATCGTATCTTCAGTTTTATCGCTTTGGCTCATAATCGTAAATTATCAAAGTTAAATATAGTTTTTCCAATCAGCAATACAGGTCTGTATCAACTGACAGGTTTGATCAAACATGGCTTGGTCATGTTGATAAGGATCGGCAACATCACACTGTTGCCAATGTCCTAAACGAAAGGTTTTCCCTTTTGTAAAAGGCCAAGTGCGTTCAATATGTTTTTGTTGATTTTGACTCATCACCAAAACTAAGTCGGCTTGTTTTAGCATCTGAGCATCGAGCTTTTTGGCAATATGATTGTGCATATCAAGATTTAAACGCTGCATACACAGCAGCGCTTTTTCATCAGCAGGATGACCTGTTAAGCCTTGAATACCAGCTGAATGAATCTGTAGCTCTGGAAATTCTTGTTTGAGTAAATATTCTGCCATTGGACTACGGCAAATATTGCCCACACAGACCACTAAAATATTATTGATCTGCATTACTGACCCAAACGATCTAAATTATACAAGGCGTTTGAAAATGGAATGATTTGGTTCAAAACACGTTGCCAACGCACCAATCCAGAGGCATCAATATAAACAATATCATTGGAGCGCATACTAAACTGATTGGCCAATCCAAAGTCACCAAGACTGCTTAAATCTAAGTGATAGACTTCGGTGCTACCATCTGTGGGGTGACTACGCACCACATAAATTTTACTACGACTTGCCGACAAGGGATTTAAGCCTTGGCTTTCACCCAACACATCACCTAAGCTCATACCTTGATCACGTAAAGGCAAAGACTGATTTTTTCCTGCTTCACCCATGACGTAAATTTTTTGATTCTCACGTGAATTGACATACAGTGTGTCATTAGGTTGGATCAACAACTTATGCAGCGATAAACCTTGTTTTTCAAGTTCTAAGCTATTGAGTTGGTAGCTTTGACCTTGGCGCACCAGGGTAATTGAGGTGTTATCCCCCAATTGGTTGTTGATACCGCCAGCAAGACCTAATGCAGTATAGACACTGGTCGGTTGATCATTTAAATAAAACTGACCACCTTTCATGACGTTGCCTTGAACAGAGTAGCGTTGTCCTTCATAAGACAATACCCGTGCAATCACATCGGGAGTCTTTAAATAGCGCGCCAATTGACTGCGTAATTCTTGGTTGACTTGCTGAATAGTTTTACCACTGGCTTTATAACGCCCAATAATCGGAAACTGAATATAGCCTTGCGAGTCAATTTGGTAGCCAGAGCTTTCGCTGCTCGAGAGTTCTGGGTGTGCCCAAAGATAGATCGATAAAATATCACCACTACCTAGACGGTAATTTTTATGGCTGTTATTAAAAAGATGCGCGTAGTTTTGACGAATATTGACCTGTGCAGTTTGTACACTAGGTAATGACTCAGCAGTAATTTTCACTACATTGACTTGTGAGCCAAGTTCGGTTTGATAAATACCTTGTTGAGGTAAATCATAGGTTTGCAGACCAGAAGTAACTGCGCAACCTGTTACGGCTACACCAAAAGTGAGTAGAAATAAAGATTGGTAAAGTTTCACTCGAAGTCCTATATAGATCATTAATTTTTCAATTTTTAACGAAAGCTTTTGGCATGCGCATTCTTCTTAAGGCTTAATCATATAGTGTCTTTTCATAAGATCAAGTTTATCTTTTAAATAATCGAAGCGTTTAATATTTAAACAGAAAAAGTAACAAAATATTTTCATTTAAAATATTTATATAAATCCTAAAGATATACGCAAAAATAATTTTTCAATAGTTTTTGTGGGTTGTATTTTAATCAGAATGGCTTGTTATACACATACTCTGTTGATGTGATTTTATTTTCAATAAAGTAAAACTCAATATAATTTCTGCTATATTATGCGCGGATTTAGCTGCTTGACTCGATAAATAAAAGGCTGTCGGATGTTACAACTATCAGAAATTAAAATTGCAATTATTGGTTTGGGCTATGTTGGTCTGCCTTTGGCAGTAGAATTTGGGAAAAAAGTACCCGTTGTTGGTTTTGATATTCATCAAAAACGTATTGATGAACTGAAAAGTGGCCAAGATCACACTTTAGAAGTGTCTCCAGAGGAATTAGCACAATCACAATATTTAAGCTATAGCGCCAATTTAGAAGACTTAAAACAATGTAACTTTTTTATTGTGACTGTACCAACACCGATTGATGAATTTAAACAACCCGATTTAACGCCACTAATTAAAGCTTCACAAAGTATTGGTCAGGTACTTAAAGCTGGTGATATTGTGGTGTATGAATCCACGGTTTATCCGGGTGCGACAGAAGAAACCTGTATTCCTGTGTTAGAGCAAGTGTCAGGTTTAAAATTTAACCAAGACTTCTTTGCTGGTTATAGCCCTGAGCGTATCAACCCGGGTGATAAATTACACCGCGTGACCAATATTTTAAAAATCACCTCAGGTTCTACCCCTGAAGTAGCCGATTTTGTGGATGAGGTGTATAACCTTATTATTGAAGCCGGTACACATAAAGCCGAAAGTATTAAAGTGGCTGAAGCTGCTAAAGTCATTGAAAACACGCAACGTGATGTCAATATTGCTTTAATTAATGAATTGGCGGTGATCTTTAATAAAATGGGGATTGATACCGAAGCGGTGCTTAAAGCTGCCGGTACCAAATGGAACTTCTTGCCTTTCCGTCCGGGCTTGGTTGGCGGTCACTGTATTGGTGTAGACCCGTATTACTTAACCCATAAAGCACAAGCCATTGGTTACCACCCAGAAATTATTTTAGCCGGTCGTCGTTTAAATGATGCGATGGGGGCTTATGTGGTCACTCAGCTAGTTAAAGGCATGATTAAGAAAAAAATTCAAGTTGAAGGCGCTAAAGTTTTAGTGCTTGGTTTGAGTTTTAAAGAGAACTGCCCAGATATTCGTAATACGAAAATTATTGATATTGTGCAGGAATTGCAAGAATACCATATTCAAGCTGACGTCTATGATCCTTGGGTAGATGCCGCAGAAGCTGAGCATGAATATAACATCACGCCAGTACAGCAGTTAGAGCAAGGTCAGTATGATGCTGTGATTCTGGCCGTTGCCCATGATCAGTTTAAAGCCATGGGTGCTGAAGCATTACGTGCCTTGGGCAAGTCCGCACATATTTTATATGACCTAAAATATGTACTGGATCAATCTGAATCTGACCTTCGTCTGTAATTATAGGGACTTTAAACATGAGCCAATATCAAACTGTATGCGAGCAATTACAACAAGTACCAAAAACCTGGTTAATTACCGGTGTGGCAGGCTTTATTGGCTCAAATTTACTGGAAACCTTATTAAAGCTAAACCAAAACGTGGTGGGTCTGGATAATTTTGCGACAGGTCATCAGCATAATCTGGATGAAGTGCAAAGTTTGGTCAAACCTGAGCAATGGGCAAACTTCAAGTTTTATGAAGGTGATATCCGTAATTTTGCAGACTGCCAGAAAGCATGTGCAGGAGTGGACTATGTCTTGCATGAAGCAGCTTTAGGTTCTGTGCCCCGTTCGATTGCCGACCCGATTACCACCAATGCAGCCAATATTACCGGCTTTTTAAATATGCTGACGGCTGCACGTGATGCAGAGGTAAAAAGCTTTACTTATGCAGCAAGTAGTTCAACTTATGGTGACCATCCGGCACTGCCTAAAGTGGAAGAAAATATCGGCAAGCCACTTTCACCTTATGCGGTCACCAAATATGTAAATGAGCTGTATGCTGAAGTCTTTGCACGGACTTATGGTTTTAAAACGATTGGTCTGCGTTACTTTAATGTTTTTGGCAAGCGTCAGGATCCGAATGGTGCCTATGCAGCTGTGATTCCAAAATGGACAGCGGCCATGATTGCCGGTGATGATGTGTTTATTAATGGTGATGGTGAAACCAGTCGTGATTTTTGTTTTATTGAAAACACGGTTCAGGCCAATATTCTGGCAGCCACTACGCAAAATGATGAAGCTAAAAATCAGGTTTATAATGTTGCAGTAGGGGATCGTACGACTCTAAATGATTTGTTTAATGCCATTAAAGCTGCATTAAATGAAAATGATGTGACTTATACGAAAGAGCCCGTATACCATGATTTCCGTGCTGGGGATGTTCGACATTCACAAGCCAGTATTGAAAAGATTAAGAGTTTACTAGGATATAAACCAGAATTTGTAATTGCACAAGGTCTTAAAAACGCAATGTCATGGTATGTAGAAAAAGTAATGAATGTATAACAAGGAATTAAATACTTTTTTCTAATCACTTGACGCTTTTCTGGTTAATGAAATTTTATTCATTTTTTATTATATAAGATGAAGTCCATGAAATATAAGGTTTTTTAAAAGTGATTGAACTTTTATTATGAATATCACTAAGATATTAAATTCAGGACTGTTTAGGGTGTTTTTTGGAACTTTTTTATTCCGTATATTAGCCGTGGGTACAACTTTTGCAAGCTCTGTCTTGTTGGCTAGAACACTCGGAGTTGAAGGTTTTGGCATATATTCGTATATATTTGCATTAGTAAGTATTTTGGCATTACCGGCTCAGGCAGGAATGCCTACATTGGTTTTAAGAGAAACTGCAAAAGCAAAAGCCTTAAGTGACTGGACTCAAATGAAAGGCATTTGGGTATGGGCGGGCTCTATGTTAATTATTTTTTCTTTATTTATTTGTACTTTAGCTTTTTTTGTACATAAGACTTTTTTTAACGATATTTCTGGTGGGTTTGAAATATTCGCTCTTGGGCTTGTTATGTCGCTCTTGGTGGCAATGGGAAATGTACGCGGAGCTGCTTTAAGGGGGCTGGGCTTTATAATACAAGGGCAGCTACCAGAAGGATTGATACGTCCTTTATGCTTAACATTTTTTCTTCTAATCGCAGTTATCTTAAATATTGAACTAAGTCCTAATGTTGCGATGAGTTTCCACCTTTTTGCAGCAATAATAGCTTTTATTGTTGGAGCATGCTTGTTAATTAGAGCAAAACCTAAAGAATTACAAAAGGTTCAACCAGTTATTCATGGACGTACTTGGTTTTTAACAGTCATACCTTTAGCGGTGATGACAGGAATGCAATCAATAAGTGGTCAAATTGATATCCTAATGTTAGGCCTTTTGGCCTCAATTAAAGATGTTGGTGTATATAAGGTTGTAGTATCAGGTGCATCTTTAGCACTATTTGGCTTGCAGATTGTAAGTACAGTCATTACACCGCGATTAGCTAGTGCTTTTGCCAAAAAAAATTATTTGGAAGCACAGAAAATAGCCTCTATTGGGTCATTAGTCAGTTTCTTTTTTACATTACCTTTAGTTCCTATTTTATTTTTTTGGGGTTCAGGAATACTTGAGTTGGTTTTTGGAAATGAGTTTATTATAGGTCATCGAGCACTTTATATCATTGCTATTGGTCAAGCAATAAATGCCTTTTTTGGCTCTTCAATTTCTATTTTAACTATGTCTGGTAATGAAAAATTCGTTATTAAGGGTATGTTTTGGTCAGCTATTATTAATACTATTTTAAACTTAATTTTAATACCTAAGATGGGTATTGATGGTGCTGCTATTAGTGCATCAATATCAATTGTTGTATGGAATTTATACTTGTGGGTGGCGATACGACATCAAATAGGAATTGATAGTACATTTATTTGGCTTTTTTGGAGAAAATATATATGAGTAAAAAAAGAATAGTAGTTGCTGGTGAGGTTTTTAGTTCAAATCTAGGTGATTACGCTATATTTGATAGTCTTAGCAAAATTTTGAAATCAAAAGATATTAATGTTATTCCCCTGGATATCTCCTTTAGAAAAAATTTACCTAATAGTAATAAGGATGTTTCCTTATCTTCTAAAAATAAAAAAAAATGGAATAGAGGATTACCAAAAACTGTGAAAAACATTAAATTGACTCAATATTTAATATCTCGAGTTTTA
Organism: uncultured Acinetobacter sp.; assembly: GCF_947624825.1. Classification (GTDB taxonomy): domain Bacteria; phylum Pseudomonadota; class Gammaproteobacteria; order Pseudomonadales; family Moraxellaceae; genus Acinetobacter. Next base: position 25,819 of record NZ_CANQLZ010000010.1, read on the forward strand.
TGGTATTTTTTAATTAAGGAAAAATCAGATCAATACTGGGAAAGTCTTATTAAAAATTCTGATGGAGTGATTATTGGAGGAGGACAATTAATAACTGATAATACCTCATTTTTTTACCCAAAGTTAAATAAAATTGTAGAGATAGCTCAGAGAAATAATAAACCGTTTGCTATAGTAGGATGTGGGGTGGGTGATAATATTGGAAGTTATGCAAGAAAGATATATAATAATATATTAAATAATGCTAAATATGTTTCTTTTCGCGATAACGGTTCCGCAAAAAAAATGCAATCTTATCTTGATAACAATATCTCATTACAAGTATATCCTGATTTGGCATTTGCTTTGAAAAAACCAGTGCTAAATAATATTACTTTAAGTCAAAATATCCTCTGTGGTTTTAATGTAATACCATTATCTTTTTTTAAAAAATTTGATTCTTCTTTAAAAGATATGAATGAAGCAGAATATTTGCTGTTTTGGAAAAGACTTGCACAAGGTGCCGTTAATGCAGGTATGAAAATTGCTATTATGACTAATGGTAATCCAGGTGATCATGAACAAGCAAAGATGGTCTATCAATCTCTATTAGCGAGTAATATTGATGTAACTCTATTTGATAGGCCGGAGCAACCGAATGAACTTTATAAGCAAATTCATATGGTTGATTATTTAGTTGCGATGCGTATGCATGCTGGGATAATTGCACAAGCTTTTGGAAAAAATGTAGCAACATTAGCTTGGGATCAGAAAATACCCGATGTTTGGAACGCTATAGGAGGTGCTGATATTGTTATTGATTCTAGTATTTTAAAGGATCAAAATCCTTGGAATAAAGTAGAAAAATCATTTGAGTATTCGAAGATTTTATCAATTTCTAGTTGGGAACTAGAAAGTAAAGTAAAAGAAAATGTGGATGAATGTTTAAAAGCGATGATTTAATTATTAATAGCTTTTTTAATGGTTTAACCGAAATTTAGTTTGATTTCCAAAATTTAAACTACGAACTATTTAAGTGTGAGATATATTGATGAAAAAAAAGTATTGTCTTTTTATTCCTTCTTTAGGTGGTGGGGGAGCAGAAAAAGTTGTAGCTCTTTTGGCTAACTTTTTATCAAAGAAAGAAAATACCGAAGTTTTCTTAGTTGTTTTACGCTCTGAAGGTGTCTATTGGGAGTTTATTGATAAAAAAGTTAAGATAGTAAATCTTAACCAAAATAGAGTATTAAAAGGTATATTACCATTATCTAATTGGATTAGATTAAATAAGCCAGATGTAATCTTTTCTGCATTAAGTCATGTGAATGTAGCAGTTGCTCTCGCTAAAAAAATTAGCAGACATCCTTGTAACTTAATAATCAGTGAACATAGTACGATTTCTGATGCTTTTATTTTAAATAAAAAACTATATAAGTTCATTTTTAGTTTTTTTTATAGTCAAGCAGACCACATCGTAGCAGTTTCTAAAGGTGTTAAAGATGATCTTTCTAAAACACTAAATATTAATCCTAATAAGATTATTGTTATCAATAATCCCGTATATCCGAATGTGAAAACAGAGCTAAGAATAAACTTTAATAATTTTTTTAAAAATAAAAAACATAAAGTTATTTTATCAATTGGTAGATTGGAGAAAGAAAAAAACTACATTAATCTATTAAAAGCATTCAGAAATTTAGAAAATGATAATTTAGGATTAGTAATATTAGGTGAGGGTAAAGAAAGAAAATTATTAGAGACTTATATAATTGATAATAAGCTTACGGATAAAGTTATTTTGCCAGGCTTCGTTAAAGATCCATTTGTTTGGATCAATTCCTGTGATCTATTTGTATCATCTTCAGAACGTGAAGGTTTTGGGAATGCGATTGTAGAAGCTATGGCTTATGGTTTAAATATCGTATCTACTGATTGTGTGGGACCTAGAGAAATTTTACAAGATGGTAGGTTTGGAGTTTTAGTACCTAGAGATGATCCAAAAGCTTTATCTGAAGAAATTCATAATTTATTATCTAACCCGAATAGATTTAATAAAGAAGATATTTTAAATAGATCTAGCGACTTCTCTGAATCAGTTATTTTTAAATCCTATGAAAAGGTTATGTAAGACTTAATTATGAAGATTACACATATTATTATAGGTTTAAATGTTGGTGGTGCAGAACTCATGCTAAAAAGGTTGGTTTTAACTAGTCAAGCTAAGGGGAAATTTAAACATGAGGTGATATCACTTACAGACTTAGGTACTTTGGGCTTTGATCTGAAGCAAGCTGGTATTCCTGTACACATATTAAATATGAAGTCTAGTCTTGACTTATTAAGAGTATATATTTCTTTAAAAAAGATATTAAAAAAAAATAAATCAGACGTAGTTCAAACATGGATGTATCATTCCGATTTAATAGGTGGTCTAGCTGCTAAAAGTGTGGGCATTAATAATGTTATTTGGGGTATTCGTAATACTGAGCTAGATAGTAATAGTGGGATTATAAAGAAAGCTATCCGTAAAGCATGTGCATTACTATCTGATAAAATTCCAAAAAAAATAATATGTGTAGCTAGTAAAGCAAAAACTGTACATGGAAATGTTGGTTATTGCGAAGAGAAAATGTTGGTGATTCCTAATGGATTCGATATACGCCGATTTAATGTTGATAATGAATTACGTTATAGATATAGAGATGAATTGAAGATTCAGCATAATAAGTTAGTCATAGGAAATATTGGTAGATTTACTCCAGCAAAAAATCAAGTGAATTTTATAAAAGCATGCTTACTATTGCTAGATAAAGGTTATGATTTTGATGTTATTATGGCAGGACGAGATATATCATTAAATAATCTTGAAATTAAGAAATTGGTTGGTGATAAAGAGAATTTTAAGTTAGTAGGTGAAATTGATCAGCCAGAAAAGTTTTATAATGCGATTGATGTATTTTGTCTATCTTCAATAACTGAAGGATTTCCTAATGTATTAGGAGAGGCGATGGCAACTAAAAGAATATGTTTAACTACAGATGCAGGGGATGCGAGAGAAATATTAGGTAACTGTGGTTATCATATCAATGGTTTTACATTTAATGAAATAGCTAAATCAATAGAGGTTAATATACTAAGTAAAGAAGGCTATAATCTAAAAAAAGTTGGAGATACAGCAAGATTAGAGGTTATTGAAAAATATTCTCTGGAAAAAATTGTTTCAGATTTTGAGAAATTATATTAATCAGTTTTAGGTATATTATTATGTCTTTGAAGGAAAGTCTAATCAGATTAAGTCCGTATCTAGTACAAAATATTGCTGTGACTTTGTTTAACGTTTACCAATATAAGATACGACATGGTGACCATTATGCTTACTTTCGTAAATTTTATAGAAAAGTAGATTATTTAAATCAGCAAGATTTAAATAATGAAATTCTTAAAAAGAAAGAAGATTTTTTTACATATGTTCTGTCTAAATCAGAATGGTATAAATGTCAAAATTCGGAAGGTTTTGAACAAGTTCATCCTCTTGAAAAAATAGATATAATTAATAATTTAGATAAGATAAAAACAATAAGTGAGTCAGAAGGTATTGTTAGTTTGACAGGAGGTACTACAGGTGCCTCTATGAAAGTAATTTATACAAAAAAAGATATGCAAGAAAGATTTGCAATTTTGGATCACTTTCGTGCACAGCATGGTTATGAGCTGGGTAAGAAAACAGCTTGGTTCTCTGGTAAAAATCTTATTACTCAAAAGGATATAGATAGGGGAATTTGTTCTCATTATGATTTCGTGAATAAAATCAGATTTTATTCTACTTTCTTAATTAATGAAAAGAACTTTGATGTTTATTGGAAATCCTTAAATGAATTCCAGCCTGAATTTCTAGTAGGTTTTCCCTCTAGTGTTTTCGAGATTTGTCAAATTGCTCGAGATAGGGGATTAAAATATAAAGGGAAAGCAAAAGTTTTTTTCCCGACAGCAGAAACTGTTTTACCAGAACATCGAGAAGTAATATCCGAAATACTGGGTTGTAAACTGGTAGATCAATATGCATCTTCAGAAGGTGCACCTTTTATTTTAGAATGTAGTAAAGGCCATTTACATATTCATCCTTTAACTGGCATCTTTGAAGTTGTCGATGAAGATTTAAGCCCTGCTCAATCTGGACAGATGTTAGTGACTTCTTTCACTACTCATGGAACTCCACTCATAAGATATAGAATTGGGGATTCAATCACTTTGGCTGATAACTCAAAAAAATGTGATTGTGGTTCTATTTTTCCTTTAGTTGAGCGTATTGAAGGGCGTACAAACGATTATATTCTTTCCCCCACCCACGGTAAAGTTAACCTAGGCAATATCAGTAATTCGACTAAAGATACTACAGGTATAGTCTGTTTTCAGTTAATTCAAGATAAAATTGATCATCTTGAAGTCAGAATTGTAGCAAGTAAAGATTTTAATAAAAAACAAGAGTTAAATTTCATTTCTTCACTGCGTGAAAGAATTGGGGATGAGATTGAATTAGATATTGTATATGTTGAAGCCATTGAAAGAGAAAAAAGTGGTAAATTTAGAATTGTTAAGAACTTAATTGGTAAGTAGTATGTTAAGTATTGATTATTATCAAATAATGTTATTCGTAGTTATACTAATTTTAAGTTTTTTAATTATTTTTATTTCAGGTTGTAAGCAAAAAAAAGATATTGTTATTATTATCTCGCTTTTCTTTTGGCATACTTTTTTCTCAATATTTTATTATTTTTTTACACTATCGAATGCCGCTGATGCTGTGGTTTATTATCGGCGTTCGACAGAAGACGGCTTGACCTTTTATCCAGGGTCATCTTTTATTTATTATTTTTCTTCTCTTTTTTCTAAAGGAATAGATGCAAACTATCTAAATACAACTCTCTATTTTGGCTTTTTTGGTACTTTAGGGCTTGTTCTATTGTATCTTTCTCTTAAAAAAATTCTTACTAAAATTTCTTGGTATTGGGTATTTTTATTATTTATCCCATCTATGAGTTTTTGGAGTTCTGGATTAGGTAAAGATTCTATTTCATTTTTTGCTGTCTGTTTGTTTTTATATACAATCACTACCAATAAAAAGCTATATATTTTCTTACCATTATCTTTTTTTGCGATGTTTATGGTACGGCCTCATATTGCACTCATGATGATTGTTTCATTTGTAATTTATTTTATTATTCGTTCTAGAGCCCATTTGTTAGTTAAGTTTATAACATTGCCAATTATTTTTTCTGCAATTATCTTTTCTTCTAGTTTTGTACAGAAGTATGTAGGTTTGGATGAAGCATCTATTGATAGTGTTAATAGTTATGTTGATCAGCGTCAAAACTATAACCAAAGTGGAGGTTCTTCTATAGATTTACAATCCATGAGTTATCCTGTACAAATATTTACTTATGTATTTAGACCTTTACCTTTTGATGCTCATAGTGCATTAGCTTTATTTACCAGTATTGAAAATACTATACTGTTAATATTATTTTTATATGTCTTGTTTAAAAATAAGTTTAGACTAAATTATTTTGTAGAGGGTAAAAATACCTGGTTATTAATTTATGCATTTTTGACATGTAGTATGTTAGCAATTACTACAGCAAATTTAGGTATTGCTACTCGTCAAAAATGGATGTTTATGCCAATTTTAATTTATTTATTAGTTTATGCTTTCTATCGTTACAAACAATCTCAGCATACGAATAGTACTAAAAAATGAAATTCTTAATAATATCTAGTTTTTTACCTTCAGTATTAAATTTCCGTGGAAAGTTACTCGAAGCCATCCATCAGCAAGGCTATGAAATCCACATTATTGCCCCTGATTTGGCTTCTTTTCCTGCCGAGCATGAAAAACTACTAGGTTTAGGTTATTACGTACATGAAGTTTCCATGCAGCGTACAGGTACCAACCCGGTAGCAGACTTAAAAACTTTAGGGAGCATGTACACGCTTATAAAAAAAATAAAACCTGATTATGTTCTATCTTATACGATCAAGCCGGTGATCTATGGAACACTCGCAGCGTGGCTGGCAAGAGTACCAAATCGGTATGCCTTAATTACAGGTTTAGGTTATGCATTTCAAAATGTAGAAACTCAGACTAAGCGTAGTATTTTCCAGAAACTGGTTCATGGTTTATACCAGCAGGCATTATCGCGCAGTCATAAGGCATTTTTTCAAAACCCGGATGACTTAAAACTTTTTCAGGATTTAAAGCTTTTAAATGCTCAAACACCTACAGTGGTAGTGAACGGTTCCGGGGTTAATGTTGCCGACTTTAATGTATTACCTTTACCTGTAACGGCTGATCAAGAAATTAAAATATCCTTCTTGCTGATTGCGCGTTTACTGGTAGATAAAGGTGTCCGTGAATATGCCGAAGCAGCAAAAATTATCAAACATAAATATCCGCATGTAGAATTTAATCTGGTGGGCTGGATTGATGAAAATCCTTCGGCCATTCGCCAGCAAGAATTGGATCAATGGATGGCCAGTAACACATTAAACTACTGGGGGAAACTATCCGATGTTCGCCCTGCAATTGCAGAAAGCTCGGTGTATGTGTTGCCATCGTATCGTGAAGGCACACCCCGTACAGTTTTAGAAGCCATGGCAATGGGCCGGGCAATTATAACCACGGATGCACCAGGTTGTCGTGAAACTGTTACCGATGGCGATAACGGCTTTCTGGTTGAAGTAAAATCCGTGGAAAGTTTAGTAAAAGCAATGGAGAAACTGATTGTTCAACCAGAGCTTATCGCTAAAATGGGAAGTCGCTCCCGAGAAATCGCACTTCATAAATACGATGTACATCAGGTAAACACACATATGATGCAAGAAATGGGTTTGATCTAAATGCTAAAACGCCTTCTCGATATTATCATTGCTTCCATCGCCCTGATCCTACTTTCACCACTTTATGCCTTTGTTGCTTACAAAGTGAAAAAAAATCTGGGCTCTCCGGTCTTGTTTCGCCAGGTGCGTCCCGGGTTACATGGCAAGCCCTTTGAAATGATCAAGTTCCGCACCATGAAAGATGCTGTGGACGAGCAGGGTAACCCCTTGCCAGATAGTGAGCGTTTAACCCCATTTGGCAAAATGCTACGTGCAACAAGCTTAGATGAAATGCCAGAGCTTTGGAATGTGATTAAAGGTGATATGAGCGTAGTTGGGCCGCGTCCATTACTTATGGAATATTTACCTTTATATAATACAGAACAAGCCAAACGTCATAATGTACGCCCCGGTATGACAGGGCATGCTCAGGTCAATGGTCGTAATGCCATTAGCTGGGAAGAAAAATTTAAACTTGATACCTGGTATGTCGAAAATCGTTCTACATGGCTTGATTTTAAAATCATGTTTAAAACCATACATAAAGTCATTGCTAAAGATGATATTAGTGCCGAAGGTGAGGCAACTATGACCAAGTTTACAGGGACACCGGATTCCAAACATGACTAAGCTATACGCCATTTATGGAGCTTCAGGTTGTGGGCGTAGCCTTATACCAGTTGCGCGGCAACAATTGCTGCGTGAAAACAATAATGCTGAAATTGTATTTATTGATGATGCATTAACAGAAATCACTTTGGTCAATGGTCATCGTGCAATGAACTATCAACAATTTCTAAGCCAACCCGCTGCCCATAAGTACGTACAAATTGCGATTGCTAATAGTGCTGTCCGTGAAAAAATTGCCAATAAACTCGCTCAAGATAATATTTTTCTGTGGTCAATCTCAGCGGATAACGTGATCTTTATGGATAATATAGATATTGCTGAAGGGGCGGCATTAAGTCCATTTGTTACAGTGACTTCAAATATTAAAATTGGTAAATGTTTTCACGCTAACTTATACAGCTATGTTGAGCATGACTGTGTCATTGGTGATTATGTTACCTTTGCCCCAGGGGTAAAATGTAATGGCAATATTCATATTCAAGATCATGCCTATATTGGTACTGGTGCCGTGATTAAACAAGGTACACCAGACAAACCTTTAGTCATTGGTAAAGGCGCCATTGTAGGTATGGGCGCAGTGGTGACCAAAAGCGTACCCGCAGGCGTGACTGTTGTGGGTAACCCCGCACGAATTTTAGAGAAAAAATAAATTTAGCTTTTAAATATTTTAGGAACCATCATGTTAAACACTGCATTTGAACCATGGCCAAGCTTTAGTCAACAAGAGGCTAATGCTGTATCTCAAGTTTTACTCTCTAATAAAGTTAATTATTGGACGGGACAAGAGTGCCGTGAGTTTGAAAAAGAGTTTGCACAATTTGCCGAGACTCAATATGCAGTGGCACTTGCCAATGGTACTGTTGCATTAGATGTGGCTTTAAAAGCATTAGGTGTGGGTGCAGGTGATGACGTGATTGTTACCTCACGTACCTTTTTAGCTTCGGCAAGTTCAATTGTAACCGCAGGCGCAAATCCAATTTTTGCCGATGTAGAGCTGGATTCACAAAACATTTCACGTCGCACTATTGAAGCAGTATTAACGCCAAATACCAAAGCCATTATTTGTGTGCATTTGGCAGGTTGGATGTGTGATATGGATCCAATTATGCAATTGGCGCAAGAAAAAGGTCTTTATGTGATTGAAGACTGTGCCCAAGCGCATGGTGCTAAATACAAAGGTAAATCTGCGGGTTCTATTGGTCATATTGCAGCATGGTCATTTTGCCAAGACAAAATTATGACCACGGGTGGCGAGGGTGGCATGGTCACCACCAATGATGAAAGCCTATGGAAAAAAATGTGGTCATATAAAGACCATGGTAAAAACTTTGACAGCATTTACAACAAACAACACCCACCGGGTTTCCGTTGGTTGCATGACTCGTTTGGTACCAACTGGCGTATGATGGAAATGCAAGCGGTCATTGGTCGTTTACAGTTAAAGCAAATGCCAGAATGGACAGCTCAGCGTAATGCCAATATGCAAACCATCTATGCAGCATTTGCCGATAGCCCATATTTTACGGTGCATCAGCCTTCAGAGCAGTATGAACATGCAGCATATAAATGCTATGTTCAAGTGAATATTGAACAATTGCCACAAGGTTGGTCGCGTGATCGTATTATGGCGGAAATCAATGCACTGGGTGTGCCATGCTTTAGTGGTTCATGCTCAGAAGTGTATTTAGAACATGCTTTTGATGATACACCATGGCGTCCAGCCCAGCGTTTAGCCAATGCACAACAATTGGGTGAAAGCAGTTTAATGTTCTTGGTACATCCAACTTTAAGCACTGACAGTATGGATAAAACCTTAGCTGCAATTCATGAAGTGATTGCTCGTATCTAAATCCAATATAACAATAGGGTCAGGTAAGACCTGACCTAATTTAAAATTTTGCTATATCCATAAGTTGCAAGACTTATAATTTTTATGCACCGCATTGAGTAGAAAAATTCTGTGAAGTCCATCATTATTCGTTTGGTAGAATCGCCACGCTTAGCAAAACAATTATTTTTAATTTTATTAGATTTAGCTATTTTTCCAGTATTAATTTGGCTATGTTATGCATTAAGAGCGTTTAACTTAGGGGCAGAAGTCGTACCTAACCTTGCTTTGGGTTCAGGTTGGGTAAGTGGACTTGCAGTGTCTGCTTTGGCTATCTGTGGTATTTATCGTTTTATTGTACGGAGCTTTAACGAAGCATTTATTACCCGTTTAGCCTTGGCTACGGGTTTAGCGGTGATTAGCTTATTTGTTTTAGCTTATCTAAGCCATGCTTTTATTCCAACTTCAATTCCATTGATGTTTGGTTTTATGATGTTTGCTTGGATTTGGTTGAGCCGCGGTGTCATTCGCTTTTTGGTGCGCGCTTATACGCATAGTAATACCTTGCGTAAACGTGTGGCTATTTACGGTGCAGGCTATGCAGGTCAGCAAGTTGCCGCAACTCTACAGCGTTCTGATGAGCATACGGCCGTATTTTTCTTAGATGATAATCCATCTTTAGCACGTCAAATGATTGGTGGTTTACGTGTTTATGCGCCTAAAGATGCTTTAGCACAGTTTGAAAAACAAAATATTGATGAAATTTTAATTGCACTACCTTCGGTTAGTCGGGTGCGTAAAAGTGAAATTGTAAAATTTTTAGAACCAGCACATATCAAAATTACCGAAATTCCAGGTTTAACCAAATTGGTAGATGGTGAAATTCGTATCTCTGATATTCAAGAAGTGGATATTATTGATTTACTTGGTCGTGATCCTGTGCCACCAGTACAGCATTTGCTGACTAAGAATATTAAAAATAAAGTGGTGATGGTCACAGGCGCGGGTGGTTCTATCGGTTCAGAACTGTGTCGTCAAATTATTAAAAACCAGCCTAAACAGTTAATTATCTATGAATTAACTGAATTTGCGCTATATAGTATCGACAAAGAATTAGGTTTAAATACCCAAATTGAGATTATTCCGGTTTTAGGCTCTGTGCTTGAGCAAGCTAAATTAGAACGTGTGATTGAACAGTATGCAGTGCAAACGGTTTACCATGCGGCAGCTTATAAGCATGTACCCTTGGTGGAATGTAACCCTATTGCAGGTTTACAAAATAACTCAGTAGGTACGGCATTTAGCGTAAATGCTGCGGTTAAAAAAGGTGTAGAAACTTTTGTACTCATTTCCACCGATAAAGCTGTGCGTCCAACCAATGTGATGGGTGCATCCAAACGTATGGCAGAGCTCTATTGTCAGGCTATGGCAGCGGCACAACAAAAAACGCAGATTAGTATTGTGCGTTTTGGCAATGTACTCGGCTCATCAGGTTCGGTCGTGCCATTATTTAAGCAGCAAATTGCCAAAGGTGGCCCAATTACTGTGACGCATCCAGATGTGACGCGTTACTTTATGACTATTCCTGAAGCATCACAGTTGGTGATTCAAGCGGGTGCTTTGGGTACGGGCGGTGATGTATTTTTATTAGACATGGGTGAGCCTGTGCGTATTCAAGATCTAGCACGCCAAATGATTGCTTTAAGTGGTTTAAAAGTGCGTGAAGAGGGCAGTATGAGCGGTGATATTGCAATTGAATATTCAGGTTTACGTCCGGGTGAAAAACTCTATGAAGAGCTATTGATCGATCAGGAAGATACCGAAATTACTGAACACAGCCGAATTTTACGTTCATTTGAAAAACAGTATCCTTTAGATGAGTTACTCGTTGTATTTGAACGTTTAAATCAGTTAACTGCAGTAGATGATGATATTCAATGGGCACTTACTCAGCTTGAGCATTATGTTGATGGTTATCAACGTGGCAAAGAGATTAGAGTCAATTAAGGGTCAATATGAGTACAATTTTAGTTACAGGTGGAGCAGGTTATATTGGCTCACACACTTGTTTACAACTGTTAGAGCAAGATTATCAGGTTGTCGTCTTAGATAATCTAGCCAATAGTTCGATTGAAGCGCTTCATCGTGTACAACGCCTTGCGAATAAAGTGCTGACGTTTATTGAGGGTGATATTCGCGATAGTTATCTGCTTGATCAAATTTTTAATGACTATCAAATTGATGCCGTCATTCATTTTGCGGGTTTAAAAGCGGTAGGTGAGAGTCAGACCAAGCCACTTGAATATTTTGACAATAATATTTCAGGTTCAGTGACTTTATTGAATGCAATGCAAAAGGCACAGGTTTTTAATTTAGTCTTTAGTTCATCTGCTACCGTTTATGGTGAGCAGCATCAATCACCGCTGAATGAAAGCATGTCTACGGGCAATACCACCAATAACTATGGTTATACCAAACTGATTGTTGAGCAACTGCTACAAAAATTAGCTTTCAGTGAGCCACGTTGGTCCATTGCTTTATTGCGTTATTTTAACCCTGTAGGTGCACATCACAGTGGTCAAATTGGTGAAGATCCGCAAGGGACTCCTAATAATCTCATGCCATATGTGACCCAAGTTGCGGTAGGTTTAAGAGAGAAATTGGCTATTTTTGGTAATGATTATGCCACTATAGATGGCACGGGTGTACGTGATTATATTCATGTTGTTGACTTAGCCAGTGCACACTTAGCAGCGCTACAATATCGTTTAAAACAAACCGGTTGCGATGCGTGGAATATTGGTACTGGAAAAGGCGTATCGGTATTAGAAGTCATTGCTGCCTTTGAGCAAGTGAATGGTGTAAAAGTCAATTATGAGTTTGCGCCACGGCGTGATGGTGATATCGCAACTTGTTTTGCAGATAATAGCAAAGCAGTCAGCGAGCTAGGTTGGCAACCGAAATTTGGATTATCCGATATGTTACGCGATAGCTGGAATTGGCAAAAAAACAATCCCAATGGATATCGTGAACCATCATAATTATCAAACATAGATCAATAATTTAAATAATTGGGTAAGTTCATCAATATCGGCTTGGTTTAGCTTTAAATTTTGAGTGTCCTTTTTAATTGGAGGCTACTACATAAAGTGTAAAAATACCCAAGCATATTCGTTATAGGGTGGATTAGCACCTACTTGAGTTAGGCTGGGATAATATGATTGAAGGGGGAGGCTAATGATCTGCGAATTATTTAAACTAAAAATTACTTGTTTGAATGCCTCAAAGCCTGTACTGAAATTTTCCAGATATTGAAGATCCTATTGTAAGGCCCATGCATTCCTTTTGACCAATGGGCCCCAAAATGGGCAGTTCATGCTGCGCTTTTTAATTTGGTTGTTTTAAGGCTTGAGACCTTATAACATATTGTCTTATATGCTAATCTATAATGAAAATCATATGGATTTTAACTTTTCGATAATCCGTTTAGCCCAATCAGCATAATAATTTACTTGTTCGACCTGTTCCTTTTTTGAAGGATGATTAATAGTGGTAAAGGTTGTAATCCCCAATACCTCGGATAAGAATGTTTTTGGCCAACTAAGCGACCGAGCAAGTATGGCATTATTGAAATTCTTCAAATTGTTTTCCATTAGTGATTGAGTTTTTTCGTCATACTTGAGTAATAAGGTAGAAATGTTCTTTTTACCATCTGATGTATCAATTTCACAGAGATAAAATTGCTCATCAGTTTGGGTATGTGAAATTTTATAGATATAGAAGTAGCGTGACTGATGATTTGCTAACTTGTGCCCTCTAAAACGTTCATATCTATCAAAAGGCGAGTTTCTGATCTCTTGAATCTCATATCCATTTTGCTCAATTTTTTTAAGTACCTTGAGTAAATCTTGGTGGCTAGCTCGTTCTAATTGAACTTCTGACTCATTTGTGAATCCAGGCAGCGTCCCCTCTATATCGCCTTCTCCTCCAGCAAATCTTTCTTCTTGATCACTTTCCTTTGCCAATTGTTTGCGTCTTCTATATGCCTGAATATCCCCCGAAGGAGTGTCTAATACAATATTAAGCTCTTCTACCGTATATATTTCCCCAGGTATATTTCTTAATTTGGTCAGTAGTTTATCAATATTAGCATCTGCTTTTGGATGTAATTGGCTTTTATCCTGCGTAGCAATTTTTGATTTTTCTGAGCTTTGTCCTTGAAAATCTTTGGCAAGTTGTATGAGTTTTTTGGGGCAAAAATGGAAGTGAATAGGGCGATTGATATGGGTTTCCAGGTTTGCGAAAGATGTGATCCGCTCAATTTTGTAAATACCTGTACTTGGTTTGTAAATTCCATTTACTGCTAAATTGATATTATTAATTTGTGGAGCATCCATATCAAATCTAAAACTTTTAAAATTTTTTTGATCCTCGATAGTGCGCTTATAGATGCTAAGAAATGCTTGATTTAGATCAGGGTGTAATAAAATGAGTGCCAATTTTTTTAAGAAATGTGGGTCGGCAATATCCTGTTTTAAAATTTTTTTATTTTTTGCAATAAAAATGTGAATTGCAGTTGGATCATTCATGTCTACTACAAGATCTGTGGAATAATTTTCAGCAAACAAGGCTGCACGCAAAAGATACGGATGAGAAAAAAATAAATCTCGAGCTAAAATCAGCTTAGGTAAAACAATCTTAAGATTTTTATCTAATGTTGACGAATAATAATCAAATACAAAATGACGTCTACTATCGTGTCCTTTATTGTTAGTGTCCTCAGATTCATGAGAAGATGCAAAATCTGAAAAATCTATTCCCTCAAGTTTATGACTGAACAATCTTTCTGGACGATCATCGGAAAGTGGGGTCTTATAAGAGTAAAGAAGGATGCTCTCAATAGGTAGTTGAGTTTTGATAAAGCGTTGGTTGTTAGGTTCAAATAAATGTGTATTAATATTGAAACGAGTTTGTCTATATCGACTAATCTCGGTCGCGATTAAATAGATTAAATGATCTGGTAAACAGCCACTACGACAATCACGCATTATTTACTTCCCCCATAATATAATCAAAAAAACGCTTTGTTTCGGGCATTAGTCGAGCTGGACTTAGACCGGACTCTCTTAAAAAAACACTAGGAGAACTGAATCGCTGTCTCATTTTTTGCCTTATAAAAGTTTTCGTCAGTCTTCTTATCTGGTAACAACTGACTGCTTCAGAATAACGATTTAGAAAAGCTTTGGTTAATGGTAAAGCATTCCAGTTTTTCTCAATAGTACTTACAGACCCTAATTTTTTGATGAAAAACTTCTTAGTTTGTTGCGGTGAGTCTAGGTCATCTAATAAGCTATTACGTATTGCAATAAGCTGCTTAACGAACTGCCGATCTCGCTTTTCCCAGTTCACACGCGGTTTAGTAGTAGAAGTGAGGGGAGTCAGAGCTGATTCATTGATACTTAAGAGCCAATCTTTATGATTACGATATAAACGAGCATATAATGAGCCATCTCGTTGGCGAGCCTGTTTCACTGGCATTTCTTGGATGAGCTGACTCCACTTCAATTGATCTTGCGACAGGAGTTGCTCTGCCTCATATTTGACAGAGACTAGAATCGTTTCGGGCTCTTGTATTGCTACCGCTAGACCAAGGTATTTTTGATAGGTGTTCATTGCACTTTGTGTAGGAACAAGAGCCTTTAACACCATTAAATGTTCAAGATAAGAAAAGGATTTACGGTGCTTCCGGCACATATTCTTGAGCCAACAGTTTTCAGAGCATAGGTCGTCTAGGTGATAATATTGAAGAAAGCTTTCACCCCAATACTCAATAACACGCTGACGGACTTTTTCGTAGTTAATATTTTTGCAACCTGATAACAAACCGTGGTCTTTTAATATAAAAAAATAGAGATTTGATAAGAGGGAGAAATCCCGCAAATTAACACAGGAGGCCTGACTCATTAGTTCTTCGATGAGTTCAGCAAGTTCAATGTGATGGTGTAAATCTTGGTGATGTAGTACAAGTTGGGAAGAGTCCTTAAGTACGTTCAAATGAGCGATATAGAATTTTCGGTCTAATCCGTTACAAGGAATTGAACTCAAAAAAAGAGGTTGCTGATGTTTTGTGCAATACTCATATCCTGTAATCTGCCAGCTACGTTTCCAGTACACTTCCCCATACTGCTCGATTTGTTCTTCCCAGCAAAAGGGGCAGAATCGAAAAAAACTTAGGGATTTGATGCGCGATGCATTTTTTCCCAATTTAGTGTGTAATGATTGATACTTCTCATTTTTTAGTGCCTGCACCGCATAACGTATGACGGTCTCAGGTTGAAAGGGTTGATAGAGAGGTAATAAGGTATGTTGGTTAATTAAAATAAGTGCATCATATTGAGCTGGTAAATAACTAGCCAGCTTGTCTAGATGAGAGGGTAGATCATAAGTTGGGGTTAAGCTTCTTTTATTGAATAACTCTTCGGTGAGATATTTTGGACTTAAAATCCCATTATGCACAGCATAACGCGCAATCACACTATAAATTAATTCGTCTGGATAGGGTGTTGGAAAATTCGAAATCATAATGTTTGACTCTCCCATGTCCTCTAGTTAATGCAAAGTAGGACGAGTTGGATCAAACAAGTAGTGCGATGATTTTAATAACTCATAAACATCTACTCCCTGTTCTTGTGCCTGACTAAAAAAATTTCGTAAGTCATTGCTTTCAGTCCCTTTCCATTCCTCTGCTTTCATGACCTTGCGAGATGTCCGTGGCTTTTTTAATGGTGTTGCAGTCTGAGGTTGTTTCAATTTATCAGAGCTGTCTAATACTTCTAGAATATGCTGAAGTAGTACCTGTAAGCTTTCATTTGGATATCTTTTTAATGTAGAGGTGACATGTGGTTCTATTATCGTAGCAGGATGACCCAAGGCCGTCAGCATGCCGATTAGGGTAGAATAATGAGGGCCTAGATTTTCATGTTGTTTCTCTGCTTTTAATGCTGCTTTTAAACGATGTTGTTCAACATACTCCTCAATTTGAACTTGAGGAATAGTGAGGTCTGAATATCGTGCAATACGTGCGGGATTGCCTGAACGCAGTGCATCTAGAATATCGTGCACTGGCTGCAATTGTTCTTCGTAGACTTTTTTAAATAATTCTGAGGTGATTTTTTCCAGACCAATGGTGATTGCATGAATTTGTATCAGACAGAACAACTTAACGACTAGATCGGGAATACCTTGACTGTAATAATACCAAGTATTTCTTAACTCATCGGTCAGTTCAGCCGGTTGTTGAACCCATTGATATTGCCATAGCTTATTTGTAAAAGCATGCCATTCGGAAATAATCATCTGATCTGGGGTACTAGGATCGGAGGTAGGGGCCTCATTACGCATAGGCTCCCAGATTAAAGAGCCTAATCCTGCGCTTCGTCTAGCTGATCTCAAGTCTTCTTGTAAAATTTCATTGGCTTTAGGTGTCCCAATCATCACGATTGGAATTGATGCTACATTCACAAGCGTAACAAAGAAATTAAGAATAATCTCAGCCCCACCAGATTTTTTTGTATTTAAATGCTGGATTTCATCAATGATTAAAAGTCCAATTGAATAATTATTTGCGATGATTTTCATCTGCTGCAGCATGGCATTCACATTTAAGCGGCTTCTGGTGAAACGATGCTCGAAGTTAGTATCTCCTAACGCTAAATCTACTGCTCTAAAAAAGTTGGAGCATAGGTTTTTCAAAGAGCTATCATGTGGGCAATCAATTTTAAGATAAACTATTTGTTTTAGCCCGAGTTCTTTATGCTCAATCACTTGTGGATAATAACGTAAAATCTTGTTCATGGTCGTCGTTTTCCCACTCCCAGAACATCCTATAATAGACATACTCGTTGCTGTCGATTCCGGAGGAGCGTAGCGATAAGAGCTTTCCTTTGAAGGTTCTAGTTCTTGAAAAGCCGAGTGTAAATGTCTGTGTCTGTCACCATTATTGATGTTTCTACTCACGTAGCCTTGCCGAATCATGATAGAAATTTTCTGTTCAAGCGAGAGATGCTTGGTGAGTGGTTGGAAAAAATCATGAGGCAGTTGGGCAATGAGATGAATTCTTTCCGGTTGAGGCAAAAAACGCTGCTCTGGAACGAATTTTAGTTTCCCTCGTAGATGTTTAATAACCGACTTCGTGTCAAGAATGGGCGGCAATTGAGTAATGAGAGGATTATCTCCATAGATGTCTGCTATTGATGTATTAATCGCGATTTCATTGTTATTCATTCTTCATCGTCCTCTTCAAATAATTGTCTCATTAAATCTGGTTGACTCGTCAGATCTAGATTGCTGGTTTGCGATGGGGATGTTTGAGTATCCTGATTGGGATAGATGGTCCGGATAGAATGAGCGGGCCTATTTTGTAAGTGTTCCGCACGTTCCATCTGCATGGCTTCTTGTTTGTTCTGACGGATATTTCGAGTACGTTGCGCGTTAGAAAGTTGGTAAACTCCCGCTTGAGCCTGCCGACTCTGTGCTGACTTAATGATGTTGTCAGTAAAATCCTGTAATTCGCTGATGGCTACAGACTTAAGTTGTGTATGCTGTTTTTCAACAGTTTTGATTGCTTTTTGAATCTGCTCAGCTTCCCACCAAGTCAGATGTTGATATTGACGAGAGAAGTCACTTAAGTGAGCTTCCCAATATTCCAATTTGTTTTCATCAAAGAAAACATAAATGGTATTTACTGAATATGGGTCAAAACCAATCCGCAACTTTTTCGGGCGAGATTTAGTTGTATTCCGAATAAACCAACCTTGTTGATGCATTTCTAAACATTGATAGACCAATCCTTTGACTTTAAGCCCTTTGTCACTTAATGAGGCGTCGATCCTAGGGAGTAAGCCAACATATAGTGATTTGTTATCTACTTGTCTTAATATCCCAGTGCGGTGCTGTAAGCCCCACTGCCAGAGCTTCAGAGGAATAGAGGGGAGATCGGTTGGCATATCGGCACTACGATCATATTTTGTCAAGACATCAAAATTATTGCGCAATAAGACGCAACTTAATATGATTTTTCTGAACTCCTCTAGAGTCAGACAAGCTTCTAGCCGATAATCATGACCGCCTTTCTTTTTCTCCTTAAATCCAGAAACAACACCGATATTATCGTAGGATTTAAAGCGCGACTGAATGATTCCGAATGCTCTTTCCACAATACCTTTAGCATCGCTTCGATATGGTGGTGCATTTTCAATTCGAACAGAAAAGTTTTTTTCAAGAAGTTCAATTTGATAGCCAATTAGTTCACCGCGGTCTGCAAGTATGGCACTCGGTAAACCATAAATCGGCCAGTCTTCTGCTTGTATTTGTAAGCCATAACTTTGACAGAATGTCACTTTATCTTGGATTGCGACGCTGAGGCATTGTATGGCTGTATTAAACGAGCTGTTTTCCATACCGACATAAAGCCCAGTAATCATCCGGCTAAATACATCGATAGCAATATATACGGTAGGTCTGCCAATAATCTGCGATGGATCTCGTGATGATACAAGATAAATATCGGCGACTGTTGAGTCTATTTCATAACGTGTACCTGGACCATTTGCATGCTTGGTTGCTGTTGAAGTCAGAGGTTTGTGATCTTTCAGAGTTTTCTGATTGGTCAGAATGTGCTTGGAATTGTTATTACTTCTGTATCGCGTATTATAAAAATAATAGAATTGAGCATACGTTGGAATATCTGCCGCTTGCACTTGATGAAAATGTTTAGAAAATAAATTTCTAAAACGAAGATAAGTTTCATTAATGGATTGTTTTTTGACAGGAACTAAATATTCTTCAATGACTTTTTTAAAGTACAACTCAACCTGTTCAGTGACATTCTTACCTTCATTCGATTCATAGATGCGTGGTCTGCCAATTTTTTTATCACCTATAGCTCTTTTTTGGCCTTTTCCACCTGAGTTCTCATAGTCCGGTACCAAAGTATTTATAGTTTGACCACGCTGCCAGTAGCGTCTTAGTAATCTTAAGATTTTATTAATTGATACTTTTTTTTCTAGATGAATAGTCTTAATTTTTGCAGTTCTGATTTTTGCATTGACAAGGATTTGTTCATCATTAATTAAGTCTTGAATAAGTAAAAAGTTTTCATCTCTTTTTTTAAATTGAATTGAATCCTTACTTAAGTTTAATCGTTTTAAGTATTCATAGGGATCTTGCACTGGTAGTAGGCTTTGATCATTTAAGTGAGCTTTAAGTTCCTCGGACAAAATGAGCTCAGGAAAAGCATTTTTATTATCGATTGCAATCCATACCGTGTACTGTGGTAAGAATTTGAGTATCCGGTATTGGGTTGAATTCAATATATAAACTGAATTAATAAGTTGCATAGACTGTATTCTCGTTCTGGAGCAAATTGCTTGTATGAATATCAGAGAGTTTAAGCTCCAAGTACGAAATTTCTAGATTAAATTGTAGTATTCGCAGAGCAAATAGTTTTCTAAACAATGCGAGTGTCGTTCCGATATCCTTTTTTTGAGTTTGGTCAGTGTGATTACAAAAGGTGATCAATGAGCTTTGAGGATATTTGCTAATTTCTTCCATCAAATAAATTGCTTGATCGATCATATAATTTGTTATTTCAAGATCATTTTTTTCTACATATAGCCACTTAATGTTCTCTAGTACCGTAGTAGGAATATCTTTTTCAGTAATAAGTTTGAATGGCGTATTGTGTTCTTCTTCCCAATAACGTCTTTTAATTTCTAATGATTCAATAATATGGGCTTTATTCAAATCTTTGCTATAAAGAGTGTCGAGGGCTATAGAAAACTTACCAAAATCAACTAAAAAATCTGAAGATAGGGTAAAAGGTAGATAATCAACTGATACCTTTTTCATCCGGTAACGAGAACAGATGGAGTTGAGATCATAAATATCCAAAGGATAATGTTCACGGATGTCTGTAACGTTTTGATTCCAATCAAGTAGCAAAAAGGTGGACAACTCTAGATCAGAAAACAAGTGGTGAAGACGTTTACTCACACGACCCAATACTCTGTGAGAGCGACCAATTGAACTGAAGTTTTGAACAGTTCTACAAGGTTGATAATCGCGTCCATGGCCTTGACCATACCCTTCTGTTACTAGTTCTTCATAGTTTTTTATAATTTTTGCCATACAGAAGACCTATGTATTTTGATTAATAATTAATCATATCTTAAGGGGGTTAATTTTGTATTTGGCAAAAAAATACAAACTTAAATATATTTATATACAAACAAATTTTTATAATTTAATTATATAAATCAATAACTTGAAATTAAATCGGGTATTTTTATACTTAATTAATAAATCTTAGATGCATTGCTGATAGGCAAAATCATTCACAATGCTTCTTAGTAAACATAGATATTTATTTCTGATTTTAATTTTATGGCTGAATTCTATGCTTAAGTATTGAAATTTAATTAAGTTTGTTTAGATTTTTAATGTAAGTCATTGATATTTATTATTGTGATTTTATTTAATTTTAAAATTAAGTTTGTTTGATAATTTTTAAATAAAATTATTAGTGTAATTAAGTTTGTCTGAAAGTTTTCATACTTAGAAAATTATTTTTTGCTCACAAAGGCAAGAAATACCTTTAAGAAGAATGATGTGTAAAGGGGAATTTAAAAAATGATACTTAGTAGGTTGTTAAATAATATGTTTAAATAATTGTATATTATTATATATTTGAAATTTTTTTTGTGATATTGGTTTTAATTTAGATTTTTTACATTAAAAAACCCTCTAGATCTGGTAGAGAAGTACCATATCTAAAGGGTTAATGGGCTATTCTTGTGCTTCATCAATGTGCAAACTAAAATAATTAAATAGAAACTTAATTATTTGATACAAACATAATTATATGAACACAGATTTGCCAGCCTTTTATTCATTTATTCAACTGTAACCGATTTTGCTAAATTACGCGGCTGATCAACATCAGTACCACGCAAGACTGCAACATGATACGACAATAATTGCACAGGTACGCTATACACGATTGGTGCAAGAATTGCGCTAATGCTTGGTACAAGTACCACATGTTGACGGTCTTTACAGCCAATACCACTGTTTTCATCGGCAAAGACAAACAGTTCACCACCACGTGCTTGTACTTCTTCCATATTGGATTTGAGTTTATCCAACATGTCATCTTGTGGAGCTAAAATCACCACAGGCATCTCGTTGTCCACTAAAGCCAATGGACCATGTTTCAGTTCACCCGCTGCATAGCCTTCTGCGTGAATATAAGAAATTTCTTTAAGCTTTAATGCACCCTCTAGAGCAATCGGGAATTGTGTACCACGACCTAAGAATAGGCAGTGTTGTTTTTCAACAAACAATTCAGATAAACGCAAAATCGAAGTGTCATTTTGCAAAGTATCTAGAATCACTTTTGGCGTATGCCAAAGTTCAGCGCTAATTTCAGCAATTTTATCGGCAGTGATGCTTTGCTTCACTTGACCAATTTTTAATACCAAAAGCATGAGGGCTGCAAGCTGAGTGGTAAACGCTTTGGTTGATGCCACACCAATTTCAGGACCTGCAAGGGTAAGTAAACTATAGTTAGTTTCACGCACCATTGATGAGGTTGCCACATTACAAATAGCCATGGTGGTGATGTTTAATTGTTTTGCAGCAGCACGTTTTTGTGTATCACGAAGGGCCGCTAAAGTATCTGCTGTTTCACCGGATTGTGAAATGCATAGATACAAAGTGTTGCCGACCACAACTGGTAAGCGATAGCGGAATTCACTTGCAATTTCCACTTGGCAAGGCAAATCAATAATTTGCTCAAACCAATATTTTGCAATCATAGCGGCATGGTAACTGGTGCCGCATGCAATGATTTGCACTTGCTGAATATTCTCAAAATCAGCCACAGCTTCTTTTAAGAAATCACTACGTAGGGCATTGCCATCTAAAGCTTGTGCAATAGTTTGTTGGATCGCTTCAGGTTGCTCATAAATTTCTTTGAGCATGTAATGCTTATATTCACCTTTAGATGCATTGCTGACTGTGGCATCTAGCTCTTTGATTGGACGTTCAACTGCATTACCACCGACAAATACTTCAATCGTATTACGGGTTAAGCGTGCAATATCACCTTCTTCTAGGTAAATAAAACGATTGGTAATTGGCAGTAATGCCAATTGATCTGAACTAATAAAGTTCTCGCCAATTCCGACACCTATCACCAACGGTGAACCTTCACGTACGGTGATGAGTTCATCGGGATGCGCAGTGTGTACGATGCCAAGAGCATAAGCACCTTTAAGCTGTGGTACCACCAATTTTACCGCTTCTAATAGGCTCGGTGTTTTCTTGAGTGCTTCAGCCACCAAGTGTGCAACCACTTCTGTGTCTGTTTGTGAAGTGAAGATATAGCCCAATGCTTGTAAGTTGGCTTTGAGTTCTTCGTAGTTTTCAATAATTCCGTTATGTACCACGGCTACATCACCCGATACATGCGGATGGGCATTATTTTCAGTCGGCTTACCATGAGTTGCCCAACGTGTGTGTGCAATCCCCAATGAACCACTAATTTTTGATTGTTTCACTGCTTCAGCTAAGTTTGCCACTTTACCTACACGGCGCTCACGTAACACTTGACCTTGGCTAACTAAAGCCAAACCTGCTGAGTCATAACCACGGTATTCAAGGCGTTTTAGACCTTCAATTAGAATTTCGGTAATACTACGCTCTGCAACGCCACCAACAATACCACACATATTTATATCCTCTTATTTCTTAACCTTTTGGGGTCGTTGATAATTTTCTTTCGTGAGTTGTTTATTACGTTCAAAAGCAAGGCTGTGATTCGCAACATCGCGGGTAATCACCGAGCCTGCACCAACTGTTGCACCATGACCAATATTGACTGGTGCAACCAATGAACTATTGGAGCCAATAAAAGCGGCATCACCAATAATGGTTTTAAATTTGTTGGCACCATCATAGTTACAGGTAATGGTACCTGCACCAATGTTTGAACCCGAACCAATTTCAGCATCACCTAGATAAGTGAAATGATTGGCTTTAGAACCAACACCAATGCTAGAATTTTTCACTTCTACAAAGTTACCAATATGCACATCGGCAGCCAATTTGGCACCCGGGCGTAAACGTGCAAAAGGCCCAATTTGGACATTTTCACCCACCACAGCATTGTCAAAAACGCTATAGGGTTGCACTTTGGTGCCTGCAGCGATGGTGGTATTTTTAATCACACAACCTGCACCAATTTCAACGTTGTCACCTAAAGTAACATCACCTTCAATAATCACATTAATGTCGATGCATACATCTTGACCCACAGTTAAATGACCGCGTAAATCAAAACGACTTGGGTCAATTAAATGTACGCCTTGTTGCATTAATTGCTTAGCTTGGAAATTTTGAAATTCTCGTTCCAGCGCAGCCAATTGCACACGATCATTGACGCCTTCTACTTCAAAAGCTAAATTTGGCTCAACTGAGGCTACAGTCATGCCATCAGCCAATGCCATCGCCACGATATCAGTTAAGTAATATTCGCCTTGGGCATTGTCATTGGATAATTTTGGTAGCCATTCATGCAATTTAGCATTGCTGACACAGTAAATGCCGGTATTAATTTCTTGAATTTGGCGTTGTTCATCAGAGGCATCTTTATGCTCAACAATGGCTTGAATTGCGCCATTTTTACGTACAATGCGCCCATAGCCTGAAGCATCTGGTAAGGTCAAGGTGACTAAACCAATGCCTGTTTGTTGTGAAGCATCCAGTAAGCGTTGTAGGGTGTCTTGAGTGACACAAGGCACATCACCAGATAAAATTAAGGCCATACCGTCTTGTTTAAGCACAGGCAATGTCATTTGTACTGCATGACCTGTACCTAACTGTTGTGCTTGCTCTACCCAGTCAATATGTTCCGTTTGGAAGGCATTTTGAACTAAGTCACCGCCGTGACCGTAAATGGTAATAATATTATTGGCATTTAATTGTTTTGCTGTTGCAATCACGTGCCCGAGTAAAGGACGTCCTGCAAGTGGTTGTAATACTTTCGGTAAGCTAGAACGCATGCGCGTACCTTTACCGGCAGCTAAGATAATAACAGTCGTAGACATGAAAAATCCTACTTAATGATCTATGTCATTGTAAAATGTAAGTATGCCCAGATACAAAATGCTGCCCAAATACCTGCGATAATATCGTCGAGCATGATGCCAACGCCCCCACTGACTTGGCGGTCGACAACATTGATTGGCCACGGTTTCCAAATATCAAAAATTCGGAATAGCACAAAACCAATCAGTATCCAGAATAGACTCATTTGCTCTAAGTAAATGAGAGGTAAAAAAGCAATAGATTGTCCTGCAAACTCATCCCAGACAATGCGCCCATCATCATGTACCTGCATGATTTGAGCTGTCTTTCCGCAAATATAAATTCCAATCAAAGACATGAGGACGACAGCTAATATAGTGTTTATAAAGCCAAATACAAGCCAAATAGGCACAAATATCAACGCAAAGGCAGAACCAAATGTCCCCGGTGCTTTAGGCATTAAGCCTGAGCCAAAACCTACTCCACAAAACACAATGCAGCGCTCAAAAGGTGACATATGGCTAAATTGAATCGGTTTTTTAGGCAAAATGTTGATATCCGTGAAAATCGAGAGAGTAAGCTAATCCATTTTGGGTAAATTCTAGCCCAAGTTTAGATTGTACTACACCAATTTTACGATAATTCGTTGTTAAATTTCTTTGTTTTAATTTTACATAGTGCTCGGGGCTAATGGTAAAACATAACTCATAGTCATCACCGCCAGCCAAGGCGTATTGATAACGCTGTTCATGCTGTAAATAACGCAAAGTTTCACTCAAAGGTAAATCATTCAGCTCAATTGAAGCGCCAACTTGAGAGGCTTTTAAAATATGCCCTAGATCTTGGGCTAGGCCATCTGACACATCAATCATGCTCGATGCTAAGCCTTTTAAGGCTAAGCCTAGTTCGCAACGTGGGGTTGGATAATCAAGACGCTGTTGTAGAGGATGACCTAAATGCGCCAGTCCATAAGCAGCGTCGCCGACGGTGCCACTGACACAAATATAATCGCCCGGCTTTGCACCAGAGCGTTGTACTGCTTGACCTTGTTCAATCCAGCCAAGAGCAGTGACGGTAATAGTTAAGTGTGGGCTTTGCGTGGTGTCGCCACCAATTAAACTCACCCCAAATTGATCGCAACAATCATATAAACCTTGGCTAAAGTCGCTAAGCCAAGCATGATCAATTTGGGGTAGGCTCAGGGCCAATAAAATACTATGCGGTTTGGCACCCATTGCAGCAATATCAGATAAATTTACCGCAACTGATTTCCAACCAATGGAGTGAGGATGGGTGTTGATCGGAAAATGACGACCTGCCACTGAGGTATCGGCACAAATCACCAATTGTTGACCGTGGGGTGGGGTAAGCACGGCTGAGTCATCACCCACACCTAAATCGACAGCATTTTTATTCTGTCGATTAAAGTAGGTTTCGATAATGGAAAACTCAGCCATGACAACACACCAATTAGTTGGCTTGTTGCTTTTCTGCTGCACGTAAAGTCGTTGCTAAGCGATCTAATACACCATTGATGTATTTGTGGCTATCGGCACCGCCAAAATGTTTAGCAAGCTCAATCGCTTCGTCTAAAACCACGCGATATGGAATTTCAAGATGTTCTTGAAGTTCATATGCGCCTAAACGAAGTGTCGCAAGTTCAACGCCATCTAAGGCAGTTAATTCGCGATCCAACACAGGGATTAATAACTCATCAAGAGATGCTGAGTTTGCAACCACTTGAGTCAACAATTCATGATAGTAGCCAAGGTCCACTTTATGCATAGCATTGTCGGCACGTGTGCGTGCTTCAATTTCATGCACAGGGTTGTGGCTCATTTGCCATTCATAAATACCTTGTACAGCAAAGCGACGTGCTTTACGTTTTGCTGCATAAGTTGCTTGAAGTGTTTGCGACATAGCGTTAAATAGCCTTTAACAAGTTAACCATTTCAATAGCAGTTAAGGCAGCTTCGCTACCTTTGTTGCCTGCTTTCGTACCAGAGCGTTCAATCGCTTGTTCGATACTGTCCGTAGTTAAAACACCATTAATTACGGGTAAACCGGTATCTAGACCAACAACGCCTAAACCTTTGGCACATTCACCAGCAACAAAGTCAAAGTGAGGTGTGCTACCACGAATTACTGCGCCAAGAGCAATGATTGCATCAAACTTATTGGTTGCAGCAAGTTTTTTTGCCACAACTGGAAGTTCCCAAGCGCCGGGTGCATGAACAACAGTGATATTATCCTCTGATACACCATGACGTTTCAATGTATCAATTGCACCTTCTAGTAAATGTTCGACCACAAAACTGTTAAAACGACCCACTAAAATCGCATAACGGTCTTCATTTGCAAGATGCAGCATACCTTCAATACGGCGAACAGCCATAATAACCTCGATAATTTCTTAAGATGTTTGATTTGCGGTGATGTATTCCACCACTTCTAAGTTAAAACCTGAAAGCGCATTAAAACGTAATGGTGAACTTAACAGTTTCATTTTCTCTACGCCTAAATCACGTAAGATTTGTGCACCCACACCAATGGTTTGGTATTGCTGTGACAAGGCTGCATTAGATTTAACGCTTTTGGGGGCGATTAAACTGTCTAAGGCAGGTCCTAAATCTTGTAAATGGCGCTGACCAATCCACACTAATACACCACGTTCACTATTGGCAATGGTTTTTAGTGCTTTATCTAAATTCCAAGCCGGCTCGCCATCTTGTTTATTGAGTTTTAATAAGTCACGCGCGGGGCTAAAACCATGTACACGTACAGTGGTTACACCTTCGGCAGGCTCGCCTTTGACCAAAGCTAAATGAATATCAGGATTACCAAGTTCACGGTAGCGATATAAGTCAAAAGTGCCGTATTCGGTGTCTAATTTTTGCTGATCAATACGTTCAACAGTTTGCTCATTGGTCATACGATAATGAATTAAATCGGCAATCGTACCAATTTTAAGACCATGCTTTTCTGCAAACACTTCTAAATCGGGGCGGCGCGCCATAGTGCCATCTTCATTAATAATTTCACAAATCACAGAAGCGGGTTCTAAACCTGCTAAACGCGATAAATCACAACCGGCTTCGGTATGACCGGCGCGGTGCAATACACCACCTGGCTGTGCCATGAGTGGGAAGATATGTCCCGGTTGCACAATGTCGCTTGGTTTAGCATGTGCTGCTACTGCAGTTTGAATGGTATGCGCACGTTCAGCCGGTGAAATGCCGGTAGAGATGCCATTTGCCGCTTCAATTGACAGGGTAAAATTCGTGCCGTGTTGGGCACCGTTGGCATCCACCATCAGTGGTAAGTTCAGCTGCTGACAACGTTCCTTACTTAAGGTCAAACAAACAAGGCCACGCGCATGCGTGATCATAAAGTTGATGTCCTCAGGACGTACGTGGGTGGCAGCAATCACAAGATCACCTTCATTCTCACGGTCTTCGTCATCTATAAGGATAACCATTTTTCCTGCACGGATATCTGCTACAAGCTCTTCAACTGTATTGAGCGGCATCAACCTTCACCTTCTTGTTTGTCCATCAAGGACATTGCATTACATTGATTATGGGGCATAGTCTAACGCTTTTAGATGTGTTTTGACTATGCTTATTGATTTTCCCTAAAGGTCATTGTTATACACAGCGCATTACAATTTGAAAAGGGGCAGAGCAAAGACTGTGCCGATTATGACGCCTGTTTTGGGAATTAAAATGCATAAAAAATGCGAAAAATAGCAAAAAAAGTGCAAAGTTATGGCTAAAATCAAACAGATGCGTCCAAATCGCTCTATATCTTGGTCATTTTCATTTAAACGCCGCATTTATTTGATTGCTTATTCTGCATACAGACGAAAAAAAACCCTGAATAAAAATTCAGGGTTTTTTCGAATTTGGAGCGGGAAAGGAGACTCGAACTCCCGACCCCAACCTTGGCAAGAGTCACCGACATAAAATACACTAAATAACATAATTTGTATTTTAATAAACCCTATATATAACAGTTATATAGGGTTTTTATTTTGTGTGGTGTAATTTAAGGTAGGGTAGGGTACTTTGATTTTTGGTCACTAATTGCAATATAGTAATCAACAATAATAACCAACATAGAAATGCTTAATCTAAAGGTATTTTACTGACTGGTATAATTTTATGATGAGAGAGGGGGTGCCTGGGTCTACGTTTCTGTTTTGCCTTTTGGCGTAAGACGTACAAATATAAGCTTTCTACTTTTTCACGTGCTTATGGTGTGGTACGCAAGAATCGTAATGATGATTTAAAACTTGGGTCTATGCCAAAAGCATCTAATTTCAATTTTACGATTCAAGCCTTCAAAGCCACTATAGTAATCTAGCAACTCATCCAAAATATCAGCAAGCTTTTTGCCGTGTAAGGGGTCTTTGATGTTTTCATATTGGATCAATCTATTTGGTAAGGAAAGTGGTGGCAGTCCAAGAATAGACGAAATTTGTCTAGGAGAGTGGTGGCAGTCCACTGATCAGGCCAAAGCGTTACAACAAGCCTGGAAAGAAGGGAAGTATTCATCCAAAGCTGATCTGGCAAAAGCGTTTGGTATCAGCCGGCAGGCTGTTTACCGATATTTAAAATTCATAGACTAAATTATTAGAACTAGCGTTAATGAGCTTTGGTCATTAGCCAATTAAAATGAAAGCAGATAGTATTGAATGCGGTAAAAACTCTAAAGTTGCCTTGATTGTTTAAAGCAAAATATCGATATGGGGATCTTCTAGTTGCAGCAGTATATTCCTGTACGTTTCATAATGTTCTCTTTCCTTAGAAACGAAGAAAACATGTTCTACTGTTCTATATGTCATCAAGGTTGATAAAACAGTTCCTATCGCAATTTCAGCAGCAAGTTGCGGTGGAAAAGAATAAATTCCTGTGGAAATGTTTGGAAAAGAAACGGTTTTTGCTGTGATTTTTTCAGCTCTAAGTAGTGCATTACTATAGGTATCGCAGAGCAATTGAGGTTCATCCTTAGTTCCGTCTAACCATCGAGGACCTACTGCATGAATGACAAATTTTGCTGGTAGATCGCCAGCAATAGTCACCTCTGCAGAACCAGTTTTGCACCCACCTTTTGCTTTGTTAAGCTCGATACAGGCATTTTTCATCAAAACGCCTGCTTTTTTATGAATGACATAGTCAAGCCCACCACCACCTAGCAGAGATTTATTGGCAGAATTAACCAAAGCATCTACCGGTAGAGTGGTGATGTCGCCATGCAAAAGGCTGACTTTTTTCATTTTCATAGTATTAACGGTCAGAATCTTTAAAGGTTAAAAAATGTCCTTTTTAATATAGATAGAAGCATATCTATTTTTCAGTTTAGGTCATTTAATACAGTATTATTTAAAAAAATTTCAATTACTTATACATTTATTAATGTTTTTACTTCCTGACCATTATCATTAAATAAAACAATTCCAATAGCTTTCAATCGATCTAATGGATCATCTACTCCTAAATGCCATCCTGTAGGCATGGCACATTTTAGACCTGTTTCTTTCCCGTCAAGTCGTTTAGCTTCATCTTGAGTAATATAAGCGATCCCCAGATGACTTTGTAGAAGACTACTTAGTTCCTGATCTGTATGGTTATCTTCTTCTATCAACCTCCATAATTCATACATTAAGTAGTTCATGGGAACGATATGTTCTTTTCTCCGAGCCAAGTTCATGTCATTGAATAGCGCCTGGGATTTTCCTTTATAAATCAGCTTATCTTCAGGATGTAACAAACGCTCAATAAATCTGGAGTGATATCCCCAGGGCATCTTTACCTTATCTTGAAAAGAGACAACATTCCTTAAGTGCTGAATGATCACATAGCTTGTTCTTTTAATATGTTCATCAATTACGATTTTATGATCAATTGTGTTTTGCTGTGTTTCAGGAACGAGGTTAGCTTGGTCATGTAATTCTTCAAAGAATAAATCACCTGAATTTAGTTCAGACATTTTTATATCCTGTTCTTAAAGTAAAAACAGGATAACAAGAAGAATAGTTTTAATCAAATAAATATATAAATATCAATAACTTATATTGGTAAAACAAGAAATAAATCTATCAACGGCTCGAAGAGGCTCGACCGTACTGGTTTTTTACAAAAAATTACATATTGGCTTGAAATCAGATTGTTTTCATAAGGTAGTGGACACTGCAGCCCCGTTCTTCATGCTGTGTATGATGTGGTTATCAATCTTAAATAAATTTATATTTTGTAGTGATGATCTGTTCTCATGCCTGAGCTGAATAGTTATTAATTTCTGATAATTATTGGACTAACTAAAAGATATCTACAAAACTGGTAGCTATTCAGTCCTCACGCAATTGCTCACCTTGATCAGCACGTTCCAGTTGAAATCCTACTTCAAACTCGTTAATTGCCTCGAACATAATGTCCCAGGGATTATCGATAGGTAGTAACAAGACACCACGACCAAAATGTTTAATAGCAACTTCGTTGCCATTAAAGCGAAATGCTTTGGGCAATCTAACAGCCTGACTTCGACCTGCTTGAAAAACTTTAGTAATTTCCATTTTTATTCTCCCAGCATGATATGCACCGTTGGTATATATCATGCCATTACTGTCCAAGTAGTTATTGATGCCACAACAATAATTCATACAAAAAGCTCAATCTGGTGTAATTGGGCTTTTTGTTATATAATTATACAATTGATTTTTAATGAAAAAAATTACGCATAACGTGTATTATGTTGATTTTAGCGAAATTAAATAAGCTAATAGATTTAGAGACGTTAAATGACGCTGACCCAAAGGTTCCTAGACCAGATCCTACTTAATATAGATAAACATCAGGCAGCTCTCATAAAAAATGAAAGTAAAAAACTGGTACATCTAGGTAATACCGATTTTAATGACTTGAATCAAAATCAAAAGAATCTTGTATTAAAAACAATAGATAAGTTTTTGAATAATAATTACAAATTATTGAATAGTGACTTGGATAATTTTTTTAATAAAGATGCAAATTTTAGTAACTTTTTTACAGTAATCCGTCTCCCTAGAGATATTGAATTTTCTTTATTTTGGGATCATATCCAATTAGTTGATGCTCTTAATAATGATTTGAATCAGCAGAACTTTAATAAATTGAAAATGTTTTTGGCTAATTTTGGATTTTTAAAAATTCAAGATCAAACTTTAGACGATTTTTGGAACGAAGCTATTAGCCATAATAATTCAGAGATTCTTTCACAAAGTATGTTTGGTTTAAGCCTTTACTCCCTTCTTTCTCATTTAGATATATTGACTCACCGTTCTCTTTTTAATGATATTGAACCAATATGTTTAGGCTGGTTCTTCCAAAAAAAACTGAACCCAAAAACCTTTCAGTGGAAGGATGGTAAGTTTACTAAAATTAGTAAACATAAGGCTATATGGACTAATCCCAGTCGTAGCTTATTGACTCTAATGGCAACATTTGCTGCTTTAAAGCTAGATGATGAAAAGCCCTCTACTTACCATGGTTTAAACTTTTCAAACTATTTATTGAATTACACTGATAAAAAAGAAAACTTTATCAAAAAGGCCAATGAAGGCTTTCCTATTAGCTATACAGACTTCCATTGGCTACTTTCAGACACAGTTGATCGTAATCATATTCAAACTACTAATTGCAAAAGGACTACCCGAGAAACAATAAATATTTTGCTAAATATAGAAACTGAGTATAAGGCCAATAACACTTTATTCTTACTGTGGATTATCTATAGATTTTTCCAAAATGATTATGAGTCTAGACCTCAAGATACCGCCTATATGCATGCGATTTACTATGAGTTTTGGGAGTTTTTTTCTAATTTTTATAAAAATAAAATTTCTCATGCCTTACTAAACCAATGGCCGACTGATTTACAAAAACTTGCTCAACCACCTAGTGGCTGAGCAAGTCTTGAGTAATTAAAAATTACTTACCTTTCGGTGGATTATTACCACGACCACCACCAGATGGATTACCTGTTGTACTTGGTCCATTTACTAGCTTACCCATAGTTTTTTCCTTTGATTTGATCAACTTAGTGATATAAATATATCTAGAATTCAAAGTTAACTATTCCCTAAAAAACATCTTTTTTAGGTTAAAAAAGAATCAAAATATAAAATTTCTGAATTTCTTAGATTAGCTATCTAACATAATGGGCATTATTCGGAATTAATTTTGTTAGAAACCATTTAAAGTGTCTGTATTCTCACCAATTAAAATGTCTGGTCTATGATGCACATCAATATTATGGACTAGATATGAATCGAGAGGCTGATCACTATGTCTGACAAGGAAATACAATGTCTTGCAGTTCACTTAAGGCTCCCATTTTTGTGGATTAAGTTCAAGAGCTTGTGGTCGGCCAATACAGGCTAGATGCAGACAAAATTTAAATGCAGCAAGAGCATGACCATCTTTTACTGAGTAGAGTTGTAGACGAGGAAATTCCTCTTGAGTTGATGGATGTTTATCTGTTGATGCTTTTGCTAATTTGAAAAGTTGAGGCTGTTGTTTAGCATCTAACTTTGTTTGCAAATCTTGTCCAAGTAA